>JBBRZQ010000001.1:0-118384 GCA_038236535.1 Actinomycetales bacterium
CGGCCGTCAGAACAACCGTCAGCAGGGCGGTCAGAACGACAACCGTCAGCAGGGCGGTCAGAACGACAACCGTCAGCAGGGCGGTCAGAACGACAACCGTCAGCAGGGCGGTCAGAACGACAACCGTCAGCAGGGCGGTCAGAACGACAACCGTCAGCAGGGCGGCCAGAACGACAACCGTCAGCAGGGCGGCCAGAACGACAACCGTGGCCGTTACGACCAGGACGAGGACTCGCCCGGCGGTCGCCGCCGGAACCGTCAGCGCAGCCGCGACCGCAAGCGCCGTGGCGGTGGCCAGGGCGAGAGCTCGGGTGGCCAGGGCCAGAGCGAAGCCATCGAGACGGTCAGCGAGGACGACGTGCTCGTGCCTGTGGCCGGCATCCTCGAGGTGCTCGACAACTACGCGTTCCTTCGCACCAGCGGCTACCTGCCCGGTGAGAACGACGTGTACGTGCCCCTGGGCATCGTCAAGAAGAACGACCTGCGCAAGGGCGACGCGGTCACCGGTGCCGTCCGGGCACTGCGTGAGGGTGAGCAGATCCCGGCCCGTCAGAAGTTCAACGCGCTGGTCCGCCTGGACACCATCAACGGCCTGACGCCGGAGCAGTCGCTCAACCGCGTCAACTTCGCCAAGCTCGTCCCGCTCTACCCGCAGGAGCGCCTCCGTCTGGAGACCGAGTCGAACATCATCTCGACCCGGTTGATCGACCTCATCGCCCCGATCGGCAAGGGCCAGCGCGGCCTGATCGTCAGCCCGGCCAAGGCCGGCAAGACCCTCATCCTGCAGGCGATCGCCAACGCGATCACGACCAACAACCCCGAGGCTCACCTGATGGTCGTGCTGGTCGACGAGCGTCCTGAGGAAGTCACCGACATGCAGCGCGCGGTCAAGGGTGAGGTCATCGCCTCGACCTTCGACCGTCCGGCCACTGACCACACCACGGTGGCCGAGCTGGCCATCGAGCGGGCCAAACGCCTGGTCGAGATGGGCCACGACGTGGTCATCCTGCTCGACTCGATCACCCGGCTGGGCCGTGCCTACAACCTCGCCGCACCGGCGAGCGGCCGGATCCTGTCCGGTGGTGTCGACTCCAGCGCGCTATACCCGCCGAAGCGTTTCTTCGGTGCTGCGCGCAACATCGAGAACGGCGGCTCGCTGACCATCCTGGCCACCGCGCTGGTGGACACCGGTTCCAAGATGGACGAGGTGATCTTCGAGGAGTTCAAGGGCACCGGCAACATGGAGCTTCGACTGTCCCGTCACCTCGCCGAGCGCCGTATCTTCCCGGCGATCGACGTCAACCCCTCGGGCACCCGCCGCGAGGAGATCCTGATGGCAGGCGAGGAGCTCAAGATCGTCTGGAAGCTGCGCCGGGTGCTCTCCGCCCTCGACCAGCAGCAGGGCATCGAGCTGCTCATCGACCGGCTCAAGAAGTCCAAGAGCAACGTCGAGTTCCTCATGCAGGTCCAGAAGACCTCCTCGATCCAGATGAACGAGGACGACTGATCCGGTCTGGATCCATCCGGTGACCTAGTGTGGTGAAACCCGTTCAGGCTGGTTCTGAGCGGGTTTCACCTTTCCCGGACCGGCCCAGCCGTGGGTCGGGAATGATTCTCAGCCGGAGGGCGTTTTCGGCATACGTGCCTGATCTGGCACAATTGCGTGTTGGCAGCCGGTTCCCGCGTGCGAGGAGTCCTGAGCACTCGATCCGGCACTGCCCCAACATCAAGGAGCACACGTTGAAGAAGGACATTCACCCCACCTACGTTCCGGTCACGGTCACCTGCACCTGTGGCAACACGTTCGAGACCCGCAGCACCGTGCCCGGCGGCAAGATCTCCTCTGACGTCTGCTCGCAGTGTCACCCGTTCTACACCGGCAAGCAGAAGATCCTCGACACCGGTGGCCGGATCGCCCGCTTCCAGGCGCGCTACGGCAAGAAGGTCGAAAAGGTCGCGAAGGCCGAGACGGTCGACAAGTAGCTTCCCTGCACGCCGGTCCCCGACTGTCATGGTCGCGGGGCCGGCGTTGCTGTTTGCCCGTTCGTCCGTCTGACCCATGCGAGCTGTTCAGGGAAGGTGCCCCAGATGCTGGAGTCCGCTGCGACGTTGGTGCAGGAGTACGCGGACCTCGAGGCCCAGCTGGCAGACCCCGCGGTGCACTCTGACCAGGGTGTCGTGCGCAGGCTCAACAAGCGGTATGCCGCGCTCGCGCCGACCGTGGCGGCCTACCATGCCTGGCACGCGGCCCGCGATGACGCGACCACCGCTCGCGAGCTGGCGACGCAGGACAAGGCATTTGCCGAAGAGCTGCCTGCCCTGGAGGCGGTGCTGACCACAGCCGAGGACAAGCTGCGCCGGCTGCTGGTTCCGCGCGACCCCGACGATGACCGCGACATCATCCTCGAGGTCAAGGCCGGTGAGGGCGGTGAGGAGTCCGCCCTGTTCGCCGCGGACCTGCTGCGGATGTACCTGCGCTATGCCGAGCGTCGCGGCTGGCGGACCCAGATCATCGACGCCACCGAGTCCGATCTCGGTGGCTACAAGGACGTTCAGATGTCGGTGAAGTCGCATGGCGTCACCGATCCGGCCGACGCCCCCTACGCCCGGCTGAAGTACGAGGGCGGGGTGCACCGGGTGCAGCGGGTGCCGGTGACCGAGTCCCAGGGCCGGATCCACACCTCGGCCGCCGGCGTGCTGGTGATGCCGGAGGTGGACGACGTCGAGGTCACCATCGACACCAACGACCTCAAGGTCGACGTCTACCGTTCGTCCGGCCCCGGTGGCCAGAGCGTCAACACCACCGACTCGGCCGTGCGGATCACCCACCTGCCGACCGGCACCGTGGTGTCCTGCCAGAACGAGAAGTCCCAGCTCCAGAACAAGGAGGCGGCCCTGCGGGTGCTGCGGGCCCGGCTGTACCAGCTCGCCCAGGATGAGGCCGACGCGGTGGCCTCGGCCCAGCGCAGGTCCCAGATCCGCACGATCGACCGCTCAGAGCGGATCCGGACCTACAACTACCCGGAGAACCGCATCAACGACCATCGCACCGGATACAAGGCCTACAACCTGGACATGGTGCTGGACGGTGACCTCGACCCGGTCGTCCAGTCAGCCGTGGACACCGACGACGCCGCCCGGATGGCGGCCGTCGCCGACGGGTCCTCAGGTCTGTGAGCTCAGGACAGGGGACCGGGTCGGTGAGGCCTCTGCGGGATGCCGTCCGGGATGCCGCCCTGGCCCTGTCGGCTGCCGGGGTGGACAGCGCCGAGCATGACGCGATCGCCCTGGCGGCGTCTGCGCTCAGGACGACCCCCGGCGAGGTGCGCAAGCTGATGATCCTGGGTGCGCCGGTCCCGGACGGGTTCGAGGACCTGGTCGCCGAGCGCGCCCGGCGGGTGCCGCTGCAGCACCTCACCGGCAGGCAGGGCTTCCGCCGGCTCGAGCTCTCGGTGGGCCCGGGCGTCTTCGTGCCCCGCTTCGAGACCGAGCTCACCGCCGGCCTTGCCATCGACTTCCTCCGCACACCGGGGGGCAGCTCGTCGAAATCGGGCACCGTACCGCGGACCGTGCTGGGCGCTCTCCCCGGGTTTGCGGGAGTGAACCCGGCATCGTCCCTGGGTGTGCCGGGCGAGGGGGCTGTGGTGGTGGACCTGTGCACCGGGTCCGGCGCGATCGCCCTGGCCATCAAGGACGAGGTGCCGGACGCCGAGGTGCACGCAGTCGAGCTGTCCGGGCTGGCTCATGCCTGGGCGCTCCGCAACCGCGACGACCTCGGGCTCGAGGTGGACATCCGCCTTGGCGACGCCACCGCCGCATTCCCCGAGCTTGAGGGTGCGGTGGACGTGGTGGTCAGCAACCCGCCATACATCCCCCAGGGCGCGATCCCGAACGACCCGGAGGTGCGCGACCACGACCCCGAGGTTGCCCTGTACGGCGGCAGCGCTGACGGTCTGCGGATCCCGCTCGCGGTCGCCGCTCGGGCCGCGGTGCTCCTGAGGCCGGGCGGCTTCTTCGTCATGGAACATGCCGACGTGCAAGGGGACTCGGTGCAGTCGGCGCTGGCGACGACCGGCCTGTGGCAGCAGGTCCGGGATCATGACGACCTCAACGGACGCCCGCGTGCCGTCACGGCTGTCCGCGCGTCCGAACGGCCGAACCTTCAGATGAGCTGACCAGCCGGCTCTTCACGGGTGCTGACCTGAGGCACCCTTCAGAGTCACTGTTCAGAGGCACCCTCAGTCAGTCACCACGACATTCGCCACCTCGACCAGGATCTGCTCGGCCTGGGTCCGGCTGATGATGGCACCCGACATGGCACTGAGCCGATCGAGGTCGACCGGCCCCAGATCGGCCCCGCGCAGGTCGGTGTCCCTGAGCTTGGCGAGGAAGAGATCGGCATTGACCAGAACCGAACCGGCGAGGTCGCTGCCGCGCAGGTCGGCCCCGCGCAGGGAGGCCTCGGTCAGGCGCAGACCGGTCAGGGCGGCATTGCCCAGCGCACACCCGTTCAGGTTCGCGGCATACAGGTTGCAGTCCTGCAGGAGCATGCCCAGGCCGCGCGTGCCCTCAAAGCTCGTTCCCATCAGCCGGCACCCGTGAAACTCAGCCTCGCTCATCAGGGAGTTGCCGAAACGCGCGTCCGAGGCATCCACCATGTCGAAACGCGCACCAGCAAGATCGCAGTCCAGGAAGGTCGCGCGCCGGGCGCTGCCGCCGATGAACCTGG
The DNA here is from genome assembly GCA_038236535.1 of Actinomycetales bacterium. Lineage (GTDB taxonomy): Bacteria > Actinomycetota > Actinomycetes > Actinomycetales > Dermatophilaceae > UBA4719. The sequence continues at coordinate 4,730 of JBBRZQ010000001.1, forward strand.
CGGAGTCCAGACTCGTCCCGTTCAGCCTCGCCTCGTCCAGGGTGCATCCGTGAAACTGCCAGCCGGGCAGGTCAAGCCCCCTCAGATCGGCCCCGCTCAGGTCGCAGCGAGCCAGGGTCAGCGGGCCGTCGCCGAGCTCTGGGCGTTCGCGCAGAGCCGTGCCCCGCAGATCGAGGTCTTGTAACGCGTCGCTGGTCACTGCACTCCTTGCCTGGTGGGAGGCTCCAGTCTGCCTGCCTGAGCCGGCTGTTCGGACTGCACCCCCGCCCGTCGCGAATAGCCGCTCGACACCTGCCTGTATACGATCTGACGGATGAGCCCGGTAATTGACTGTACGACTGACGAAGGCCTGACCCAGGGCATCGCCGCCGCAGCGGAGGCCGTCCGTCGTGGTGAGGTGGTGGTGATGCCCACCGACACCGTGTACGGCGTGGGGGCCGACGCGTTCGCCTCCGATGCGGTGGCCGCGGTGCTGACGGCCAAGGGGCGTGACCGCGGGATGCCTTTACCGGTGCTGGTCCCCAGCACCCAGACGGTGGATGGCCTGGCTGCTGACGTTCCCGACTACGCACGGGACCTGATCAAGGCCTTCTGGCCTGGCCCGCTGACGCTGGTGCTGCACGCGCAGTCCTCTCTGATGTGGGACCTGGGTGAGACCAATGGCACCGTCGCACTGCGGATGCCCGAGAACGACATCGCGCTCAAGCTGCTGGCTGAGGTCGGCCCGATGGCGGTCACCAGCGCCAACATCTCAGGGCAGCCGCCCGCCACGACCATTCTTGATGCCGCCACCCAGCTCGGCTCGGCGGTGAGCGTCTATCTGGAGGCGGGGCCTTCGGCCGGCGGTCCGAGCTCGCTGGCCTCGACGATCCTGGACTGCACCCATGACGCACCGGTGATTCTGCGCGCCGGCGCTGTCTCTGCCGGACAGCTCCAGGAAGTGCTCGGCGACATCGAGCTGAACAACTAGGCATCGGTTGCCGGCTGCGGGCGCTCAGCCATCGACGGCGCTCAGCTCGGTGGCCGGGACTGGCTGGGTGAGGCCAAGGACGCCGCAGAGACGTCTCTCGACCTGGGCGACCAGATCGGGAAGCAGCGTTCCCGTCACCGGGGGGCCGAGGTTGAAGCCCTGGGCGATCCTGCATCCCAGGTCCCGGAGCCGCAGCAGCGTCGAGTCGTCCTCGACTCCTTCTGCGACAACATCGAGCTGGAGCACCCGCGCCAGCTCAATCGTCGAGCTCACGATGGCGGCGCTGGCCGGGTCGGTGGTCATCCCGGTGACGAATGAGTTGTCAAGCTTCAGCCTTTTCACTGACAGCTTCTGGAGGTATGCCAGCGAGCTGTGGCCGGTGCCGTAGTCGTCGATCGACAGCGTCACGCCGAGATCCGCGAGGGCGGTAGAGGATGTCCCTGCCGACCCCGAGGGGCAGCGTGATGCACACGGCGCTGACCATGAGGCCAGCGAGCAGGTAGCGCTGCCAGAGCGCCAGCCTCGACATCGCCCTCATCGGTTCCTCACCGTCCCGAGTTCACGGTGATCTGCCGGACGGCACCTTCCTGGACGTGCCAGGTGGCCAGGACGTCGGCGTAGACGCCACTTCGCAGCAGCTGCCTGAGGGCACCCTGAACAGCGTCACGCAGCCGCGGCTGGTCCTTGGCCACGACGATGCCGTACAGCCCCGGCTCGTACTGCACGTCTGAGGCCAGCTGGTACTGCGACCTGGTCCGCGCGTCGCTGACCAGGAAGGCTGCCGGCGGGTAGTCGTTGAGCACCGCAGCCGCGCGTCCCGTGCGCAGCTGCACCAGGGCGTCGGAGTTGGTGGGGTAGGTCCTGACCAGGATGCGTTTGCTGCCGCAGTTCTTCTGCGCCCGTCTGAGCAGGTCCACCTGAGTCGTCCCGTTCTCGACGGTGACGACCTTGCCGCACAGGTCATTGAGCTCGGTGACGGCTGCCGGGTTGCCGCGCTGAACGACGATCGAGGTCCCGGTGCTGAAGTAGTTGACGAAGTCGGCGTTGACCTCGCGCTGGGGGGTATCGGTCACGGCCGAGATGGCGAGGTCCAGCTCACCGTTCTCGACGCGTCCGAGAAGCTTCGAGAAGTCGTTCTGGACAAACTGGAGGCGTACTCCAAGGACCCGGCCGAGGCGGGCTCCGAGGTCGGGCTCCATACCGATGAGGGTGAGGCCATCGGGTCCGAAGGCCGACATGGGCGCGTAGGAGGCATCGGTGCCGACGCGCAGGACGCCGCGGCTGCGGACCGGCGCAGGCAGCAGGTCGTGCAGGCTCTGGCTGAACATCGCGGTGTGCGCCGGCGTCGGGACGGAGGGCGTCTGGGTGCCGCACGCCGTCGTCGCCGCGGCGATGGCCAGGACCACGCCTGCTGCGACTTGCCGCCGGGCTGCCGGTCGGTTCATCGGGACGCTCGCTGACTGCCCCACGTCGCCGGTGCCGGCGGGTCCTGGGTGGTCGAGGCTCGCAGGGGCGGGGGCGGGCCTTCTGCCAGTCCGGCGCCAGAGGCGATATCCGGCGGTGGCGTGGCTGCCTCCAGAACTCTGGCGGCCTCGGTCCAGGGTCCCGGAGGTTGCCAGAGGTATCCCTGGGCGTCGTCGCACCCGGCAAGCTCCAGCGCGTCAGCGACCTCCTGAGACTCCACGCCCTGCGCGGTGACCCGACAGCCCAGGGTGTGCCCCAGGCCGATGACTGATCGCACCATGGCGCGATCCTGCTCGTTGCCCGGCAGGCTGGCGAGGAAGGAGCGGCTGATCTTGATCTCCGACACGTGGGCGCTGACGAACTGGGCCAGGTCCGTGCGGTCCATCCCGAAGTTGTCCAGGGCGATCGAGATGCCCTGGTCGAGCAGCGGTCCGATGACCCGTCTGGACAGCTCGACATCGAACGCCAGCGCCGTCTCGTTCACCTCGAGGTGGAGCCGTTCGGGCGGGACGCCCTCCTCGCGCAGAATCCGGCCCACCGTGCCCGCGAAGTCCGGCGAGGCGAGGTTCCTGGCCGAGACGTTGACCGCGACCGTCCAGTCATGGCCGGCTGCCGTCCAGGCCGAGTAGTCGGCCAGGGCGCGTCGGAGCACCCAGCTGGTCAGCGGCTCGATGAGCTCGCAGCGTTCCGCCACCGTCAGAAACTCCGACGGCAGCAAGAGACCTCGCTCGGGGTGCTGCCAGCGCACCAGCGCCTCCAGGCAGGTCACCTGTGCCGAGCGGAGGTTGACCTTTGGCTGGTAGTGGAGCACCAGCCGGTCATCCTCCAGTGCCTGTCGCAGCTCTCGCTGGATCACCAGCGCGTGGGTATCGCGCGCCTTGGTCGCCTCGTCGTAGATCACGATGCCCCCCGGGCCCTGCTTTCCCCGGTACATCGCCGCGTCGGCATGTTTCAGGAGGTCCTCGAGGTTCTCCGCGCTCTCGGGGTAGAAGCAGACCCCGAAGCTTGCCCCCACGCTGAGCGAGACGCCGTCCAGCAGGACGTCCTCACCCAGCTCTTCGCGAACTCGGTAGAGCAGTGCAAGGGTCTCCTCACGGCCACCCCCCTGCGGCAGCACCATGGCGAACTCGTCGCCGCCCAGGCGGGCCACCGTGTCGTCGGTGCGCAGGGATCCCCTGAGCCGGCGCGCGACGAGCCTGAGCAGCTCGTCGCCCGCGTGGTGGCCGAGGGTGTCGTTGACCTCCTTGAAGTGATCGAGATCGATCAGCACCAGTGCGCCCGGCTCCCCGCGCCGGCCTCGTTCCAGGGCTTGCTCGGCATCTCGGCGGAACAGCTCCCGGTTGGGTAGCCCGGTCAGTGAGTCGTGCAGGGACTCGTACTCGTGGGTGGCTGCGTTGTGCCGCAACGATCGGGTGGTCGACCAGGAGACCAGAGCCAGGAGCGCGAAGAGGGCGGAGAGGCTGATCGCGACCCGGAGGATCTCGGTACGAGTGTCGCCCGCAATCTTGGTGGCTATCGCGTCGTACGGCAGGGATACCTCCAGCACTCCGGTGGCCCGGCCGTTCGACTCCGCGATCACCGGCTGCAGGACCCGGACGGCAACGGGGGAGTGCTGGGCGTTGTCGATGATGCGCGCATCCGTGCCTCCGGCGGCAACCGCCCGGAAGGCCGGATCGCTGACCGGCACGGGAGCTGTCAGGCTGCCGTCGTCGGAGAACTCGACGGTGCCGTTGAAGCTCAGCAGGCGCAGGTGCGAGACCGTGCCGTTGAAGATCGCCAGGTCGGTGGCCATCTGGAGGCGTCCACGCTCTGCCGGGTTCAGCCCGCGCGACAGGTCGGCACCGCGCAGGGCCGGGGCGATCACCATCTGCTCGATCACGGCGGACTGGGCGCGGCCCCAGTCCAGACCGAACTCCCGACCCGTGTTGGTGTCAGCGCGCACGGTCGCGGCACCGATCGCCAGGATCGGGAGAATGCTCGCGAGGACATACAGCGCGAACAGCCGGGAACCCTGCTGGCGCCGTCTGCGACCGGTCATGCTCTCCCTTCGACGCGAAGGTCAGCCGGGTGGGGGCATCCAGTGGGGCATCCAGACGCAGGGCCAACGCCGGTGGCGTCGTGTCAGGCCTGCGAGTGCTGAACTCGTACCGCGTGATGCTGGCGTGTTCATCGCTCTTGTCTTCATTGTGACCTGTGAGCTCGAACCTCGTTGCTGGATTGCCTAGTCTTGGTGACCGCATGATCTGGCCGGCAAACGCCGGTTCGCCCTGCCGGAGGACTCAGCGCCCCCGTCTCGAAAAGCGGCCCGAGCACCCCTTAGAGTGGTCGGGCCACCTCGGCACACCGCCGTCACGTTCGCTATCACTGCTCTTGGGAGCGCCCCATGTCCATTGACCAGCCGTTTTTTGGCGCCGACTTCGGCCAGCTGAGCAGCGAGGACCCCGAGATCGCGGGCGTTCTCCTCTCCGAGCTCGAACGAGCGCGTGGCGGCCTTCAGCTGATCGCCAGCGAGAACTTTGCCAGCCCGGCGGTGCTGGCGGCGCTGGGCTCCACCCTGTCCAACAAGTACGCCGAGGGGTACCCGGGGCGCCGCTACTACGGCGGCTGTTCCGAGGTCGACAAGGCCGAGTCGATCGGGATCGAACGCGCCAAGGCCCTGTTCGGCGCCGACCATGCGAACCTGCAGCCGCACTCGGGGGCCAACGCCAACCTGGCGGTCTACGGCGCCTTCTGCAAGCCGGGCGACACCATCCTGGCCATGTCGCTGCCGCACGGCGGCCACCTCACCCACGGCTCGAAGGTCTCCTTCAGTGGCAAGTGGTTCAATGCCGTGCACTACGGCGTGAACAGGGAGACCGAGGACATCGACTACGCCCAGGTGGCGGAGCTTGCGCGCCAGCACAAGCCCAAGCTCATCGTCGCCGGCGGCTCGGCCATCCCGCGGCTGATCGACTTCGAGTTCTTCCGCAACCTCGCCGACGAGGTGGGCGCGATCTTCTGGGTCGACGCCGCCCACTTCATCGGTCTGGTCGCCGGCAAGGCCATCCCGAGCCCGGTCCCGTATGCCGATGTCGTCACCTTCACCACGCACAAGGTCTTGCGAGGTCCGCGCGGGGGCATGCTCGTCTGCAAGTCCGAGCACGCCGCCAAGCTCGACAAGGCCGTGTTCCCGATGATGCAGGGCGGGCCGCTGATGCACTGCATCGCGGCCAAGGCGGTCAACCTGCACGAATGTGCCCAGCCGGCCTATCAGGTCTACGCCCGACAGGTGATCACCAACGCCCGGCAGCTGGCAGCGTCTCTGGCGGACAAGGGCATCCGGCCGATCACCGGGGGCACGGACACCCACCTGTCGCTGCACGACCTGCAGGGCATCGGGGTGACCGGCAAGGACGCCGAGGCTCGTGCCGACGCGGCTGGCATCGTGCTGAACAAGAACGCGATCCCGTTCGACCCGCAGCCGCCGAACACCGCCTCCGGTATCCGGGTCGGTACTCCCTCGGTGACCACCCAGGGGATGGGGACCGACGAGATGAAGGTCATTGCCGACCTCATCCACCAGGCGGTGACCCTGACCGACGGCGACCCCGACCACCCCAAGGCCAAGGAGATTCGCGCCGAGGTGTCGGACCTCGTCACCCGCTTCCCGGCGTACCCTCGTCTGATCAGTTGATTCATCCGGCTGCATCGTTCTCGAGCTAGGCGCTGATCCGTGCGGGAGTACCTCCTGGTCTTCGTCGTTGCCGCGGTGATGACGTACGTCTCGACCCCTTTCGTGCGGTGGCTCGCGATCAGGTCCGGGGCGATCACGGCAGTGCGTGACCGCGACATCCACACCGTGCCGATCCCTCGCCTGGGCGGGGTGGCGATGCTGCTGGGGTTCGTCGCCGCGCTGCTGGTGGCCAGCCGCCTGCCGTACCTGTCCCAGATCTTCCGCGGGGGCGAGATGATGGGCGTGCTCATCGCCGCCGTCATCGTGTGTGCCGTCGGGGTGCTGGACGACATCCGTGAGCTGGACTGGCTGACCAAGCTGGCCGGCCAGATGATCGCCGCCGGGGTGATGGCGTTCTATGGCGTGCAGCTCCTGTCCCTGCCCCTGTTCGGGGTCACCGTCCTGCCGGCGCCGCTGCTGGTGACGCTGACGATTCTCACGGTCATCATCTCCAGCAACGCGGTGAACTTCATCGACGGTCTGGACGGGCTGGCGGCCGGCGTCGTGGCCATCGCCGGGGTGTCCTTCTTCAGCTACGCCTATCTGTTGTCGCGCACCTACGACCCGCCCAACGTCTTCTCCTCGGCCACCTTCATCACGGCCGCCCTGGTGGGCTGCTGCATCGGTTTTCTGCCGCACAACTTCCATCCGGCCAGGCTCTTCATGGGTGACTCGGGGTCCCTCATGCTGGGGCTTCTGCTGGCGGCCGCGACGATCACGATGACCGGCAACATCGACCCCGGCCTGGTCGGCGGCAACCCCTCCGTGGCGATCCTGCTGCCGGTCGTGCTGCCGCTGGCGATCCTGTCCCTTCCCCTGCTGGACGTCCTGCTGGCGGTGGTCCGTCGCACCCGTGCCGGACGCCGGCCCTGGGCCCCTGATGCCGAGCACCTGCATCACCGGATGCTGCGGATGGGCCACACCCATGTGCAGGCGGTCCTGGTGCTCTACCTGTGGGCTGCCGTGGTCGCCCTGGGCGTGGTGTCCTTTGCCTTCGTCAGCGGCTGGGTCCCGATCGTGGTCATCGCCCTGGTGGCGATCTCAGCCACGGTGCTGACCCTGTGGCTGCCCAGGTGGATGCCCGCCCGTCGCTTGTGATACCTTTCACAAGCGCTTGGGGGAGCGTTCTACGCTGATAGACCAGGACCAATACGTAAGCGAGACACCCACCACAAAGGCGAGGATCCTCACCGTATGACGCAGGCGCACGAACCGGGACCAGCGTCGGTCCCGCCATTCGCCGCGATGCTTCACGCCACGGTGCTGCCGATGGTCGCCACGACGCCGGTCGTCGTGGCCGCGTTCTGGATCACCCGGGGGACCAGTGGCGGGCTGGCCGCCCTGCTGGGGGTCGCCATCGCCGTGGTCTTCTTTGCCAGTGGTCTGTATGTCATGGGCCGGGTGACCAATGCGAACCCCATCTCGGTCCTGGCCGGAGCCCTGGCCGTCTACCTGGGGCAGGTCATCTTCCTCGGCATGGTGATCTTTGCCTTCTCCGGCGCAGGCTGGCTGGACGGCAGGGCCTTCGGCCTGTCAGTCCTGGCGGTGGCCCTGATCTGGCAGGTGTGCCAGGTGGTGGCTTTCGTGAGGCTGCGCCAACCCGTGTATGACGAGCCCGCCGAGCCTGCTGACGAGTCAAGCCAGGGGCGGCTGAGATGACCAGCAGTGATGGAGGAGCGGATGGACGAGCCGAAGCAGCCGCCGGATACCCCGGACAGCTCGGGCGGACCGCCGGATCCGGACGCGGGCCATGCACGTCTCGAAGAGGCGCACATGTGGAACGCGGTGTCCTACCTCATCTCCGGTCCGGTGATGTTCGGCGGGATCGGATGGCTGCTGGATCACTGGCTCGGCACTGCGTTCTTCGTCCCATCTGGAATTCTGGCGGGCATGGCCGTGTCTTTGTATCTAGTGTGGGTCCGGTACGGTACGCAGCAGTGACGCGCGCTGGCCGCACTGGAGTGAACCGCGCGGTGCCGGGGCATGAACTGTGCATCAGTGGCCTCATGGCCTCCCCAACCGGTTCGATGCAGATGATCGAGGAGACCCTTTGAGCCTGAACGTGCTGGTCAGCCTGGCTTCCGCCGACGGCGGCGGCGGTTATCAGACGCCGACCTCCGGTGAGTTCTACCAGCCTCTGTGGTTTGACGGGCCCCTGGCGATCACCCGACCGGCGGTTGTCCTGATCCTCTCGGTGGGCCTGATCGCCTGGTGGCTGGTCGCCACGACCAGGAAGGCAGCGATCGTCCCGAGCAAGACACAGTGGATCACCGAGGGCGCCTACGGCTTCATCCGCAACGGTGTGGGCCGGGACATCATCGGCAGCAAGGACTTCCTGCGGTTCGTTCCGCTGTTGTTCACCCTGTTCTCGCTGATCCTGGTCAACAATCTCTTTGGCGTGGTCCCGTTCATCCAGTACCCGACGATGAGCCGCATCGGTATCCCGATAGCCCTGACCCTGGTCGTCTACGTCACGTACCACTACATCGGCATGAAGCGGGTGGGTGTCGGGCAGTATTTCAAGAACCTCGTGCCGGCCGGTCTTCCCGGCTGGATCGTGCCGATGATCTTCGTGCTCGAGGTCATCACCTTCTTCATCACCCGTCCGCTGACCCTGGCGCTGCGGCTCTTCGGCAACATGTTCGCCGGCCACCTGCTGCTGCTCCTGTTCATCACCGGCGGTCAGTACATGATCATCAACGGTGGCATCGGCCTCAAGGTTGCCGGCGTGGGTTCTTATGCCATGGCCTTTGTGCTGACCATCTTCGAGATCCTGATCGAGTTCCTGCAGGCATACATCTTCACCCTGCTGACAGCCACCTACATCGCCGGCTCCCTGGTCGACGAGCACTGATACATGTCCATGCACCGGATGCACCCCAACCAGCTGCATTCATCCACAGACTTCCGCTCGGTGACGTGCCGTGCGGGGCACCAAGAACGAAAGAGGATCACATCGTGACCGGAAACATCGCCATCCTCGGGTACGGCCTCTCCGCCATCGGACCTGGCGTCGGTATCGGCCTCATCTTCGCCGCCTACATCAACGGTGTCGCCCGTCAGCCTGAGGCCCGCGGCATGCTGCAGTCGATCGCCATCCTGGGCTTCGCCCTGGCCGAGGCGCTGGCCATCTTCGGTCTGGTGCTCGCCTTCGTCTTCAAGTAACCACCCTTGGCACGAGCAGTTGTGGACAACAGCAATGTGGTACCTAGGCACTAGGAGATTCCCGTGCAGCTTTTTGCCGCGACCCACGTCGCAGCGTTGGTGACCGCCGGTGAGGCCGACAAGCTCCCGGTTCTGCCCCATACGGGCGAGCTGATCTTCGGCATCATCGCGTTCGCCATCCTTTACTTCATCGTGAAGGCAAAGGTCGTACCCAACCTCGAGAAGGCGTATGCCGACCGCACCGCGGCCATCGAGGGCGGTATGAACAAGGCTGAGGAGGCTCAGCTGCAGGCCCAGGCCGCTCTTGAGCAGTACAACGCCCAGCTTGCCGACGCACGCCTCGAGGCCGGCCGGATTCGCGGCGAAGCCCAGGAGCAGGGTGCGGCCATCATCGCCGAGTTCCGGGTTCAGGCCCAGACCGAGGCAAACCGGATAGCCGAAGCCGCACACAAGCAGATCGAGGCAGAACGCCAGCAGGCAATCGTCTCGCTCCGCAGTGAGGTGGGTCGCCTGTCGACCGACCTGGCCAGCCGCATCGTCGGCGAGTCCCTGCATGATGAGACTCGTCAGAGCGGCATCGTCGACCGCTTCCTTGCCGAGCTCGAGCAGGGTGCGGTCGTGCCCGAGACGGTCGGGCAGGACGCCTGATGCAGGGATCTTCGCGTGCGGCGTTCGCGGCGGGGCGTGACGCCTTTGTCGCGGCACTCGCCTCGGGAGCCGACGTGTCAGCACTTGCCGAGGATCTGTTCGCCGTGACTGCTGCGCTGGACTCGAGCGCCTCGCTGCGTCGGGCACTGGTCGACCCTTCCCGGGACGCCAGCGCCAGGCGTGGTCTTGTCGAGGCTCTGTTCGGGCCCAAGATGAGGGCTCACGCGACCGGCGTCCTGAAGATCCTGGTTTCTCAGCGCTGGGCCGACGACCACGACCTCGGTGACGCCACCGAAAGGCTGGCCGTTGAGGCCGTGGTGGCCTCGGCCGAGGCAGCCGGGCGACTTGATGCCCTCGAGGATGAGCTGTTCCGTTTCGAGCGACTCGTCGCTGCAGACACGGGCCTGCGTGACGCGCTGGCGGCTCACGGCGGGGATGAGGATGCCAAGGTTGCCCTGGTCGAGGCACTGCTTGAGGGCAAGGCGTCGCCCGAGGCCATCCTGCTGACCATCCAGGCAGCCGTCTCCCCACGGGGCCGGCGCTTCGGCCAGATCCTGGAGACCTATCTCGACATCGCGGCCAAGCGCCGTGAGCAGCTGACGGCCACGGTCACCGCAGCCGTCCCTCTGGATGACGTCCAGGCGACGCGCCTTGCTCAGGTTCTGGCACGGATCTACGGCAGGACGGTCCAGATCAATGTGGTGCTCGACCCCGCCGTCGTCGGCGGTATCCGGGTGCAGGTGGGCGACGAGGTGGTCGACGGAACGATCCTGCGCCGGCTGCAGGAAGCAGAACGTGCGCTGGGGATGTAGCCGGGTGCCCGGCGAAGAGCTCACGCGATGACCAGGGCGGCGACTGCAGGACCGCCACCAAGAACTGAATCCAGGCAAGAACTAGACACAAGGCTTCGGTCCGAACTGAATTCGGGCCGCAAACGAGGAGAGAGACACTGATGGCGGAGCTCACGATCCGTCCGGAGGAGATCCGGGACGCGCTGGACAACTTTGTTCAGTCTTACGAGCCCGGCGCGGCCTCGCGCGAAGAGGTCGGCCGAGTGATCGACGCCGGTGACGGCATTGCCCACGTCGAGGGCCTGCCCTCGGCGATGACCAACGAGCTGCTGAAGTTCGCGGACGGCACCCTGGGCATCGCGCTGAACCTCGAGGCACATCAGATCGGTGTCGTCGTTCTCGGCGAGTTCTCCGGTGTGGTGGAGGGCGAGGAGGTCAAGCGCACCGGCGAGGTCCTGTCGGTCCCGGTCGGCGACAACTTCCTGGGCCGGGTGGTCAACCCCCTCGGTGAGCCGATCGACGGCCTTGGCGAGGTCGTCGCCGAGGGACGTCGCGCCCTTGAGCTGCAGGCGCCCGGCGTGATGGACCGCAAGTCGGTGGACCAGCCGCTGCAGACCGGCATCAAGGCCATCGACTCGATGATCCCGATCGGCCGCGGCCAGCGTGAGCTCATCATCGGTGACCGGCAGACCGGCAAGACCACGGTGGCGGTCGACACCATCATCAACCAGAAGGCCAACTGGGAGACCGGCGACCCGGCACAGCAGGTGCGCTGCATCTATGTCGGCATCGGCCAGAAAGGCTCGACCATCGCGGCCGTGCGCGGCGTTCTCGAAGAGGCCGGGGCGCTGGAGTACACCACGATCGTCGCTGCACCGGCCTCGGACGCCGCCGGTTTCAAGTACCTGGCCGCCTACACCGGCTCGGCCATCGGTCAGCACTGGATGTATGCCGGCAAACACGTCCTGATCGTCTTTGACGACCTGTCCAAGCAGGCCGAGGCCTACCGCGCGGTATCGCTGCTGCTTCGCCGCCCGCCGGGCCGCGAGGCCTACCCCGGTGACGTCTTCTACCTGCACAGCAGGTTGCTCGAGCGTTGCGCCAAGCTGTCCGACGAGCTCGGCGGCGGATCGATGACCGGACTGCCGATCATCGAGACCAAGGCTGGTGACGTCTCGGCCTACATCCCGACGAACGTCATCTCGATCACCGACGGCCAGATCTACCTCCAGTCGGACCTCTTCAACGCCAACGTGCGTCCGGCCATCGACGTGGGCGTCTCGGTCTCACGAGTCGGTGGCGCGGCACAGATCAAGGCCATGAAGAGCGTGTCCGGGCGGCTCAAGATCGACCTGGCGCAGTTCCGGGCCATGGAGGCGTTCGCCATGTTCGCCTCGGACCTCGACCCGGCCTCGCGGGCTCAGCTCGCCAAGGGTGCTCGTCTGATCGAGCTGCTCAAGCAGAAGCAGGCCTCCCCGATGCCTGTCGAGGAGCAGGTCATCGTGATCTGGGCCGGCACCACCGGACAGCTCGACGACATCGCTGTCACCGACATCAAGGCGTTCGAGTCGCAGTTCCTGGAGCACCTGCGCTTCAAGAAGCCTGGTCTGCTCGCATCAATCCGCGAGTCCAAGAAGTTCGATGACGACACCCAGGCTGGCGTGCTCGAAGCAATCGACGCGTTCAAGGTTCAGTTCCTGGCCGGCGGCAAGGACTCGGTCCCGGTCGGTCACGAAGAGGCTGCGCCGCTTGCCGAGGCCGAGGTCGAGCAGGTCAAGATCGTCAAGCAGAAGCGATGAATGCCTGCAGGGTGGTCGATCGCTGACCACCCTGCCGGCTCACTTCAGCATTCCGCTCACCGAGGTGAGCACACGTCATACCGGATGAAAACCTATTAGGAGAGGCGGGAACATATGGGAGCGCAGATGCGGGTCTACCGCCAGCGCATCCGGTCCGTCCAGGCGACCAAGAAGATCACCCGTGCGATGGAGCTCATCGCAGCGTCGCGTGTGGTCAAGGCTCGTCAGCGGGTCCATGACCACACGCCCTACGCCCGGGCGCTCACCCAGGCCGTGTCCGCGGTGGCCACGTTCTCCAACGTCGACCACCCGCTGACCACCGAGCACCCGCAGGTGCGCCGGGCGGCGATGCTGGTCATCACCAGCGATCGCGGCCTCGCTGGCGCGTACTCGTCGTCGGTCCTGAAGGAGAGCGAGAAGCTCGCCGAGAAGCTGCGCACGGAGGGCAAAGAGGTCATCCCGTATCTCGTGGGCCGCAAGGCCGTGGGCTTCTACAAGTTCCGCCGTCGCGAGTACGCCCAGGAATGGTCCGGCTTCTCCGACAGCCCGACGTTCGAGATCGCGCGTGAGATCGGCGAGCGGATCACCGAGGACTTCGTCAAGGACTTCGACGCCGATGGGGTCGACGAGGTTCACGTGGTGTTCACCCGGTTCCTCAGCATGGTCACCCAGGAGCCCGAAGTCATCCGGCTGCTCCCCCTGGAGGTGGTCGAGGGCACCGAGCCTCCGTCCCCGGACGAGGTGCTTCCTCTGTACACCTTCGAGCCGAGCCCCGAGCTGGTGCTGGACGCGCTGCTGCCGAAGTATGTCACCGAGCGTCTCTTCCACGGGTTGCTGAGCGCGGCTGCTTCCGAGCTGGCCGCACGTCAGCGTGCGATGAAGTCCGCGACGGACAACGCCGAGGAGCTCATCCGCAAATACACCCGGCAGGCCAACCAAGCCCGCCAGGCCGAGATCACTCAAGAGATCAGCGAAATCGTGGGCGGCGCCGACGCCCTCGCGTCCGCCAAGTAAGAGGGTAGAGAGAGCAAATGACTGCAACAACCACCGAGGGCGCAACAGCGACTCAGAACCAGGCCGGAGCGGGTCGCGTCTCCCGTATCATCGGCCCGGTCATCGACGTCGAGTTCCCGGCCGACGCGATGCCCGCCATGTACAACCTGCTCACAGTTGACGTCGAGCTGTCCGGTGAGACGAAGAGCCTGAACCTCGAGGTCGCCCAGCACATCGGTGACAACATGGTTCGCGCGATCTCGTTGCAGCCCACCGACGGTGTGGTGCGTGGCGCCCCGGTGAAGGACTCCGGTGGCCCGATCACCGTGCCGGTCGGTGACGTCACGCTCGGCCACGTGTTCAACACGACCGGCGACTGCCTGAACCTCAAGGGCGACGAGAAGCTCGAGGTCGGTGAGCGCTGGGGGATCCACCGCCCGGCACCGGCCTTCGACCAGCTCGAGTCCAAGACGGTCATGTTCGAGACCGGCATCAAGGTCATCGACCTGCTCACCCCGTACGTCCAGGGTGGCAAGATCGGCCTGTTCGGCGGCGCCGGTGTCGGCAAGACGGTGCTGATCCAGGAGATGATCGCCCGGGTCGCCAAGGACCATGGTGGCGTGTCGGTGTTCGCCGGTGTCGGCGAGCGCACCCGTGAGGGCAACGACCTGATCGTCGAGATGGATGAGGCCGGTGTCCTCGGTCAGACCGCGCTCGTGTTCGGCCAGATGGATGAGCCGCCGGGCACCCGTCTGCGGGTCGCGCTCTCTGCGCTGACGATGGCCGAGTACTTCCGCGACGTCCAGAAGCAGGATGTGTTGTTGTTCATCGACAACATCTTCCGTTACACCCAGGCAGGTTCCGAGGTCTCCACACTGCTCGGCAGGATGCCCTCGGCCGTGGGCTACCAGCCGAACCTCGCCGATGAGATGGGTGTGCTCCAGGAGCGGATCACCTCCACCCGCGGCCACTCGATCACCTCGATGCAGGCGATCTACGTACCGGCCGACGACTACACCGACCCGGCGCCGGCCACGACGTTCGCCCACCTTGACGCCACCACCGAGCTGTCACGTGAGATCTCCTCGCTGGGTATCTACCCGGCAGTCGACCCGCTGACCTCGACCTCGCGAATCCTGGACCCGCGCTACATCGCCCAGGACCACTACGACACCGCGGTCCGGGTGATCTCGATCCTGCAGCGCAACAAGGAGCTTCAGGACATCATCGCGATTCTCGGCATCGACGAGCTGTCCGAGGAGGACAAGGTCCTGGTCAACCGGGCCCGTCGCATCCAGCGTTTCCTGTCCCAGAACACCTACGTCGCCAAGCAGTTCACCGGCCTCGAGGGTTCCACGGTCTCGCTGGCCGACTCGATCGAGGGCTTCACCAAGATCGCCGACGGTGAGTATGACCACGTTGCCGAGCAGGCCTTCTTCATGTGCGGTGGCCTGGACGACGTCGAGCGTCAGTGGGCAGAGATCCAGAAGACCCTCTGATCCGGGTCTGGGGCGGCCGCCGCTGATGTGTCGACGCAGGTCCGACACGTCGGGCGGCCGCCCGGGCACCGGATGGGCCGGTCAGCCCCCGTTGCCAGTTAGAATTGCCCAACAGATTTGTGAGCGGAGGAACCCGTGAGTCAGTTGTATGTCGAGCTCGTCGCCGCAGATCGAAAGGTCTGGGAGGGCGACGCCAAACAGGTCAGCGTGCGCACCGTCGAGGGCGAGATGGGGATCCTGCCCGGCCATACGCCCCTGCTGGGCATCCTGGTCAGCGGAGATGTGCGGATCCAGTCGATGGCGGGTCAGGTCCACACGGCCACGATTGACAGCGGCTTCCTCTCGGTCGATCACGACCGGGTGACCATTGTTGCCGAGGCCGTTGACGCCTCCCGGATCAGCGCCTGACGACAGCGTGCATGAACTGTGGCTGACCAGTGAAGCACTGGTTGGCGGCTGCCTGTTCATCGTCGTTTTCGTGCTGGGCGCAGTCTTCGTACGGCGTCGGCTGATCGCCCGGGGCAAACCGCTGACGGTGTGCGCGCTGCGTGAGCCCCGTGATGGCCGCTGGCGTTTTGGGCTGGTGCGCTACGGCGCGACGGGACTTGAGTGGTTCACCCTGGCCGGGATCTCGTTATGGCCGGCCAGGCGGTGGGAGCGCACGCTGCTGGAGTTCGGCACGAGCCGCCCGCTCGAGGCCGGCGAACGGCCCGAGTCCCTGATTCCCGAGGCGCTGAGGGTTGACTGCAGCTATCGTGGGGCGCGTTTCGAGCTCGCCCTTGCCCAGGCTCCCTACACGGCGTTGAGATCCTGGCTCGAAGCCTCGCCACCAGGGCGCAACGTCAATGTCGCGTAGGGTCGCCTGAGCGCTCTTTACTTACTGCCCTTCGGCTGCTCCCGGCCACCGCCAGGGGTCCACAGCACGTCCCCGCCGATCTCGAGGTTGGCCACCCTTCCCAGGATGAACAACAGGTCAGAGAGCCGGTTGAGGTACTTGGCGGTGAGCGGGTTGATCCCGCCGACCCCCTTGGGGCTGCCCTCGGGTGCCGGCTGGTCGCCATAGGTCTCCAGCGCTGTCCAGGCGGAGCGCTCGGCGCGACGGGTCACCGTGCGGGCCACATGCAGGTACGCGGAGCCTGGGGTGCCACCGGGCAGGATGAACGAGGTGAGCTTCTCCAGCTCGTCGTTGAAGCGGTCGCAGTCAGTCTCGAGGTCGTTGACCCAGACGTCCTTGACGCGCAGCGGGGGGTAGTCGTAGCTGGCGGCCAGAGGATTGCACAGATCCGCGCCGACGTCGAACAGGTCATTCTGGATCCTGACCAGCACGGTGCGGACATCCTCGCGCAGGACCCCGCAGGTCACTGCCACGCCGATGGAGCTGTTCGCCTCATCACTGTCGGCGTAGGCGATGAGCCGGGGGTCGGTCTTGGAGGTGCGGCTGAAGTCACCGAGCGCTGTCGTGCCGTCATCGCCGGTGCGGGTATAGATCCTTGTCAAGTTGACCATGGCGGAATTCTTGCAGACTTCGCACCGGTAGGCTCATCGGCAATGGAGCGGTTTCGAGTGGTCGGTGGCACCAGCCTGCGGGGAGAGGTCTCGGTGGTGGGCGCCAAGAACAGTGCCCTGAAGCTGATGGCGGGGGCATTGCTGGCCGTGGGCAAGACCCGCCTGAGCAACGTGCCGGCGATCGTGGACGTGACGATCATGGCCGAGCTGTTGCGCCGGCTCGGCTGCACTGTTGACTACGACGCCGCCGGCGGGGTCGTTCAGATCGACGTCCCGGACGCCATCGAGCATCGCGCTGACTACGAGCTGGTTCGGGCGCTTCGGGCGTCCATCTGCGTGCTTGGCCCGCTGGTTGCCCGGTGTGGCAGGGCGGATGTGGCGGTCCCCGGTGGTGACGCGATCGGCTCCCGCGGTCTGGACATGCACGCGGCCGGCCTGGAGACACTGGGAGCGACGGTCCACGTCAACCACGGTTATCTCATCGCCGAGGCACCGTGCGGGCTCCATGGCGGCGACATCAGGCTGGACTTCCCGAGTGTCGGCGCCACTGAGAACATCCTGATGGCTGCGGTGCTGGCCGAGGGGAAGACCCGGGTGTCCAACGCAGCCCGTGAGCCTGAGATCGTCGATATCGCTGCGTTCCTGTGCAAGATGGGTGCCCGGATCGAGGGCGCCGGAACCTCGTTCATCGAGGTCGAGGGCGTCAGCACGCTGACCGCGATCTCGCACGAGGTGGTGCCCGACCGGATTGCGGCTGGCACCTGGGCGTTCGCCGCTGCCACGACCGGTGGCGACGTCGAGGTGGTCGGTGCTATCCCGGCGCACCTGGGTACCGCGCTGGATCTGCTGGCCAACGCAGGGTCGGACATCACCGCCACCGGTCGCGGATTTCGGGTGGTGGCGTCCGGGCGTCGCTCCTCGTTCGACGTGGCCACGTTGCCTTACCCCGGCTTCCCCACAGACCTGCAGCCGTTCGCCCTCGTCTACAACGCGGTGGCGCTGGGCAGCGCCATGGTGACCGAGAACGTCTTCGAGGCGCGGTTCCGTACCGTGCAGGAGCTCGCCCGGCTGGGGGCCCAGGCGCGGGTCGACGGCCACCACGTGATGCTGCACGGCGTGGAACGGCTCTCCGGCTGCCCTGTCCAGGCCAGTGACATCCGGTCGGGGGCCGCCCTGGTGATCGCCGGACTGGTCGCTGACGGCACGACGACCGTCAGCCGGGCCCACCACATCGACCGCGGCTACGCCGGGTTTGCCGAGGCGCTGCGCGGGCTCGGAGCCGATGTCACCCGTGAGCCGGATGAGGCCGAGGTCTATCTCTGACCGGAGGCCGGCGTGGCTGTTGCACCTATCCCGCCGGCATCGTTTCCCGGCCCGGGGGGCACGATCAGGCAGTGATCGCCACAGCACCTCACCTCGAGGCGGTGCCGCAGGTCGTTGCGGGGGCTCCGCGCGGTCAGACTGTGGTGCCTTTCACCGGGTAAGGATCTCCCTGGAAGGCTGAACCAGCCGGTACATTCAGCGCTATGTCACAGGCAGAGTCCGATCGCCCCAGCAGTCGCCCCAGCAGTCGCCCCGGAGATCGCCCCGACGAGCGCCGGGCCAAGGACCCGGCGTGGGTCATGCGCACCTACGCCGGTCATTCCAGCGCCGCGGCCAGCAACGAGCTGTTCCGGCGCAACCTGGCCAAGGGCCAGACGGGTCTGTCGGTGGCCTTCGACCTGCCGACCCAGACCGGCTACGACCCCGACCATGACCTCGCCCTGGGCGAGGTGGGCAAGGTCGGCGTGCCGATCTCGCACATCGGAGACATGAGGGCGCTCTTTGCTGATATCCCGCTGGCCAAGATGAACACCTCGATGACCATCAACGCCACCGCCATGTGGCTGCTGTCGATGTACCAGGTGGTCGCTGAAGAGCAGGCCGCTGCCGCCGGTCCGGACCCCGCGGCAGCAGTCAGGGCGCTCACCGGGACCACCCAGAACGACATCATCAAGGAGTACCTCTCTCGCGGGACCTATGTCTTCCCGCCACAGCCGTCGATGCGGCTGATCACCGACATGGTGGCTTACACGGTCGCCGAGATCCCCCGGTGGAACCCGACCAACATCTGCAGCTACCACCTGCAGGAGGCCGGTGCGACGCCGGTGCAGGAGATCGCGTTCGCCATGTGTACCGCGATTGCGGTCCTTGACGCGGTCCGAGACTCCGGTCAGGTGCCGCCGGAGCGTTTTGGCGAGGTCGTCAAGGCCATCTCCTTCTTCGTCAACGCCGGGGTCCGGTTCGTTGAGGAGATGTGCAAGATGCGCGCGTTCGTGCAGCTCTGGGACGAGCTCACGCTCACGCGGTATGGCGTGACGGACCCCTCCCAGCGCCGGTTCCGGTACGGCGTCCAGGTCAACTCGCTGGGCCTGACCGAAGCCCAGCCGGAGAACAACATCCAGCGAATCGTGCTGGAGATGCTGGCCGTCACCCTGTCCAAGGACGCACGGGCCAGAGCCGTCCAGCTGCCGGCCTGGAACGAGGCGCTGGGGCTGCCGAGGCCGTGGGACCAGCAGTGGTCGCTGCGCATGCAACAGGTGCTGGCCTTCGAGTCGGACCTGCTGGAGTATGACGACCTCTTTGCCGGGTCCCGCGTCGTCGAGGCCGAGGTGAGCCGGCTGCTGAACGGGGCCAGGGCCGAGATCGACCGGGTCCAGGAGATGGGCGGCGCGGTCGCCGCGGTCGAGTCGGGATACATGAAGTCGGCCATGGTGGCATCGCACTCGCTGCGCCGGCAACGGATCGAGGCCGGCGAGGACCTCGTGGTGGGCGTCAACGCGTTTACCACGACCGAGCCGAACCCGCTGACCGCCGATCTTGATACGGCGATCATGACGGTGGACCACGACGTCGAGGCCAAAGCCGCCGCCGCGGTGATCGCCTGGCGCCGGGAACGTGACTCCACCGAGGCGGGCCGCCAGGCGACGAAGGCGGCGCTGGCCCGGCTGGCCAGGGACGCGCAGTCCGGCGTCAACCTGATGCCGGCGTCGCTGGAGGCTGCCCGGGCAGGTCTGACCACGGGGGAGTGGGCCCAGGCATTGCGGGACGTCTTCGGTGAGTACAGGGCTCCGACAGGGGTTTCCGGCTCCGTCGGGGTCAGTGAGGCGGCGGCGGGCGGTGAGCTCTCCACAGTGCGCGAGCGGGTTCGTGCCACCGGCGAGGAATGTGGCGAACGACTGCGCCTTCTGATCGGCAAGCCCGGCCTGGACGGGCACAGCAACGGGGCCGAGCAGGTCGCTGTCCGGGCCCGCGACGCCGGATTCGAGGTCATCTACCAGGGAATCCGGCTCACCCCCGAGCAGATCGTCGCGGCAGCGGTGGCGGAGGACGTTCACTGCGTCGGCCTCTCGATCCTGTCGGGATCTCACATGGAGCTTGTCCCGCGGGTGCTGGATGGCCTCAAGGCGGCCGGCGCGGGCGACCTCCCGGTCATCGTCGGCGGCATCATCCCGGACAGGGACGCGGCGAGTCTGCGCGGCCTGGGCGTCGCCGCGGTGTTCACCCCCAAGGACTTCGGGCTGACCGAGATCATGGGCGGCATCGTCGACGTGATCCGGGCCTCGCGCGGCCTGTCGGCTGAGTAGGGTTCAAGGATGAGCGGTACCAGGGTGTCGGTCTTCATAGCCGTGAGCCTGGATGGGTACATCGCGACTCGAGACGGGAGCATCGCCTGGCTCGAAGAGGCCGCGAGCAGTGCCGAGGACTATGGCTACGAGTCCTTCATGGGGACCGTGGATGCGCTCGCCATGGGGCGGGGCACCTACGACCACATCGCGTATCTCGATCCGTTGCCGTTCGGCGCCCGGCCGGTCTTCGTCTTCACCCATCACCCGCCCCCTCCGCGAGCGGGGGTCACCTTCTGGCAGGAGTCGCCCAGCCGGGCCCTCGAGCGTTGGAACGCGATGGGTCTGGGCCGCCTCTACGTCGACGGCGGGGCACTGATCAGCCAGTTCCTCCGAGACGGACTCATCGATGACCTGGTCCTGACCACAGTGCCCATCCTTCTGGGCGATGGGCTCCCCTTGTTCCATCCCCTCCCAGTGAGCACCCAGCTCAGGCTCGAGGATGTCCAGACCTGGCCCAGCGGCTTCGTGAACCTCACCTACTCCACAGTGAAGGGGGCAGGGTCCTGAGTGACCTGCAGCGTGTGGCAACCCTGCTCGTGTGCCGCCAGGGCGGGGCGGGGCGGGGCGGGCTCAGAACAGGCGTGAGGTCACGTCGTCGACTCCCTTGAGGGCTTCGTAGTCCAGCGTCACGCACCTGATGCCTCGGTCCTTGGCCAGGGTGCGCGCCTGAGGCTTGATCTCCTGGGCCGCAAATACCCCGACGACGGGGGCGAGATGGGGGTCGCGGTTCATCAGCTCGAGGTAGCGGGTGAGCTGTTCGACCCCGTCGATGTCCCCCCGGCGCTTGATCTCGACGGCCACGCTCGCCCCGGAGGCGTCCCGGCACAGGATGTCGACCGGCCCGATAGCGGTCATGAACTCCCGGCGGACCAGCGTGTAGCCCTCGCCCAGCGTGGCGATGTGCTCGGCCAGCAGCCTCTGCAGGTGGGCCTCGGCGCCATCCTTGACCAGGCCCGGGTCCACGCCGAGCTCATGGTCGGAGTCGTGGAGCACCTCATACAGCTGGATCCGGAGGCGGTCGTCGGACTTGGCGTGCTGGACCACCCAGACCAGCTCGACACCGGCGGCGATCTCGTCATCCTCGGGAACGAGCTCTGCCATGGCGCAGGGGGGTGACATCCAGTTCAGCGGTTTGTAGGAACCCCCGTCACTGTGCACGAGCACCGACCCGTCCGCCTTGACCACCAGCAGACGGGTCGCCAAAGGCAGGTGGGCCTGGAGCCGACCCTCGTAATCCACGCTGCACCGCGCTATGACCAGTCGCACGGCCGAGATCTTACCGAGTTGGCCGGGTTGGGTGATCATCGCCTCGCCACGATGGATCCCCACATCGGGCGTTCCTCTGACAGACTCAGCGGCATGGCTCATGACTTCGCAACAGTTGGCGTTATCGGACTCGGCACCATGGGTGCGGGCATCGTGGAGGTGTTCGCCCGCCACGGGCTCAGTGTCGTCGCGGTCGAAGTGTCTTCGGAGGCCGTCGAGAAGGGCCGGGCGGTGCTGCAGCACTCGACCGACCGGGCCGTTGCCCGGGGCAAGCTGACCGAACAGGAGCGGGCTCAGCTGCACGACCGGGTGCGTTTCTCCTTCGACCTGGTCGATCTGGCCGAGTGTGACCTAGTCGTCGAGGCAGTGCCCGAGCAGCTCGATCTCAAGCGTGACGTGTTTGCCCAGCTGGACCAGATCGTCAAACCGGACGCCATCTTGGCCACCAACACCTCGAGCTTGTCGGTCACCGAGATCTCGGTGGCCACAGAGCATCCACGCCGGGTCATCGGCCTTCACTTCTTCAACCCTGCCCAGGTGCAGAAGTTCGTCGAGATCGTGCGTACCGTGGTCACCGAGGACGTCGTGATCGAGGACGTGAAGGCGCTTGCCGAGCGGATTGGCAAGCTGCCGGTCGTCATCGGGGACAAGGCTGGTTTCATCGCCAACGCGCTGCTCTTCGGGTACCTCAACCACGCGGTTGACATGTACGAGACCCGCTATGCGACTCGTGAGGACATCGACGCGGCGATGCGGCTCGGCTGCGGCCTGCCGATGGGCCCGCTGGCCCTGATGGACCTGATCGGCCTCGACACGGCCTACGAGATCCTGGACACGATGTACAAGCAGGGACGTGACCGGCTGCACGCGCCGAGTCCGGTCCTCAAGCAGATGGTCACTGGCGGGCTCAAGGGTCGCAAGACGGGCCGTGGCTTCTACACCTATGACCGGCCCGGCAGCTCCACCGTCGTTCCCGACAAGCTCACGCCCCCCGAGAACGGTGCCCACGAGGCCGGCCTGCGAACCGTGAAGAAGGTGGGCGTCGTCGGCTCCGGGACGATGGCGACGGGCATCGTCGAGGTCTTCGCCAAGGCCGGCTACGACGTGACGTACGTGGCGCGTTCCTCGGCCAAGGTCGACGCGGTGAAGGTAGCCGTCGCCAAGAGCCTGGAGAAGGCGGTCCAGCGGGGCAAGCTCACCGATGAGGCCCGGACCGCCGCCGCAGGGCACCTGAAGGGAACGACGCGGCTCGAGGACCTCGGCCAGGTTGATCTGGTGGTCGAGGCAGTGGTGGAGGATCTCAAGGTCAAGCAGGCGCTGTTCGAGAACCTCGACGAGATCTGCAAGCCTGGCGCGATCCTGGCCACGACCACCTCCTCGCTGCCGGTCATCGAGTGCGCCGTGATGACCAAGCGGCCGCAGGATGTCGTGGGCATCCACTTCTTCAACCCGGCCCAGGTGATGAAGCTCGTCGAGGTCGTTCACACGGTCTCGACCGCCGAGGACGTGGTGGCGACGGCCCAGGACCTGTGCCGCAAGATCGGCAAGCATCCGGTGACCTGCGGGGACCGGGCCGGTTTCATCGTCAACGCCCTGCTCTTCCCCTACCTCAACGACTCGGTCAAGATGCTTGAGGCGCACTATGCCACCGCCGATGAGATCGACACCGCCATGAAGACCGGCTGCGCCTATCCGATGGGCCCGTTCGAGCTCCTGGACGCTGTGGGCCTTGACGTCTCCCTCGCCATCCAGCGTGAGCTCTACCTGGAGTTCAGGGAGCGTGGTTTCGCGCCGGCACCGCTGCTCGAGCACCTCGTCACCGCCCGCTACCTCGGTCGCAAGGTGGGACGCGGCTTCCGCAACTACGCCTAGGCCGTCCAGGGTCCTGCCGGGTCCGCCAATCCTCAGCCCGCGAACCCGGCTGGTGCTGCGACAATAGGGACATGGCCCGATCCCATCGCCGACGTCCCGAGGGCACCGAGCTCGATCTGGAGCGTGCCATCGGCGGTGTGCCTCGTCGCGAGTCCCACGGCGACGGGGAATGGTTCGTCCGCCGGGTCAGCGGCGCGGGCTCTGCGAAGTCCTTCCGGTGCCCGGGCTGTCAGCAGGAGGTGGTGGCCGGCACTGCGCACGTCGTGGCCTGGCCGGCTGACGGCATGGGCGGCCTGGACGACCGGCGACATTGGCATACTCCCTGCTGGTCCGCTCGTGGCCGGCGCACGCCCCGAGGATCCTCGCGATGACGGTGATAACTATGGAACGGCTCCTGAACTCTGCGTGGGCTCCGTGAGTATCGCCGGTGAGCAGGCCATCCGGGCCAACACGATGCTGCCGGCCCGGCGCCGCGACATCGAGCTGCACACCGCCGACGGCCTGCGTCTCGTGGGCGAGCTGGCCCTGCCCCTGGACCGGGACCCGGTCGCCACCCTGATAACGCTGCATCCGCTGCCGACCCACGGTGGCTTCATGGACAGCCATATCCTGAAGAAGGCTTCCTATCGGCTGCCGGCACTGGCCGACATCGCCGTCCTCCGGTTCAACACTCGTGGCACGACCTCTGCGCGGGGAACGTCCGAGGGTGCCTTTCATGAGGCCCGCGACGAGCAGTTCGACGTTGCCGCAGCGATCGAGTTCGCGAAGGATGCCGTGGATCCTGTTCTGGTTAACCGCTGGCTGCTCGGCTGGTCTTTCGGCACGGACCTGGCCCTGATGTACGGCAACGACCCCGCCGTCGAAGGCGCCATCCTGCTCAGCCCGCCGCTGAAGTTCAGCGGTCCAGAGCATCTACGGGGGTGGGCCCGCTCAGGCCGGCCGCTGGTGGCGCTGGTGCCAGAGCTGGACGACTACCTCAGGCCCGCCGAGGCGAAGCATCGCTTCAGCGCCGTCCCCCAGGCCACAGTGGTGGGTGTCGAAGGCGCCAAACACCTCTGGGTGGGGGAGAACTACGTACGAAGGGTGCTCGACGAGATCGTGGCCGCCGTGGTCCCGGGCTCCGCGCCGTTGCCGACCACCTGGGATGCCGGTGCCCGCAGCGAGCGATAGCTAGGTCTCGCGCTGGCGCGGCACGACCACTTCTTCGTAGATCAGCAGCAGGCCGGCGGCCACCGGCATCGCCAGCAGGGCACCCAGCACGCCGGCCAGCGTGGCCCCGATCAGCGCGGCGATCACGGTGATGGCGCCGGGGACCGAGATGGTGCGCTGCATGATCTTGGGGGCCACGACGTAGTTCTCCACCTGCTGGTAGATCACGTAGTAGACCAGCGCGATCACTGCTTTCTGAGGCTCGTCGAAGACTGCCACCAGACAGACCAGCGCCGCTCCGATCGTTGCACCCACCATGGGGATCAGGCCCAGGACCCCGACCACGACGGCGAGGACGGCGGCGTAGTGGATGCCGACGATCGACATCATCACGTAGCTGAGGATGGCGTTGATGGTCGCGACAGCCACCTGCCCGATGGCGTAGCTGCCCACCCGGCGCATGATCTCCTCCGACAGCGACGTGACGCGTGGCCGCCGCGAGCTGGGCACCATGCCATACACCGCCTCCTTCACCCTGGGCAGCGACGACAGGAAGTAGAGGGTCAGCACCAGCACGGTCAGGATCGCGAAGAACCCCGAGGCCAGCGCCTTGCTGGCGCCGAGAACGCCGCCGAACACCCCGCTCATGAAGTTGCCGTCGGTGACCAGCTTCTGGATCTCGGCCTGGAACTTGGTGAGCACGTGATACTGGTTGTCGAGGTCGCGGATGACGCTGTTGCCGAGCAGGTTGTTGAGGTATCTGGGTGCGTGGTCGGCGAGCAGGCCACCCTGTTCGGCCACCGGTGGGACGACGACGAACCCGAGGGCTGTGAAGGCAGCGACCAGGCCGGCAAAGACGATGGCCACCGACGGCGGCCGGCGCAGCCCGTGTCTGCCCAGAGTCTCGACCAGGGGATTGAGTGTCAGGGTCAGGAAGGACGCGACCACCAGCAGGGTGATGACCTGGCTCAGCTGACCCAGCGCCCGATACAGGACGTAGGCGGCGAAGACGCCCAATGCGCCGACGAACCCGACATAGAAGGGTGTCTGGCGGTTGAGGGGACGTCCGGCCGTGCCGTAGTCGTGCCGTCCATCCGGTGCCGGGGGTTCGGCTATCCGCGGCAGCGTGTCCGTCAGGAGGCTGGCCGCCGGGGGCTCAGCAGACTCTCCCGTCGTGGGCACCACGACCGGGGCCTGGACGTTGCTGGCGCGCAGACTCGCGCGCTGCCGTCGACGAAAGTCGGACCATCGTTTCAGCATCTGTCTGTGACCTCCAGCGCCGAGCCTAATCGGGTCACCGGACTGTTCAGCCCTTGGCACCACCATCTGAGGTCAGAGCGGGAGCACGGCCAGGTCCCGTGGACGCAGGTTGAGCCGCTCACAGCCATCCTCGGTGATCGTCACGATGTCCTCGATCCGGGCGCCGTGCCTGCCAGGCAGGTAGATGCCAGGCTCGATCGAAAATGCCATCCCTGGCTCGAGCACGGTCCTGTTGCCGGCCACGATGTAGGGCTCCTCATGGGTCTCCAGCCCGATGCCGTGACCGGTGCGGTGCATGAAGGCCTCGCCGTACCCGGCGGCCGTGATCAGGTCGCGACCCACCGCATCGACCGACTCCGCGCTCACTCCCGGACGGGCATGCTCGCAGGCGGCCAGCTGAGCACTCAAGAGCACCGCGAAGTAGTCGCTGAACTCAGCCGGCGGATCACCCAGAGAGTAGGTACGGGTCTCGTCCGAGCAGTAGCCCGCCTCGGTGGTGCCGCCGATGTCGACCACCACGGGGTCTCCGGCCTCGATCACCCGGTCTGACACCTCTGCGTGCGGGCTGGCACCGTTGGGCCCCGAGGCGACGATGACGAAGTCGACCCGTGCGTGACCTTCGCTGATGATGGCGTCGGCGATGTCGCGCCCCACCTCGCGTTCGGTGCGGCCGACCCGCAACCACTGCGCCATCCGGGCGTGAACCCGGTCGATCGCGGCAGCGGCGCTGCGCAGCTCCTGGGTCTCGGCCGGGCTCTTGCGCATCCGTAGCGTGCGCAGCACAGGACCCGCCAGAACCTGTCGGGCCTCTGGCATCGCAGTGCGGAACGACAGCACTTTCTCAGCCCACATGTGGTCGTCCACAGCCACGGTGGTGACCTTGCCCAAGATCCTGGTGACCACGGCCACCGGATCCTCGGTCTCCTGCCAGGGCGTGATCTGCACGCCGAGCCCACAGACGGGTGAGGCCTGCGCGGCCGGGACCTCCAGGGCCGGGACCACCAGATGTGGCTCGCCCCTGGCAGGAAGCACCAGGCAGGTCAGCCGCTCCAGGGGAAGGGCGTTGTAGCCGGTCAGGTAGCGAAGGTCCGCGCCAGGAGTGACCAGCAGGGCGTCGAACCCGGACGCAAGCAGCCCGTCCCGGGCACCGTCCATCCGTGCGGTGAGGTCAGAACGGGCTGCCATCTGTTGCTCCCTACTCGATCTTGCCCATGACGCGCTTGACGAAGGGCGCACCCGCCGCTGCGACGATGCCGGCAGCTCCAACATAGATCGCCACGCTGGTGAACACTGCGCTGGCGCTCTTGTTCTCGAGGGTTCCCGCCGTCAGACCGGCAAACAGGTTGCCCAGCGCGGCCGCCACGAACCACAGCCCCATCATCTGACTGATCCGGTTGCGCGGGGCGAGCTTGGTGATCGAGGACAGGCCGACCGGGGACAGGCACAGCTCGCCACAGGTGTGCAAGAAGTAGGTCACGACCAGCCAGGTGATCGCCACCGACCCCTCTTTGGTCGCGCCCGCAGCACCCCAGGCAAGGACGAAGAAACCGGCTGACAGGCCGGCGAGGCCAAGAGCGAACTTCATCGGGATGGAGGGGTTCTTGTTCCGGCGTGCCAGCCAGGTCCACAGGTAGCCGAAGACCGGGGCGAGCACGATGATGAAGATCGGGTTGACGTTCTGCAGCCAGGACGTCGGCATCTCCCAGCCCATGATGTGGCGGTTGGTGAGCTTCTCGGCGAACAGGTTCATCGACGAGCCTGCTTGTTCGAAGCCGGACCAGAAGATCGCGGCGAGGATGAAGAGCCAGACGATGACCCAGATACGTCGCTTCTCCTCGGCGCCGTACCCGCCGCGCCACAGCACGTAGCCGAAGTAGAAGGCAGCGATCCCGACGATGCCGTAGCCAAGATAGAGCGCCACGGTCGTTACCGACACGTTGAGCACGCCGGAAACGCCGAGCCAGGTGAGGAGGGCCAGGGTGGCCAGCACTGATGCGGTGACGGCGTAGAACTTGCGTGACAGGGCCGCCTTGGCTTCGGCGTCGTCGGAGTCCGTGTGCAGTCCGGCCTCGCCGAGGTACTTGGTGCCCATCCGGTACTGGATGAGCCCGATGAGCATGCCGAAACCGGCGATGGAGAAGCCCCAGTGGTAGTTGACCTTCTCGCCGACCGTGCCGCACAGGAACGGGCCCATGATCGCGCCCATGTTGATGCCCATGTAGAAGATCGAGAAGCCCGCGTCCCGCTTCGCGCCGAGGGTCTGCACCTCACCGCTGTCGCGTGACTGCTCGGCAGGGCTCTCCTGTCCCAGCACACGTGCCCGCACGTCGTACAGCTGGCCGACGATGCTGGAGACGTTCGGCTTGAGCAGCCCGGTGCCGACGATGATGAAGAACAACCCGGCAAAGAAGGTCGGCAGGACCGGCAGCCCGATCAGTGGGGCGGCCAGGGTGAAGTGCCCGGTCGCGATGACGCAGCCACCGATAAAGACCGTGCGCTGCTGACCCCACAACTTGTCCGCGATCCAGCCGCCGGGCAGGGCGAGCAGGTAGACCATCGAGGTGTAGAGGCCGTAGATGGCGGTCGAGGTCTTGACGTCCATCCCCAGGCCGGCATTCGCGCCGGAGGCTGCGGCGGTCATGAAGAGCACCAGCAGTGCCCGCATGCCGTAGTAGCTGAACCGTTCCCACACCTCGGTGAAGAAGAGGACCGAGAGGCCACGTGGATGGCCGAACCGCATTCCCTCGTCGGCTGGTACCGCAACGTCGGGAGATTCCAAGACTGTGTTGGCCATGTTTGGGCCCTTCACTATCCGGTGCTACGCCTCAGACAGACGGCTGTCAGTCTGGGGCGAGGGCCCCTGATGGTGGAGACCGCGCGATTGTAGGCTACAGACCTTAACGGCGGAAGCCTAAATGGCGCTTCATCTCATCCCTTGAGAGAAGTGCCCTATATCATGCGTCTCTAAACCGGTTTATGGCGGGGAGGAGAGCTGCTCGTTTCTCCAGGTCTGTGGCGCCCAGACCTGTCTGTGGTGCGAGGGCGAGCACACCGACCTTGCCCTGGTGCAGGTTGCGGTGCACGTCGTATGCCGCCTGGCCAACCTGGTCCAGCGTGTAGGTCTTGCTCAGGGTGGGGTGGATGAGCCCGCGGTGGATCAGGTCGTTGGCCTCCCAGGCCTCCCGGTAGTTGGCGAAGTGCGAGCCGATGATGCGCTTGAGGCTCATCCACAGGTAGCGGTTGTCGTACTCGTGCAGGAACCCCGAGGTCGACGCACAGGTCACGATCGTGCCGCCCTTGCGGGCGACGAAGACACTGGCGCCGAAGGTCTCCCGCCCAGGGTGCTCGAAGACGATGTCGGGGTCCTTGCCACCGGTCAGCGCGCGGATCTTGGCACCGAAGCGCTTCCACTCGCGCGGGTCCTGGGTGTTCTTGTCCTTCCAGAAGCGGTAGCCCTCACCCGTCCGCTCGCTGCGGTCGATGACCAGCTTGGCACCCATCTTGCGGCAGATGTCGGCCTTGTCGGGGCTGGAGACAATGCAGATCGGGGTGGCCCCGGAGGCGAGCGCCATCTGCGTGGCGTACGAGCCGAGCCCGCCGCTCGCACCCCAGATGAGGACGACGTCACCGAGCTTCATGCCCGCGCCGTTGCGTGATACCAGCTGTCGGTATGCCGTGCTGTTCACCAGCCCGGGCGAGGCTGCCTCTTCCCAGGTGAGGTGGCTCGCCTTGGGCATCAGCTGGTTGGCCTTGACCAGGGCGAGGTCGGCCAGGCCGCCGAAGTTGGTCTCGAAGCCCCAGATGCGCTGTTCAGGGTCCAGCATCGTGTCGTTGTGACCGTCCGCGTTCTCCAGCTCCACGGACAGGCAGTGTGCGACGACCTCGTCGCCGGGCTTCCATGCGTTGACACCGGGGCCGGTCCGAAGGACGATGCCGCAGAGGTCGGAGCCGACCACGTGATAGGGCAGGTCGTGCTTCTTGGTCGCCGGAGAGAGCCGGCCGTAACGCTCCAGGAAGCCAAAGGTCGACATGGGCTCGAAGATCGAGGTCCACACCGTGTTGTAGTTGATGGCGCTGGCCATCACGGCGACCAGCGCTTCGCCAGGGCCGAGCGCCGGGACGTCGACCTCCTCCACGTGCAGGCTCTTGCGCGGGTCCTTGTCCCGGCTCGCCATGCCGGCGAACATGTCGGCCTCGTCCTTGTGCACTGTGACGGCGCGGTACCTGGCCGGGATCTCCAGCGCCGAGTAGGTTTCCGGAGATCGGTCACCGGAGAGGATCGCATCGCGAATGGCCTGCATCGTGGTACTCCTCGGAAGGGGCAGAAAGGTCGAAACCTGTTGCCGGGGTTGAATACTGCCTGCTGCTGAGACATTTGCCTCGGGTGAGACGACGCCCGGGTCGGGACGCTGCCTGGGTTGACACACTGTCTGGGTTGGGGCCCTGGTGGGCCGAAAATCGATGTGGGCTGAATCACAGTGCCGGGTGGACGCTGCATTGGAAACACTCTGCTGGCAAACGCCCGCATCGGCAAACGCTGGCCTTGAGGCTACTGGCTGGGAAACGCTGTGCAGAAAACGCTGTGCAGGAAAACTACGGGTAAGTAGCCCGTGAGGGAAGGCCAGAAGTAGCCACCGGCGCGGTGACCTCTCTCACCGCATACCGCACAGGTCAGACACCGTGGTGAAGTCGAACCCATCTGCCTTGAGAGTGGTGATGATGGCGTCGAGATTGTCGATCGTCACCAGCCGGTTGCTCGGTCCGGTGTCGTGGGCCAGGATGATCGCCCCCGGCGCTGCGGCCCGGCGAACATCCGCGACGATTCCGGCGGGCCTGCCCTCGAAGCGGCTCTCGTTCATCTGGGTGCTCCACAGCACTGTGGTCAGGGCCAGCTCCGCGGCCGCCAGCAGAGACGAACCGGCCAGATGCCCGTAGGGAGGACGAAACAGCGTTGGCGCCGTCCCATAGGCCTGCGCGATGATCGCCGACGTGCGGGCCAGCTGGTCGGTGCAGTCCGGGTACCCGAGCCGGGCAAGGTCGCGGTGGTCCCAGGTGTGGTTGGCCAGCTCGTGGGTGCCGATCGAGTCGCGGTGGATCGCACCATGGCGCTGCACGTTGATCCCCTTGAGGAAGAACGTCGCCGGGACATCGTGCCGGGCCAGGGTCTCGAGCACCCGGGGCGTCCAGTCAGGCATCGGCCCGTCGTCGAATGTCAGGGCGACCCGCCGGGTATCGGTGAGCCCCGACCAGATCACCGAGCCGCGAGCCGCCGACGGAGGCGAGAGATCCGGGTGGATGCCCGAGGCGAATCCTCCGTAGAACGGCAGGGGTGTCTTCTTCTCGGCGTCGGCGTATACGCCTTCCGCGCTGACAGTGCCGAGCACCCCGATCAGCGAAGCGCCCATCCCTGCCAGGATTTCCCGTCTGGACCATCCCACGCCCTGATGTTAGGCCAGAAGGCCTCTTGGCGGAGGTTAATGTCCGGGCATTTGTCGAAGGTCTCCGGGGCTGCATGTCAGACTGTGGCCTCAGTGATGGGACTTTTGGCAGCCAGGGACGGGGACGGTTGGTGAGGCGAGGTCTCGCGTGGTCCGGCGCGGTGCTGGCATCTGTCACGGTGGCCTTCGTCCTGACCTCGACGACCGCTGCGGCACCGGCCGCGCCACCTGCACTGCTCGCTGCCTCAGGCTGGCCAGCCACCCGATCGCCGGCAGCAGATGCCGCCTGGCTGTCCCTGGGCTCTGTTCCTGGCAAGGGCACCCGCTGGGAGGAGATGAGCCGCACCGCGCTGCTCGATCTTCGCCAGCTCTCACGGCCCAACGGGGCTGTTGCCGCAGGGGCTGCCGGACCCTGGAAGTACGCCTGGCCGCGGGACACCGCCTTCGTGGCGGTGGCACTGGCCCGCACGGGACACCGCGCTGAAGCCCTGAAGTCGTTGTGCTTCCTGCAGCGGGTGCAGCGTGCGGACGGCGGCTTCGAGGCGCGGTATCGCCTGGACGGCAGCGGCCCGCCGGACGATCGCGCCCGCCAGTCCGATGGCGCGGGCTGGGTGCTCTGGGCGGCAGCAGAGGTGAGCAGGTCACCGGAGGGCGCTGGACTTCCCGCGGGTTTGCGCCCACTGGTCGACAAGGCCACAGCCTTCGCCCTGGCGGCAACCGACCTCGGCCGCCGGCTTCCGCCGGCTTCGCCGGACTACTGGGAGGTGGGGGTCCGCACTACGTCCCTGGGCACGGTGGCGCCGCTGCTGGCAGGGCTTCAGGCAAGCCAGCAGATATACGCTGCGCTCGGTGAGCCCGTTCTGGCAGAGCGCTCCGCTGGTGCTGCCGCGCGACTTCGCACCGTGATGGGCGCGCAGTTTGCCGATGGCTGGGAGCGATTCGGCTCAGGGTGGTTCGGTGGGGGCGGCCTGGACGCAGCGGTCACCTTCGTGATGCCGCCATTCGTCACCGAGCCGTCCTGGCAGGTCGAGGATGCCTGGACGCGCTATCAGTCCGACGCGCTGCGGCCAGCCGGAGGGCTGGCCCCGGGCGCTGACTGGAAGCCTGACGGCATCTCCTGGACGCCGGAGACCGCGCTGGTCGCCTATACGGCAGCAATGAGCGGGCGACCGGAGATCTCAGCGCGCTGGATGGACTGGCTCAACAACCACCGTGCCCCGGGGGGCAGTCTGCCCGAGAAGGTGCTGGCCGGTGGTGCTCCCGCCGGGCCGGCACCTCTGGCCTGGACAGCGGCCCTGGTCGTGCTGACCAGCGATGAGCTGACCGCCCCGGGCGGTCCCTGAGCCGGACGGCCATGCTCAGGGACCGCCCGGGCTTGCTCAGCAGTCCCTGAGTCGTTGGTCGCTGTGTTGCGGGTTGTTCAGTTGTGGGTTGTTCAGTTGCGGGTTGTTCAGTGGGTGGTGGAGGCAGCCGGCTCGACGAGCTCGACGAGGATGCCGCCGGCGTCCTTGGGGTGGATGAAGTTGATCCGGCTGTCGGCAGTGCCGCGGCGGGCGTCGCTGAACAGCAGGCGGAGCCCTCGCTCACGCAGGGTGGCCGAGACGGCGTCCAGGTCCACGACGCGGTAGGCCATCTGCTGGATCCCGGGGCCGGACTTGTCGAGGAACTTGGCGATGGTGGACTGCGGCGTGAGCGGGGCCAGGAGCTGGATACAGGAGCCGGACGTGCCAACGCCCATCATCGCCTCACGGACACCCTGCTCTTCGTTGGATTCTTCGTGCAGCAGTGTCATCCCGTAGTTGTCGCGGTAGAACGCGATGGCTGCATCGAGGTCGGTCACCGCCACGCCGACGTGGTCGATCGCGGTGAATAGGTCTTCAGGCTGCTGGGTCATGGGACCAGCCTAGGCGACGGCCGACGGAGGCCCTCGGTTGGTCAGGGCCTGCAGGCGGCTGTGGTGGTCTCCACCATTCACGCACGGGGCCACGCCGCTAGGATGACGGCGAAAGAGCGTGCAGTCACGTTCTGGCTCACGTACCTTCTTACCGGCTCACACATCTTCCTATCTGTTGGAGGCACTCACATGAGCGAACGCCCCGTATCTGTGATCGTGGCAGGAGCCCGCACCCCGCTGGGTCGCATGCTCGGCTCCCTGAAGGACTTCACCGGAGTGGACCTTGGTGGCATGGCCATCAAGGGCGCCCTGCAGAAGGCAGGCGTGCGAGGCGACCAGGTGGACTACGTGATCATGGGCCAGGTGCTGACGGCGGGCGCCGGTCAGATCCCGGCACGCCAGGCAGCTGTCAAGGCCGGCATCCCGATGACCGTCCCGGCCCTGACCATCAACAAGGTGTGCCTGTCAGGGATTGACGCGATCGCCCTGGCCGACCAGCTCATCCGCGCCGGAGAGTTCGAGATCGTCGTCGCCGGTGGTCAGGAGTCGATGTCCAACGCTCCGCATCTGCTTGAGAAGAGCCGCGCAGGCTACAAGTACGGCAATGTCACGATGCACGACCACATGGACCGCGACGGCCTGTGGGACTCGTTCACCGACCAGGGGATGGGACTGCTGACAGAGGCCGGCAACACTGGTGAGGTGGCCTTCAGCCGCGCCGAGCAGGATGCCTTCTCGGCCCGCAGCCATCAGCTCGCCGCGCGTGCCTGGAAGGACGGGCTGTTCGACGACGAGGTCATCCCGGTGTCGATTCCGCAGCGCAAGGGCGACCCGATCGAGTTCAGGGCCGACGAGAGCATCCGCGCCGACACGACCACCGAGAGCCTGGCCAAGCTCCGTCCCGCGTTCAGCAAGGACGGCGTCATCACGGCCGGCTCCTCGTCGCCTATCTCCGATGGCGCTGCAGCCGTCGTGGTGATGAGCAAGACCAAGGCGCAGGAGCTGGGGCTGACCTGGCTCGCGGAGATCGGTGCCCACGGGGTTGTGGCCGGCCCGGACTCCACGTTGCAGAGCCAGCCGGCCCAGGCGATCGCCAGGGCCTGCGCCAAGGAAGGCATCAGCCCCGCAGATCTCGACCTGGTCGAGATCAACGAGGCCTTCGCCGCCGTGGGGCTGGCGTCGACCAAGATCCTCGGGATCGACGCGGACAAGGTCAACGTCAACGGCGGTGCGATCGCCATCGGACACCCCATCGGCATGTCGGGAGCCCGGATCACCCTGCACCTGGTCCTGGAGCTCCAGCGTCGGGGTGGTGGCGTGGGTGCGGCCGCCCTCTGTGGCGGTGGCGGCCAGGGTGACGCACTGATCGTGCGCGTTCCGAAGTCATGACCTGCGCCTTCACCTCAACGCCGTCCCGGAAGCCGAGCTCTCAATGACAGCAAGCAGATCCGTTGACGTCCCTGCCCTGGTCGAGGCGGCCAGGGCAGGTGCTCCGCGCGCCGTCGCCCGGCTGATCTCGCTGGTCGAGGACGGGCACCCGGCGCTGCGTGAGGTGATGGCGGCGCTGGCACCGCACACCGGCGGGGCGCACATCTTCGGGATCACCGGCAGCCCGGGGGTCGGCAAGTCAACGATCACCAATGCGCTGGTCGCTGCGCTGAGGGCCAGGGGCCAACGGGTCGGCATCCTGGCTGTCGACCCCTCGTCGCCGTTTTCCGGCGGCGCCCTGCTGGGTGACCGGATCCGGATGCAGGACCACGTGCTGGACCCTGGGGTCTACATCCGATCGATGGCCAGCCGCGGTCACCTGGGCGGCCTCTCGTGGACAACTCCCCAGGCGCTGCGGGTCCTGGACGCTGCGGGTTGCGACGTCGTGGTGGTCGAGACGGTGGGCGTTGGCCAGAGCGAGGTTGAGGTGGCAGGACTTGCCGACACCACGCTCGTGCTCCTGGCGCCCGGGATGGGCGACGGGATCCAGGCAGCCAAGGCCGGAATCCTGGAGATCGGTGACATCTTCGTCGTGAACAAGGCAGATCGTGAGGGTGCCGATGCGACCGTTCGAGATCTTCGGCACATGATCAGCCTGGGTGACCGCACCCAGCCGGACACCTGGCGGCCCCCGGTGCTCAAGACCGTGGCAGCCCGCGGAGAAGGCATCGACGAGGTGATGACCGCGATCGATGACCACCTCTCCTGGATGCAGGGGTCGGGCGTGCTGCGGGACCGCCGCATACGCCGGGCCGGCGATGAGATCGAGGCGATCGCCATCCAGGCACTGCGCGCCCGGATCGGTGACCTCCGCCAGGAGCAGGGCGTTGACGAGCTGGCCGGGCACGTGGTGGACGGTACGAGTGACCCCTACGCAGCGGCAGACCGGATCCTGGCTGCGGTGACCTGAGTCAGCCCGAGGACGGGGTGCCGGGTGGGCCGGCAGCAGCGTTGTCGGCCCTCTGGTCCTGACTGCTCGGCCGCCCCGGGTCACCATCGGGGTCGGCGGCATGCTCGAGCTCGAGCAGCGAGTCGTTGCGTCGTTCCGCCAGGAAGGCCTGGTGACCGCCCCGGAACCCGAAGAGCCGCTTGGTCCACAGGATGTAGACCACGGCGAACAGGTTGATGACCAGGGCGCCGACTCGCAGCCAGGTGACCTTCACGAGGATCTCGTGAATCTCTAGCGGAACGAAGAGCGCCGTGGCGACGACGGCGACATACTCGCCCCAGCGCTTCTTGAACCACAGTCCGTAGGCCTCGACCAGCTCGAGGATGCCGTAGGCCAGGACGCCGACCGCCACGAGGATCAGGGTGGAGTGCCGTGCCTCGAGGGCTTGCTGGATCAGCCGGACCGGGCCGCTCTCCTCAAGGTCGACGCCGAACTTGTAGGCCAGCGGCTCCAGGGCTGGCAGGTAGGAGTTCAGGACCTGCCTCAGAGCGCCGCGGGACCCGTCGAACCGCCAGATCCCGTAGGCCAGGGCCAGCAGGAGAAACCCGCGGATGCCGCGGTCGACCGCCAGGAACCGCAGGACGAAGGTGTCTCGCAGCGCTTTGCCGCGCAGCACGATCGGTGCCGCCTCGGCGGGTCCCGAGCCCTGCGGCGGGCCCAGCACGTAGGCACCGCAGCGCAGGCAGCGCCAGGCATGTCCGGAAGGGGTTGTCACCTGGAGCCTGGAGGCGAGGGCTGGCTCAGTGGGGGCGTAGGTGGCGTGGCCGTGCAACCCGCACGAACGCGAGTCCCAGTCGAAGTTCTTCAGCGGACGCCAGCCAGGGCGAGAGGTCACACCTCTGACCTTACGGCCTACGATCAGGACATGCTTGTTGCCTTCTCTATCTCCCCGTCATCCCCTGAGTCCACCGGTTCGGTCAGTGAGGCCGTGGCTGCGGCTGTGACCATCGTCCGGGACAGTGGCCTGCCGAACCACACCGACTCGATGTTCACCACGATCGAGGGCACCTGGCAGGAGTGCCTGGATGTGGTGCGCCGGGCCTGCGAGGCCGTCGGGGCTTTCGGCCCGCGGGTCAGCCTGGTTCTCAAGGCCGACATCCGCCCCGGGTTCGAGGGCGAGCTCACCGCCAAGGTCGAGCGCCTGGAGAAGGCCATTGACCGCCAGAGCGCTACCTGAGTCAGCGGTGCGGCCCTGGCGCATCCGGCTCGAGGTGGATGAGGCCGAGTCGAGGGTGGCCGCGGCGGTTGACGAGCAGGGGACGATCATCGGCCTGGCCACCGCCGGGGCTACCCGTGACGACGACAGCACTGTTTCCTGGGAGCTCTACTCGATCCATGTCACCGCGGCTGCGCAGGGCAGCGGACTGGCCGACGACCTGATCGGGATCACCGCCGGCAACCTCGACACGGCGGTCTGGGTGCTCACCGGGAACGATCGCGCCCGGGGCTTCTACCTCCGTCACGGATTCCGGGTCGACGGTGCCGCCAGGGCAGATGACCTGACCGGCGCGGCGCAGGAGGTACGCATGGTTCGGCGCTCTGCCGGACGCTAGCGTGTCGTCGTGCCAAGACCAGCCATTGCCCTCCCGTTCGACCCGATCCGTCGCGCCGCCGAGCTCTGGCGGGCCCGCTGGGGCCCTCGTGCTGAGCCCTTGGCGATGGCCTCGGCCACCTCGATCATGCGGGTGCAGCAGCTGCTCCTCGGTGACTTCGACGCGACCGTCGGTCGGCACGGGCTGACCTTCGCGCGATACGAGGCACTGGTCCTGCTGGCCTTCAGCCGCGAGGGGCGGCTGCCGATGAGCAAGATCGGTCAGCGGCTGATGGTCCACCCGACAAGCGTCACCAATATCGTCCAGCGTCTGGTCGCTCAGGGCCTGGTGGAGAGGGATCCGAACCCCGCTGACGGGCGCGGGATGCTCGCCACCATCACTCCGGCGGGCCGCACGATCATGGAGGCGGCCACGAAGGATCTTGTGGCCGGCGGGTTCGGACTGGGCGCTTTGACCCCGGACGAGCGCGAGCTGCTGTTCACCCTGTTGCGCAAGGTGCGCCTGGCTGCAGGCGACTTCAGCGGGTAGCCGCCACCGTTTGTGAGACTGATCCCATTTTGGCAGTGACAATTACTAGGACGTCCTATTAAATATCCCCATGACCACCCAGAGCACGCAGCCTGCCGGAGTTCCGCAGTCCGGCCGCGACCGTTGGCAGCAGAGATACGACGCAGCGCTTGCCAAGGGGCTGGTGCGTGACGCGGACTTCACCACTTTGTCAGGGGTCCAGGTCGACCCTGTCTACGGGCCATCCGGCTCGGACGAAGAGGTCGCGGCGGCCATCCCTGGTTTTGAGCGGATCGGCTGGCCGGGAGAGTTCCCCTTCACCCGAGGGCTGCACGCCACCGGACACCGCGGACGCCCGTGGACGATCCGGCAGTTCGCCGGCTTCGGCAACGCCGAGCAGACCAACGAGCGATACAAGATGATCCTGAACCGCGGCGGCGGCGGTCTCAGCGTCGCCTTCGACATGCCGACCCTGATGGGGCGTGACTCCGACGAGACCCTGAGCCTTGGTGAGGTTGGTCACTGTGGCGTGGCCATTGACTCCGCCGCGGACATGGAGATCCTGTTCAAGGACATCAACCTGGCCGATGTCACCACGTCAATGACGATCAGCGGTCCGGCTGTCCCCGTCTTCTGTATGTACATCGTCGCTGCGGAACGAGCCGGCATCGATCCCGGGGTGCTGAACGGCACGTTGCAGACGGACATCTTCAAGGAGTACATCGCGCAGAAGGAGTGGCTGTTCGAGCCAGAGCCCCACCTGCGCCTCATCGGCGACCTGATGGAGTACTGCTCCGTCAACATCCCGGCGTACAAGCCCCTGTCAGTCTCTGGCTACCACATCCGCGAGGCGGGAGCCACGGCTGCCCAGGAGCTCGCCTTCACCATCGCCGACGGGTTCGGCTACGTGGAGCTGGGACTTTCCCGTGGCATGGACGTGGACGTCTTCGCCCCCGGCCTTTCCTTCTTCTTCGACAGCCACCTCGACTTCTTCGAGGAGATCGCGAAGTTCCGGGCAGCCCGCCGGATCTGGGCACGTTGGATGCGCGACACCTACGGCGCCAAGACCGACAAGGCGCAGTGGCTGAGGTTCCACACGCAGACCGCCGGTGTCTCGCTGACCGCCCAGCAGCCGATCAACAACGTCGTGCGGACTGCGGTGCAGGCGCTCGCCGCTGTGCTTGGCGGCACGAACTCGTTGCACACCAACGCCCTTGACGAGACCCTGGCCCTGCCGACAGAGCAGTCGGCAGAGGTGGCGCTGCGTACCCAGCAGGTGATCATGGAGGAGACCGGCGTCGTCAATGTCGCCGACCCGCTTGGTGGCTCGTGGTATGTCGAGGCCCTCACCGACCGGATCGAGGCCGACGCGGAAGCGATCTTCGACACCATCCGGACCATGGGTGAGCTGGGTCGCAAGCCGGGTCCGGACGGCAAGGTCGAGCACGCGGTCGGCCCGATGACGTCGGGGATCCTGCGCGGGATCGAGGATGGCTGGTTCATGTCCGAGATCGCGGACGCGGCGTTCACCTACCAGATCGCCCTTGAGAAGGGCGAGAAGAAGGTGGTGGGCGTCAACTGCCACACCGAGTCGGTCAGCCACGAGCTCGAGATCCTGCGAGTCAGCCACGAGGTCGAGAAAGCCCAGGTCAGGACTCTCGCCGCTCGCAAGGCGGCCCGTGACGAGGTCACCGTGAGCGCTGCGGTCCGCCGTCTGGTCGAGGTCGCCGGCACCTCGGAGAACATGGTTCCCGCCATGCTCGACGCGGTGCGCGCAGAGGCCTCGCTGGGTGAGATCTGCAACGCGCTGCGGGACGTCTGGGGTGTCTACCGGGAGCCTGCACGGTTCTGAACCAGCCCGTCAGACGGCTGCGCTGACCGGCGCATTCTGTCTTGTGCTGTCTCGATGTGTCATGGTTGGTCTGCACGACTCGTTGGCAGGTGGGGCCTTCGTGGTGACCATTCGTCAACGTGAGGACAGACCGTGCCAGCATCAGCACGTCGGGCCATAGGTGCTGTCGTGGCGGCCATGGGCATCATCCTGGTGGTGTTCGGAGCGTGGGTCGTCGTCAAGCTGGGCCCCTCTGGGGAGGCGCAGTTCAGCGCCACCTCGAGGGCCCCCGGGGCCGTGCTGGTCCCTCCGGACGTGCTCAACTCGTTGGATGTCCCGGTCCGCGTGACGGCAACCCGCCGAGATGGCGGGCTGCTGCGACTGGTCGTGGCAGCCAGCACCGATGCGCGCGACATCCTGTCCACCTCGGCAGTGTCAACGGTCGGCGCTGCTCACTATCCGGCGGGGACCCTCGACCTGCGCAGGTCGGGCACAGGCGAGCTGGCGGACGTCAGCACCTCGGATGTCTGGCGTCTCGCCGCCACGGGCCCTGGTAACGCCAGCCTGCTGGTCGACCAGGCCCGGGCGCCTGAGTCGCTCGTGGTCACCTCCGGTGATACCACCCCGCTGTCGGACGTCACGGTCACGTTGACCTGGGCCGATCGTGCCTGGTTCTTAGAGGCTCTCATTGCCACCACGCTCGGGGCCGTGCTGGCTGCGTTCGCGCTCAATGACCTGTGGCAGGGGCGTGTCCTGGCAACCCAGAGCTCCACTACCGGGACCGAGACCGAGACCGCGGAGGCGACGAGATGACCCGCCAAGACCTGGTCACCGCCACTGCGTCAAAGCTGAGACTGCGCCGGGATGACTTCACCCGGCTGGTCAGGGTCCTTGTCATCGCCGTCGTGTCCGTCGTTGTCGTGGTCACCATCAGCGCCGTGCCGGGCTGCGGGGCCACCCATGCGCTCCTGGGCATCCACCAGGCTCCCGCGGTGCAGACAGCCGCGGTTCCGTTGACCCTGGATCAGGCCAAGACGATCGTGAACAGGTCTTTCGCCGCAGCTCACCTGGGCGAGACGACCAGCGGCCCAGCCGGGGCGAGCGCGCTCAGGGGGGCCTATACCAACCAGGGTCTGCGGGGCGCCGGCGGGCGGGTCAAGCTGGCCAGTGTCCAGCCCGAGGTCCCGACCTCCGCACTGCGGGCCCAGCATCCCAAGCTCCTGGCCGTCTCGCGTGGCTTCGGCTATCCGCGGTTCATCATCGCCCAGACAACGGCCTCTGATGGCGGTCTGCCGATCTTGCACCTCCTGGTGTCACCGGACGCCGCCACGCCATACCGGATCAGCATGTCGGTCGAGATGGTGCCACCCGCCGCAGTCCAGCCCTTCGACCCGCTCAGCCGGGGCTCACTTCTGGTGACTCACAGCAGCGGTCTGGCTGTCGACCCCGGTGCCTTGCTGAACAGCTACGCCGCACAGATGGTGTTTCCTGCCGGGGCCAAGGCCAAGACCGCGCTCAAGCCGCTGTCTGCGCCTGACGCCTTCTCCGGCCAGGTGAGGGCCGGGGCCGCGACGGTCGCCAAGGCGGTTGCCACCCAGGCCACCTTCAGCCAGGTCCACAAGGTTGTTCCCGGCTCCGTCACCACGGTTCGTCAGTCCGATGGCGGTGCTCTGGTCTTCGGGGTCATCGAGCGCACAGACTCGTTCGTGGTGAAGAAGGGCCAGAGCGTCAACACCGCAGACAACAAGGCATTTGTCCTGCTGTCAGGCAAGAAGCGGATCGCCACGAGGGCTTCCATCACCACGCTCGAGTTCGTGGTGTTCTCGGTGCCCCGTTCCACCGGGTCGGCCACCTTGGTGGCTGCTCGTGAACAGATAGTCGCAGGGTCGGGCTCCTGATTCGGCCCGCTTTCAGGGAGAATGCACACATGACTTCGAACCCCATCAGCGCGGGCGCCCTTCGTGGCGCCGTGGACCTGTCAACCCTGAGCAAGCCGAGTCCTGCGACCGGACCGGCGGCTGGCGGCGGACTTGTGATCGAGGGCACGGATGGTGGCTTCCAGGCCATCGTCACGGGCACCCAGACGGTTCCGGCGGTCGTGGTCCTGTGGTCCCAGCGCTCGCCGGCCTCAGCCGACTTCGTCGAGGTGGTGGCCTCGGTGGCGGCGGCCTACGAAGGACGCTTCCAGCTGGTCTCGGTCGACGTGGACACCAACCCCGGGCTGCTCCAGGCCTTTCAGGTTCAGTCAGTGCCGGTGACGCTGGGGCTGGTGGCAGGTCAGCCGGTGCCGCTGTTCGCCGGTGCACAGGCGGCAGAGCAGGTGCGCGTGTACATCGACGAGCTGCTCAAGCTCGCGGCCGAGCATGGTGTGACTGGTAAGGCCGCGGTCGGCCCCGCGGAACAGGCCGATGTCGAGCCCGAGATGCCCCCGCTGCATCAGGCCGCGTTCGACGCGATCGAGCGCGACGATCTGGACGCCGCGGTCGACGCATACACCCAGGCGTTGGCGCAGAACCCCGCCGATGACGAGGCGGCGGTCGGCCTGGCTCAGGTCAGGCTGATGCAGCGCACCACCGGGGTCGACCAGCAGGCTGCTCGGGCCGCCGCGGCACAGACCCCCGCTGACAGCGCCGCTCAGATGCTGGTGGCTGACCTGGACGTTCTCGGTGGCCACGTCGAGGATGCCTTCTCGCGTCTGATCGAGGTCGTCCGGGTGAGCGCGGGGGACGAGCGTGAGACAGTGCGCGAGCACCTGGTGGAGCTGTTCTCGGTGGTCGGAACGCACGATGAGCGGGTCCAGAAGGCCCGGCGTGCGCTCATGAGTGCCTTGTTCTAGCCCACAACCTGAGGGGTGGCAGAGGCCATCTGAAACCTGACCTGACGGCTTGACCTTCCCAGTGGACCGCCGTGGGGGGGCCGGCCTGTCGAACTCGCTACGGAGCACGCCCAGCCGGGGCGGGGTCCGTGGCCTGCGTGGCCGAAGCCAGCAGAGGAGACCAAGTCGTGAGTACCGACCTTGAGCAGGCACCAGTCGTTGATGTCCGGCCCCTGCTCTCCCGGGAACGTGCGGACCTGGTCAGCCTTCTGCGCACGCTGTCGCCAGCCGAATGGGACCAGCCGACCGCTGCCCCTGGCTGGACAGTCAAGGATCTCGGACTTCACGTCCTGGACGACGACCTCGGATGGCTGTCCCGGGAAAGGGACGGCGATCGAGCTGGCCAGCTCGACCCAAGCGGGCCGTACCGCGACTTCGTCCGGGCCCTGGCTGAGAAGAACCAGCGGTTCGTCGACGCGCTGGGCGGTCTGAGCTCCCGGGTGCTGTGCGACCTGCTCGTATGGGCAGGTTCACAGATGGATGAGTACTACCAGGGGATCGACCTGCGAGCTGAGGGCAGCGTCATCTGGGCCAGCGACGACCCGGTGCCGGCGTGGTTCGATATCGCCCAGGACCTGACCGAGAGGTGGGTTCATCAGCAGCAGATGCGAGAGGCGCTGAACCGGGTAGGGGACTTCGAGGCTTCATATCTGCCTGCTGTCCTGCGGACCTTCGTCTGGGCGCTGCCGCACCAGTACCGCGTCTGGGCGCCCAATGGCACGACCGTTGACGTCGACCTGGCAGCCGGTGGCGTCTGGCACCTGACGTCAACGGTCGCGGGACGCTGGAGCCTGGCCGAGGGGCCGAGCCAGTCACCAGCGGCTCGCACCGGGTTCTCGGGCCGTGCCGCCTGGCGGTGGCTCACCGGAGCAGCCTTCGAACGTGACGAGGTCTCGGCCAGCGGCCAGCAACACCTCATCGGTCCGCTCATGGCGGTCCGGGGCATCATCGTCTGACGCCCCGCCCGGGCATCTGAGGCCCCGCCCGGGCATCTGGCACCAGCCAGGGCGCGGTGTCTCAGCCCGGGTGCCGAACCAGCGTGCCCTGACGGGTTCGGACAGTCAGCCGCCCAGCGCCGCAGAGACGACCTCCCGGGCTTCGGCCTGAACCTGGGCGAGATGCTCGGGTCCCTTGAAGGACTCGGCGTAGATCTTGTAGACGTCCTCGGTACCGGAGGGCCGGGCGGCGAACCAGGCGTTCTCGGTCGTCACCTTGAGCCCGCCGATCTGGGCTCCGTTGCCGGGCGCGGCTGTCAGGCGTGCCGTGATCGGCTCACCCGCCAAGGTGTCTGCCGTCACGTCCGAGGGGGAGAGCGCGCCGAGCTTGGCCTTCTGCTCCCGTGTCGCCGGGGCGTCGACGCGGGCATAGGCCGGGTCGCCATACTGCCCGGTGAGCTCGTCGTAGTGCTGGCTGGGGGACGTGCCGGTGCTTGCCAGGATCTCGGATGCCAGCAGCGCGAGGATGATCCCGTCCTTGTCGGTCGTCCACACAGAGCC
This sequence comes from Actinomycetales bacterium, assembly GCA_038236535.1. Classification (GTDB taxonomy): domain Bacteria; phylum Actinomycetota; class Actinomycetes; order Actinomycetales; family Dermatophilaceae; genus UBA4719. Next base: position 48,523 of record JBBRZQ010000001.1, read on the forward strand.
ATCAAAGCGCAGGAACGACGCGCCGGCAGACTCCTCACCACCGAAGCCGACCGAGCCGTCGAGCAGTCCGGGCACGAACCACTTGAAGCCCACCGGCACCTCGGTCAGCGTTCGGCCGAGCGCCGCAGCCACCCGGTCGATCATCGAGGAGGAGACCAGGGTCTTGCCGATCGCGGCCGCCGCCGGCCAGCCAGGCCGGCTCCCGCCGTAGAGATACCTGATCGCCACGGCGAGGTAGTGGTTCGGGTTCATCAGGCCGGCATCCGGGGTGACCACGCCATGTCGGTCGGAGTCGGCGTCGTTGCCGGTGGCGATGTCGTACTCGGACTTGCGTGAGATCAGAGAGGCCATCGCGGACGGGGATGAGCAGTCCATCCTGATCTTGCCGTCCCAGTCCAGGGTCATGAAACGCCAGGTCGCGTCGACCAGCGGGTTCACGACGGTGAGGTCGAGGCGGTGCCGGTCGGCGATCTCGGCCCAGTAGGCAACGCTCGCCCCACCGAGCGGATCGGCGCCGATCCGGATCCCCGCATCCCGGATCCGTTCGATGTCAACGACATTCGGCAGATCGTCGACATAGATGCCCATGAAGTCGTAGGGCGATGCCGCAGCGCGGGCACGGGCGAACGGGATGCGTTTCACCCCTTGCAGGCCGGACTCCAGATAGGCGTTGGCCGCGTTGGCGATCTCGGTGGTCGCGTCGGAGTCGGCCGGTCCGCCATGGGGCGGGTTGTACTTGATGCCACCGTCGCCGGGGGGGTTGTGCGACGGGGTGACCACGATGCCGTCGGCCAGGCCAGCCGTGACCCGCCCGTCGAGGGTCTTTCCGCGGTTGGCCCGAAGGATTGCGTGGGAGACGGCCGGGGTGGGCGTGAAGCCGTCGCGGTCATCGACCAGAACGGTCACCCCGTTGGCTGCCAGCACTTCCAGCGCGCTGACCCAGGCCGGTTCGGACAGCCCGTGGGTGTCCCGTCCCAGGAAGAGAGGGCCGTTGTAGCCCTGAACCCCGCGATAGTCACAGATCGCCTGGGTGATCGCCAGGATGTGTGCCTCGTTGAACGCTGTCCGAAGGCTGCTGCCCCGGTGGCCTGAGGTTCCGAAGGCCACGCGCTGGTCAGGGTCGGCGGGGTCCGGCGTGCTCGAGTAGTAGGCGGTCACGAGGTGGGCGACATCGACGAGATCCGATGCCGCTGCGAGCTGTCCTGCGCGTGGGTCGTTCATCTGTTCGCCTTTCCGGGTTCCACGGGAGCAGCCGTGCCGGCCGATCCGGTTGGTTCGCCTGCCGCGGAACGCTCGTCTGCCCCGGCTGGCTCGATGGCCTGAGCTGGTTCTGGGGGTGCGGCTGACTCGGCCTGGCCGGCAGGTTCAAGCCATACCGCGCCCAGCGGGGGAACGGTGAGCGAGGCGGAGTACGGCTGGCCATGCCAGGGCACCTCCTCGGCAACCACGGACCCGAGGTTGCCGACCCCTGACCCGCCGTACTGCTCGGCGTCGGTGTTCAGGATCTCGTTCCATCGCCCGGGGTGCGGCAGCCCGAGACGGTAGGCGTTGTGCGGCCCGCCGCTGAAGTTGATGATGCTCGCGATGGTGCGTCGCCGGCCGTCAGCACCGGCTCTGCCATAGCGCAGGAACGAGAACGAGTTGCCGGAGGCGTCGTTGGCGTCGATCCACTGGAATCCTTCGCTCGCGTTGTCCAGCTCCCACATCTCGGGGTGCCCGCGATAGACGCGGTTGAGGTCCTTGACCAGCGCGTGGATCCCGTAGTGCGCCGGCTGGTCCAGCAGCCACCAGTCGAGGCTCTGCGCGTCGGACCATTCGCTCTCCTGGGCGAACTCCGTGCCCATGAAGATCAGATGCTTGCCGGGATGGGCCCACTGGTAGGCCAGGAAGGCCCGCAGGTTGGCCAGCTGCTGCCAGCGGTCTCCGGGCATCTTGCGCAGCATCGAGCCCTTGCCGTGGACCACCTCGTCGTGGCTGATCGGCAGGACGAAGTTCTCACTCCAGGCGTAGACCATCGAGAAGGTCACCTCGTGGTGGTGGTACTGACGATGCACCGGCTCGTGGGAGATGTAGTCCAGCGAGTCGTGCATCCAGCCCATGTTCCACTTGAGCCCGAAGCCCAGGCCTCCCAGGTGGGTTGCCCGGGTGACGCCCGGCCAGGAGGTCGACTCCTCGGCGATGGTGACCACGCCGGGGACCCGCTTGTAGACCGTCGCGTTGGTCTCCTGCAGCAGCTGTACGGCTTCGAGGTACTCGCGTCCGCCGTAGATGTTCGGGTACCACTCGCCGTCCTCGCGGGAGTAGTCGAGGTAGAGCATCGAGGCCACGGCGTCAACGCGCAGTCCGTCGATGTGGAACTCCTCGAGCCAGTAGACAGCGTTGGCGACCAGGAAGTTGCGCACCTGCGGGCGGCCGAAGTCGAAGACGTGGGTGCCCCACTCGGGGTGGTCGCCGCGTCGGGGGTCTGGATGCTCGTACAACGCCTGTCCGTCGAAGCGGGCGAGGGCGAAAGCATCCTTGGGGAAGTGGGCCGGGACCCAGTCAAGCAGGACGCCGATGCCGTTGGCGTGCATGGTGTCCACCAGGAACCTGAAGTCGTCCGGTGAGCCGAAGCGCGAGGTGGGCGCGTAGTAGCCGGTGACCTGGTAGCCCCAGGACGGACCGTAGGGGTGCTCCATCACCGGCATCAGCTCGATGTGGGTGAAACCAAGGTCCTTGACGTAGTTGACCAGGTGCTCGGCGAGGTTGCGGTAGCTCTCGCCCTGACGCCAGGACCCGAGGTGCACCTCGTAGACGCTCATCGGTCCGTTGTGCGGGTTGGTCGCCGCACGCTTGCCCATCCAGTCGCCGTCCTGCCAGGCGTAGGCGGTCGACGTCACCACGGAGGCAGTAGCCGGGGGCTTCTCGGTGGCACGAGCCATCGGGTCCGCCTTGGCCCGGCGGGACCCGTCGGAACCGAGGATCTCGAACTTGTAGCGGTTGCCGTCCATCACGCCCGGCACGAACAGCTCCCAGACCCCGGATGAGCCCAGGGAACGCATGGGGAGGAGGGAGCCGTCCCACTGGTTGAAGTCACTGACCAGGCGGATGGCGCGTGCGTTGGGTGCCCAGACCGCGAAGGAGGTCCCGCGAACGGGTCCCATCGGACCGCTGTACTCGTGGATGTGCGCACCCAGCACGTTCCAGAGCTCTTCGTGGCGGCCCTCGCCGATGAGGTGCAGGTCCACCTCACCCAGGCTCGGCAGGAAGCGGTACGGGTCGTCGACAACGTGCTCGATCCCGTCCTCGTAGGTGACCCGGATCCGGTAGTCCGGGACCGTCGCGGTGGGCAGCACGCCGACCCAGACTCCCTCGAACTCATGGGCGAGCGGGACCAGGATGCCGTCGGGCATCTCGGCAACGACGGTGGACGCCAGAGGTTTCAGCGTCCGCACCGTCACCGCGCCAGCGTGCGGGTGGGGCCCGAGAAGCCCGTGCGGGTCGTGGTACGTGCCGGAGATCAGATGCTCGAGATCGCGGCGGTCGGCCGGTTTCACAGCTGATGACGGGCGGGGGTTCACCTTGGCGGTCACGATCGCAGATCACTCCTTCGTCCAGCAGAAAGTCGTGCTATTGCAGTGGTCGGGATGCTGAGCCAGGTCGGGCGGTTCCTGGCTTCGTAGACCACCTCGTACAGGGCCTTGTCCAGCTCGAGTGCGTTGAGCAGCTCGGCGTCCTCCCGGGGGTCCCGTCCGGCGCTGCTGGCGTAGCCCTCGAGAAAGGCTGTCCGTGCGTCGGTGGCCCACGTCACGGCCGAGCGGCCGGGGTGCTCCTTCTCCCAGGAGCCTGCCACGTAGTCGAACGAGCGCAGCATCCCTGCCACATCCCGCAGGGCCAGGTCCGGCTCGGTGCGCTCGGCAAGGGGACGAAGCGGTTCGCCCTCGAAGTCGACCAGAACCCAGCCGCGGCCGGGCGCGTTCAGCACCTGTCCGAGGTGGTAGTCGCCGTGGATCCGTTGCAGCGCAGGCCATCTGGCGGTCGACACGGCCTTGATGGAGGCGGTGACCATCAGCTCGTGGTCAGCCAGCGCGGGCACCTCTGACAGCGCCGCGCTGTGCCGCGACCGCATGCTCCTGGTCACCGCGATGACATCGTCGTCAGTCGCCTCCCTGGTCCCCATGGCCCGGGCCAGCGTGGTGTGAACCTCGGCAGTGGCCCGGCCGAGGCTGCGAGCCTGTTCGCTGAAGTCCGAGCCGGAGGCGACCGCGGCCAGCGCGACGCGCCAGGCGTCCTGGACCCCCGGGAGGAACTCCTGGAGAAAGGCCAGGTGGCCTTCGGCAACCCCGTTCGGCGCGTCGGCATCCGGCCACTGACCGCGGACGCAGCCCAGCGATGGGGGCACCCGGGTGGATCCTGCGGCTGAGAGCGCCGACTGCACCATGACGTCGGGGTTCTGGCCGTGCTGCAACACCCGAAAGAGCTTGCAGATCAACGGCTTCGCCGCAACCCCGAGGGTGTCCACCAGGTCGAGGATGATCGAGGTGTTGGACTGTTCCCCGACCAGCACGTGGGCGCTCAGCAGCTCGCCGGGGTCGGTCGTCGCGAGCCGAAGGCCTTGAGCGAGCCCGACCTGCTGCTCGCTCAGCATCAGCGCCAGCAGCGCGCTGGCGAAGGCGGGGTCATGTGGTGCGTCATAGATGTACCGGGCACCCGAAGTGCCCGGCGAGCCAGGCTCGGCAGGGGACACCAGCGCATGGTCGGCGCCCGCCAGCCGGTGGGTGCGAGTGGTCAGCGGGACCTGGTAGAGCGTGGGAGCGCGACCCGACTCGTCCAGCAGCAGGTGGACGTCGATCTCTGCCTGTCGGGACGGATCCTGCAGCCGCAGGCCCCCGACGCGCCTCAGCACGGGGATCTGGCCCTTGCCGGCATACCAGCGCTGGCTGGCCACCCACTGGGGCAGGACTGCCTCGATGGCGGGGGGCAGCGGCGCAGCTGTCACCGGCATCAGAAGGAGCGGACGTGGATGATGTGCACGGGCTCGCTGTCGGGGCCCAGTCGCACGAAGTTGTGCTCACCCCAGTGCCAGGAGGCGCCGGTGATGAGGTCATGGGCGACGAAGGTCTCGCCGGGGCGCAGTCCGAGCGCGGCCATGTCCAGATGGACGGTGGTCTCCCGGGTCGCGTGGGGGTCCAGGTTGGCGACGACCAGGATGACGTCGTCCCTGCCACCGACCTTGCGGCTCTTGGAGAACGCCATGATGTTCTCGTCGTCCACATGGTGCAGATGCAGGTTGCGTAGCCAGTGCAGGCTGGGGTGCTCGCGCCGGATGGTGTTGATCGTCCGGAGGTACGGCGCGAGCGACTGGCCGGCCTTGGGTCCGCCCTCCTCGTAGTCGGACCACCGGCGGTCCTTCAGCTGGTACTTCTCGTTGTCGATCTGTTCCTCGACCCCCGGCCGGGCGACGTCCTCCGTCAGCTCGTACCCGGCGTAGATCCCGTAGGTCGGCACGAGGGTAGCCGCCAGCGCCGCCCGGACCTTCCAGGCGGTAGACCCGCCGTACTGCAGGTAGGGGGGCAGGATGTCGTGGGTGGTCGGCCAGAACGACGGGCGCATGTACGTTGCGGCCTCGCCCGCGAGCTCGGTGACGTACTCCTCGAGCTCCCATTTCTGGATGCGCCAGGTGTAGTACGTGTAGGACTGCTGGAACCCGATCTTGCCCAGGGTGTGCATCATCGCCGGCCGGGTGAAGGCCTCGGCGAGCCAGATGGTGTCCGGCGCGACGCTGGCGACGTCGGCGATCAGCCACTGCCAGAACTTCAGGGGCTTGGTGTGCGGGTTGTCGACCCTGAAGATCGTGACGCCGTGGTCGAGCCAGACCTGAATCACCCGCCGGACCTCGGCATAGATACCGGCCGGGTCGTTGTCGAAGTTGAGGGGGTAGACGTCCTCGTACTTCTTGGGGGGGTTCTCGGCGCAGGCGATCGTCCCGTCGGCGCGCCTGGTGAACCACTCGGGGTGGGCGCTGACCCACGGATGGTCCGGTGCGCAGTTCAGGGCCAGGTCGAGGGCAACCTCGAGGCCGAGCCGATGTGCCTGCGCGACAAAGGAGTCGAAGTCGTCGAAGGTCCCCAGCTCGGGGGCGATGGCATCGTGGCCGCCCTCGGCCGAGCCGATGGCATAGGGGGAGCCGGGGTCGTGCGGTCCGGCGGTCGGGGTGTTGTTCGGCCCCTTGCGGTTGATGGTGCCGATCGGGTGGACCGGGGTGAGGTACACCACGTCGAAACCCATGTCGGCGATGGCTGTGAGGCGCCGGGCCGCGGTCACCAGCGTGCCTGAGGTCCACAGCCCTGTCTCGGGGTCCTGGCTGGCTCCCTCGGAGCGCGCGAACATCTCGTACCACGCGCCGTACAGCGCTCGTTCGCGCTCCACCTTCCACTCACATTCCGTGCCGGGGCTGACCAGGTCACGCAGCGGCCGGGCTTCGAGCTCTGCCCGGACCTCCGGGGCCAGTGCTGCCTGCAGGCGAGCCTGCACCGGGCGGGTGGTGTCCCGCAGCGCGGCGATCGCGTTGCTGATCGGGGTGGCCTGGGCGGGGGTGCGGGTGACCTCTGCGAGCGCCCGCCCCAGCACCAGCGCGCCCTCCGCGAGCATCAGCTCGGCATCCACCCCGGCGGCGATCTTGAGGGTTGCCGCGTGCTCCCAGGTGGTACAGGGGTCTGACCAGCCCTCCACCCGGAAGGACCAGCGCCCGGTGCGGTCGGCGCTGATCGTGGCAGCCCAGCGGTCCAGGCCGGGCGAGGTCAGCGACATCGGCACATACTGCTCGGCGCCATCCGGGTCGGTCAGCAGCACGGTCGCGTTGACGCTGTCGTGTCCCTCCCGGAAGACGGTGGCGGCCACCTCGAACGGCTCGTCCACCACGGACTTGGCAGGAAAGGCGCCATGCTCGACACAGGGAGAGACCTGAAGGACCGGAATACGGCCCATGGTGCCGGGGGCAGCAGCGTGGAGTGCCCGCTTGGGGGCCGGTCTGGTTGCCGGCTGGGAGGTGCCGTGCTGTGGGCTCGGAGTCATCAGAACGAGGCTACCCGGTGCCTCAGGCCGGTTGCGAGACGGTCTGCCTGCCCATTGCCGGAGGCTGTTGAGGGTCCCGTTCTTGCAACAAATCGACAAAGTCTGCAAGAAGTTGCACGGCCAACCCGGTAAGTCGCCTATGATTCGACCGTGAAGGCTATTCGGCGTTTCAGCGTCCGCACCGTCCTACCCGAGCCGATCAGCGCGTTGGGGGAGCTTGCCAGCAATCTGCGCTGGTGCTGGCACCCCGCCACGCGGGATCTCTTCTCCGAGATTGATCCGAAGCGCTGGGTCAGGGTCCGCGAGGAGCCCGCCAAGATGCTCTCTGCCCTCTCGGCCAACGAGCTGCGCAGCCTTGCCTCGGACGAGGCATTCGTGGCCAGGGTGAGGACCGCGGCCGAGGACCTCGTCAAGTATCTCAGCGCGCCCCGCTGGTACCAGAGCTGGGCCGCGACGGTCGAAGGCGGCGCCCCTGCCTCGATCGCTTACTTCAGCCCCGAGTTCGGTATCACCGAGGCGCTGCCGCAGTACTCCGGCGGTCTGGGCATCCTCGCCGGCGACCACCTCAAGTCCGCCTCAGACCTCGGCGTGCCCGTGGTGGGCGTCGGCCTGTTCTACAAGACCGGCTACTTCAAGCAGTCGCTGAACCGCGATGGCTGGCAGCAGGAGACCTACCCCGTCCTCGACCCGGACGACCTGCCCCTGGCGCTGCTGCGCGAGGCCGACGGGAAGCCCTGTGTCATCACCATCGACCTGCCCGGCGGGCGGGTAATGAATGCCAACGTGTGGAAGGCCCAGGTCGGCCGGGTTCCGCTGCTGCTGCTCGACTCCGATGTCCAGGAGAACGACGAGGCGGCCCGCGGGATCACCGACCGGCTCTACGGCGGCACCGGCGAGCTGCGCCTCCAGCAGGAGCTGCTGCTGGGCGTCGGCGGTGTCCGCGCGCTGCGCCTGTGGTCGCGGCTGACCGGAGCGCCCGCTCCTGACGTCTTCCACACCAACGAGGGTCACGCCGGGTTCCTGGGCATCGAGCGGATGCGAGAGCTGACCGAGCAGTACTCGATGAGCTTTGGCGAGGCGCTCGAGGCGGTTCGGGGAGGCACTGTCTTCACCACCCACACCCCGGTCCCCGCCGGGATCGACCGCTTCGGCGTCGATCAGATCCGGCTGTACTTCGGTGGCGACAACGCGATCCCCGGTGTTCCCGTCGAGCGCCTGATGGCCCTCGGAGCGGAGAACTACCCCGGTGGCGAGGCCGGTGTCTTCAACATGGCGGTCATGGGGCTGCGCCTGGCGCAGCGGGCCAACGGGGTCTCCCAGCTGCATGGCGTGGTCAGCCGTCAGATGTTTGACGGTCTCTGGCCTGGGTTCGACGACACCGAAATCCCGATCACGAGCATCACCAACGGTGTTCATGCCGCAACCTGGGTCGACCGCAAGGTCTTCGAGCTCGCGGCCAAGCACCTGGGCACCACGGACGTTGAGGAGCATGACGCGTGGGGCGGCATCGCGGACATCCCCGGCAGTGAGATCTGGGCGGCCAAGCGGGGCATGCGCGAGCAGCTCGTCGCCGAGGCCCGTCGCCGGATGAAGGCGAGCTGGCTCAAGCGTGGCGCCAGCCCGGCCGAGCTCGGCTGGATTGAGGACATCCTGGATCCCGACGTGCTCACCATCGGTTTCGCCCGCCGGGTGCCGACGTACAAGCGGCTCACCCTGATGCTGAGGGACCCGGTCCGACTGAAGAGGATCCTGCTCGACCCCAAGCGTCCGGTGCAGCTCGTCATTGCGGGCAAGAGCCACCCGGCCGACGAGACCGGCAAGAGGCTCATCCAGCAGCTGGTCAGGTTTGCGGACGACCCCGCCGTGCGTCACCGCGTCGTGTTCCTGCCGAACTACGACATCGCCATGGCGAAGTACCTGTACCCGGGCTGCGACGTCTGGCTGAACAACCCGCTGCGCCCGTTCGAGGCCTGCGGCACGTCCGGCATGAAGGCCGCGCTCAACGGCGGGCTCAACCTCTCGATCCTGGACGGCTGGTGGGACGAGTGGTACGACGGCGAGAACGGCTGGGCCATCCCGACCGCTGACGGTGTCGAGGATCCGGACCGTCGCGACGACCTCGAGGCTGCGGCGCTCTACGACCTCATTGAGGGCTCGGTTGCCCCGCGTTTCTACGACGTCGACGAGGACGGGCTGCCGCAGCGCTGGCTGTCCATGATCAGGCACACCCTGTCCACGCTGGGCCCGAAGGTGCTGGCCTCACGTCAGGTTCGGGACTACACGACTGTGCTCTACGGCCCGGCGGCTCGTGCGGGCTGGGCCCTGGACGGGCCCACCTACGCGGGCGCCCGGGATCTGGCGGCGTACAAGGCCAAGGTCCGGGCAGGCTGGTCCGGGGTACGGGTGGATCACGTGGAGTCCTCCGGTGTCTCGGACTCCCCGCAGGTCGGCGACGTCCTTCACGTGCGTGCCTTCGTGTCCCTGGGTGACCTGGCCCCCGACGAGGTCGAGGTGCAGGTGGTGCACGGCCGTGTCTCCGTCTCGGATGACCTGCGGGACATCGAGATCGCCTCGCTGCGGTTCTCCGAGTCCTATGAGGGTGGCCGGCACAGCTTTGAGGGAGACCTGGTGCCGACCAGGACCGGCGCCTTCGGGTACACCGTCCGGATCCTGCCCAAGCATGTCGGTATGGCGAACCCGGCCGAGCTGGGACTGGTCGTCAACGCCTGACCCCTGCGCGTGACAACCACAGCCCGTGACGGAACCTCGTCACGGGCTGTGCTGGTCATCAGCTGAGGCTGTACACCTGAATGGAGGCCGCGGTGAGGGTGACCGGCCCGTCCTTCGCCGGGTCCACCGTGGCCTGTCGCTGGCCGGTCCCGGAGTCAGAGGGAGCCGCTGGTCGCTCCCAGACGCTGTCCCAGACCAGGCTGTATGTCGCGTCGTCGTCCTTGGCCGGCAGGGTCACGGTGGTGTCCCGGGCACCTCCGTGGAAGATCACCAGCAGGGACTGTCCGCCGACCTGGCTGCCGTTCAGGAGCATCGTGATGGTCCGGTTGCGCGGGTCGTCCCAGGTCCGGTAGCGCATCCGCAGACCGTCCGCGGCGAACCACAGTGGCTCGACCGCCGAGCCCGAAGACCCGCTTGCGGTGAAGAGGGAGCGTTTCCCGAGAACGGGGTTGTCCGCCCGGAGCCTGGTCAGGAAACGGGTGGTCTCCAGCAGGTCCTGCTGCCAGGGCTGGAGATCCCAGCGGAGCCACGAGACGTCGTTGTCCTGGCAGTAGGTGTTGTTGTTGCCACCTTGCGAGCGTCCCATCTCGTCGCCGGAGCTGATCATCGGCACACCGCTGGCGAACAGCTCGGTGGCCAGCAGGTTGCGGATCGAGCGTCGCCGGGCGGTCAGCACGAGAGGGTCCGGGTCACCGGCCTCGATCCCCTCGACGCCGTGGTTCCACGAACGGTTGTCGTCCTGGCCATCGCGGTTGGCCTCCCCGTTGGCGCGGTTGTGCTTCCTGTCATAGGCGGTGGTGTCGGCGAGGGTCAAGCCATCGTGGGCCGCGACGTAGTTGACGGAGGCGATGGGTCCCCGGTCACGGTGACCGAACAGGTCCCGCGAGCCGCTGAGCCTGGTCGCCAGCTCACGGACCCCATGGCCTGGCTCGTGGCGGGCCGAGCGTGCGACGTCGGGCAGCCAGAACGTGCGCACCCCGTCCCGGAAACGGTCGTTCCACTCGGCGAAGGGCTCCGGGAACTGACCGGTCCGCCAGCCATGCACCCCGACGTCCCACGGCTCGGCGATCAGCTTGACCCGGGACAGCACCGGGTCGGTCCGCAGCGCGACCAGAAACGGGTTGTTCGGGTGGAACGCGTCGTCGCGGCCTCGCCCGAGGGTCACTGCCAGGTCGAACCGGAAGCCGTCGACGTGGCACTGCTCGACCCAGTACCTCAGCGAGTCCAAAACCATCCGGGCGACCGTCGGGTGGCGCAGGTCGAGGGTGTTGCCGCACCCGGTCATGTCGATGTCGTGCCCCCGTTCGTCCATCCGGTAGTAGACCCGGTTGTCCAGGCCCCGCCAGGACAAGGTGGCGCCGTCCCGGGCCTGCTCGCAGGTGTGGTTGTAGACAACATCCAGGATGACCTCGATCCCGGCGGCATGAAGGAGCTTGACCATCCCCTTGAACTCGTCGAGCTGTCCCTGGGGGTCGCGGGAGGCGGCATACGCCCCATGCGGTGCGGTGAACCCCAGCGTGTTGTAGCCCCAGTGGTTCGTCAGGCCCCGGCCCACCAGCCCGGGCTCGTGGCTGAAGGCATGGACCGGCATCAGCTCCACCGAGGTGACGCCCAGCGAGCGCAGGTGCGCGATGGTCACCGGGTGCGCCACCCCGGCGTAGGTCCCGCGCAGTGGCTCCGGGATCTCCGGGTGCCGCCGGGTCAGGTTGCGGACATGAGCCTCGTAGATGACCGTCTGCACCCAGGGGACCTGGGGTGGTGCGTCGTCGCCCCAGGCGAAGCGGTCATCGACCACAACCCCCCTCGGCACATAAGGCGCACTGTCGCGGTCGTCCCTGACGTAGGGATCGCCGTGCAGCCGGCCATCCACGACGTGGCCGAAGACCTCGGGACGCCAGGTCACCGCACCCTCGATCGCCCGCGCATACGGGTCCAGCAGCAGCTTGTCGCGGTTGTAGCGCAGGCCCTGGTCAGGCTGCCACGGGCCGGACGCGCGCACCCCGTACCGCGCACCGGCACCGATTCCGGGAACCGAGCCGAACCAGGTTCCGTGGGCGCGCTCGGTCAGCGGGACCCTGCGCTCACTGGCCCCGGTGGTGTCCCCGGCCTCGAACAGGCAGATCTCCACTCCCTCGGCGTGCCCGGCATATACGGCAAAGTCCACGCCATCACCGGAGACGGTGGCGCCGAGAGGGGGAGCGAGATCACGAGAGGTGCCCATGGCCCCAAGGGTAGGCAGTCGTTACCTTAGGCACATGACCGATCCGACTTCCCTGCCGAACTTCCCGCCGCCGCCCAGCGATCACCCCCTTCGGGGACGTGTGCTCGACGCCCTCATCGACGAGGGCTTCGAGCCCAACATCGACCAGGACGGCGACGTGGCCTTCACCGTTCAGGAGCAGCAGCTGTTCGTCCGCTGCATGGAGGGCGACTTCACCATCATGCGTGTCTTCGGGCAGTGGCAGGTGGGCGAAGACGTCCCGCAGGACGCGCTGAGCCAGCTCCAGGCCTGCAACGAGCTGACCCTGCGGCTGAACGTGGTCAAGGCAGGTATCGCGAACGGGACCCTCGTGGTGACCGGCGAGCACGTCATAGCCCCCGGGACCGACGTCAGGGGGCTCCTGACGGTCACCATCCAGCTGGTCCTGTCCGCGGTTCACCTGTGGCACGAGACGATCATGGGTGGCCCGCTCGACGACAGCACCGGAACGGAGGAGGTATGACCACCCTGGTCCGGCTCGAGGTCGAGGGCGGCATCGGCACCATCCATCTGGAACGCCCCCCGGTCAACGCACTCAACTTTGAGATCCAGGACGGCCTGCACGCTGCCGCGACCGAGCTCACCGGCCGGCGCGACGTCTCGGCGATCATCGTCTACGGCGGCGAGAAGGTCTTCGCGGCCGGCGCTGACGTCAAGGAGATGCAGACCATGTCGTACACCGACATGGTCGACCGGTCTGCCGCCCTGCAGGCAGCGTTCACCGCGATCGCCCGGATCCCCAAGCCCACCGTCGCCGCCATCACCGGGTACGCGCTCGGCGCCGGTTGCGAGCTTGCCCTGGCCTGCGACTTCAGGGTCGCCGCTGACAACGCCAGGCTCGGGCAGCCCGAGGTCCTGCTCGGCGTCCTGCCGGGGGCCGGTGGCACCCAGCGGCTCTCGCGCCTGATCGGTGCGGCCAGGGCCAAGGACATGATCTTCAGCGGGCGCTTCGTCTCGGCGCAGGAGGCGCTGACGATCGGCCTGGTGGATGAGGTCGTCGCCCCCGAGGAGGTCTACGCCGCCGCGCTGCGGCGGGTGCAGCGCTACGTCGGCGGTCCGGCGTACGCCATCCGGGCAGCCAAGGAGGCCATCGACCGTGGTCTCGAGGTCGATCTCGAGACGGGCCTTGAGATCGAGCGGATGCAGTTCGCGGGCGTCTTCGCGACCCGTGACCGTGCCATCGGCATGGCGTCGTTCGCCGAGCACGGACCGGGCAAGGCGACGTTCGAGGGCCGCTAGGCGTTTGGCCCGGCGGCGCCGCAGCTTTGGTACTAATCTCTGTGGCAATGGCGCTCCGAGTGTCGTGCATCACGGCACTCGGGCGTTTCTTCCGGCGCGCAGGGATGCCAAGATGTCCCGAAACCCCAAGTCACATTCCCTACGAAAGGGGACTGTCCAGCGATGAACATCGTCGTCTGTGTCAAGTACGTGCCCGACGCCCAGTCGGACCCCACGTTCACCGAGTCGGACAACACCACCGATCGGCTGGGCGTCGACGGCCTGCTCTCCGAGCTCGACGAGTACGCCATCGAGGCGGGTCTCAAGCTGGCTGAGAGCGGAGCCGATGAGAGCACGGTCACCGTTCTCACGGTCGGCCCCGACAAGGCGGCCGATGCCATCAAGAAGTCCCTGCAGATGGGCGCTCACGCGGGGGTGCACGTCTCGGACGAGGCGATCCACGGGTCCGACGCCGTGGCGACCTCGCTGATCCTGGCCGAGGCTGTCAAGAAGATCGGCAACGTTGACCTGATCCTGACCGGCATGGCCTCCACGGACGGGGCGATGGGCGTGATCCCGTCCATGCTCGCCGAGCGTCTGGGCCTGCCGCAGGTGACCCTCGCCTCCGAGCTCACCGTCGAGGGTGGCACGGTGACCATCCGCCGGGACGGCGACGCGGCCTCAGAGACGATCACCGCCGCGCTGCCGGCCCTGGTCTCGGTCACCGACCAGATCAACGAGCCACGATACCCGTCCTTCAAGGGCATCATGGCCGCCAAGAAGAAGCCGGTCCAGACCTGGTCGCTGGCCGACCTCGGCATCGACGCCGAGCTGGTCGGCCTGGCTGCGGCCTGGACCACCGTCGAGTCGTTCACACGGCGTCCACCGCGAGCTCAGGGCCAGATCGTCACCGATGAGGGTGACGGCGGCACCAAGCTCGCAGAGTTCCTGTCCGCGCAGAAGTTCGTCTGAACAGACCAGAAGACGTAGGAGAAACGAACATGGCTGAAGTTCTTGTTCTGGTCGACCACATCGATGGGGTGGTCCGTAAGACCACCTCGGAGCTGCTGACGATCGCCCGCCGCCTCGGTGAGCCGTCCGCGGTCTTCATCGGTGCAGGGTTCGACACCGCCAAGGCGGCCCTGGCGCAGTATGGCGCCGAGAAGGTCTACCGGGTGGAGACCGCTGACGTCACCGACTATCTGGTGGCTCCCAAGGCCGAGGTGCTGGCCTCGCTCGTCGCCTCGGCAGCACCCGCGGCCGTCCTCATCCCCTCTTCGCCGGAGGGCAAGGAGATCGCCGCCCGTCTGGCGATCAAGACCGCATCCGGCCTGATCACCGACGCCGTCGACGTGCAGGCCGGTGACAACGGCGGGGTGCGCACCACCCAGTCCGCCTTCGCCGGCGGCTTCACCGTGGTGGCGACGGTCACCAAGGGCATCCCCATCGTCACGGTCAAGCCGAACTCGGCGGCCCCGCAGGAGGTGGCCGGTGCTGCGGTGGAGCAGGTGGTCGACGTATCGCTCTCCGAGCTTGCCAAGGCTGCCAAGATCACCGACCGTCAGCCCAAAGCCGCCTCAGGTCGTCCGGAGCTGGCCGAGGCCGCGATCGTGGTCTCCGGCGGGCGTGGCACCGCTGGTGACTTCTCCAAGGTCGAGGAGTTCGCCGACTCCCTGGGCGCCGCTGTCGGAGCCTCACGCGCCGCCGTCGACGCCGGGTGGTACCCGCACAGCAACCAGATCGGTCAGACCGGCAAGCAGGTGTCCCCGCAGCTGTATGTCGCGGCAGGCATCTCGGGTGCGATTCAGCACCGCGCCGGAATGCAGACGTCCAAGACGATCATCGCGATCAACAAGGACGAAGAGGCCCCGATCTTCGAGTTGGTCGACTTCGGTGTCGTGGGCGACCTGTTCACGGTCCTGCCGCAGGCCACGAAGGCTGTCAACACGGCAAAGGGCTGACCCGCTCAGACGGCTCCGCACAGACACAGGGCTCCGGTCATTCCACCTGGAATGGCCGGGGCCCTGGTCGCGTCCACGTAGACTCGATGGGTGCCTGACTCCTCTCAGCCGCCCAGTTTCGTCTACCTCGACCACGGCGCGACCACGCCGATGCTGCCTGAGGCGATCGAGGCGATGACCGACCAGATGGCGATGGTCGGCAACGCCTCCTCGCTGCATACCTCGGGCCGCCTCGGGCGCCGCGTCGTCGAGGAGTCCCGCGAGTCGATCGCTCAGGCCATGGGCGCCCGGCCGTCCGAGGTGCTCTTCACCTCTGGCGGCACCGAGTCCGACAACCTGGCCATCAAGGGCACGTTCTGGGCTCGCCGGGACGCGGATCCGCGGCGGGTGCGGCTCCTGGTCAGCACGGTCGAGCACCATGCCGTCCTCGACTGCGTCGACTTCCTGGTGGCCCACGAGGGCGCCAAGGTCACCTGGCTGGAGGTCGACCAGGTCGGCCGGGTCCACCCCGACACGGTCCGCAGTGCCATCGGGGAGGATCCAGAGACGGTCGCCCTGGTCAGCGTGATGTGGGCCAACAACGAGGTCGGCACGATCCAGCCGATCGCCGAGATCGCCGCCGTCGCCCACGAGTTCGGCATCCCCGTGCACAGCGATGCGGTTCAGGCCGTCGGTCAGGTCGAGGTCGACTTCGCCCGTAGCGGGCTCGACCTGCTGAGTATCAGCGGCCACAAGATCGGTGGACCGCAAGGCGTCGGCGCGCTGCTGGCCCGGCGGGACGCCACCCTGGTGCCGCTCTCGCACGGCGGGGGCCAGGAGCGTCAGGTGCGCAGTGGCAGCCTCGACATCCCCGCGATTCGTGGCTTCGCCGTGGCCATGCGCCATGTCGCGGCCGGCCGGGCAGCCGGGGCGCAGCGCCTGACCGGCCTGCGTGACAGGCTGATTCGTGGCGCGCAGGAGGCCGGCTTCGGGGTCCAGGTGACCGGCGACTGGGAGCCAGGTGACGGGCTGCGGCGTCTGCCGGGCAACGCCCACCTGCTCGTGCCCGGATGTGACGGTGACTCCCTGCTCTATCTGCTGGATGCCGCCGGGGTCCAGTGCTCCACCGGCTCGGCCTGCCAGGCCGGGGTGCCGCAGCCCAGCCACGTCCTGCTGGCCATGGGCCTGTCGGAGCACACAGCCCGTGGTGCGCTCCGGCTCACCCTCGGGCACACCTCTTCCGTGGCCGATGTCGACGCCTTCCTGGCGGCACTGCCGGCGGCGGTCGAGCGCGCCCAGAGAGCCCAGGTGGCCACCAGCCCGAAGTCGGCGAGTCCCCTTCAGGCCACCTCGCAGCTGGCCACCTCCCGCTCGGCCGGCCCGGACCTGACGAACAAGGACCAGATGGGCAAGGACCAGGCGAGTCCGGAAAAGTCACTCTGATGCGGGTCGTTGCCGCGATGAGCGGTGGTGTGGACTCGGCGGTGGCCGCCGCGCGGATGGTCGAGGCCGGGCACGAGGTGGTCGGGGTTCATCTCGCGCTGAGCCAGAATGCGGCCACCCTGCGCGAGAGCGCCCGGGGTTGCTGCACCATCGAAGACGCCGGTGATGCCCGGCGGGTGGCCGACATGATCGGGATCCCCTTCTACGTCTGGGACATGGCTGCGCGGTTCACCAGCGACGTCGTGGAGGACTTCATCGCCGAGTACGCCGCGGGCCGGACGCCCAACCCCTGCCTGCGCTGCAACGAGAAGATCAAGTTCGCTGCCCTGCTGGACAAGGCGCTGGCGCTGGGGTTCGACGCGGTGGCGACCGGTCACTACGCCCAGATCGTCGACACCGCTTCCGGCGGGCGGGAGCTGCACCGCGCCGTGGACATGGCCAAGGACCAGTCCTACGTCCTGGGCGTGCTCAACGCCGACCAGCTGGCGCGCTCGTTCTTCCCCCTGGGCGACACCGCCAAGCCACAGATCCGGCAGGAGGCGGCCGAGCGCGGGTTCTTCGTGGCGGCGAAGCCAGACAGCCACGACATCTGTTTCATCCCCGATGGCGATACCCGCAAGTGGCTGACCGAGTGCCTGGGCGAGCAGCCCGGCGACATCGTCGACCTCGACGGCGAGATGGTGGGACGTCACGGAGGGGCCTACGCGTTCACGGTCGGTCAGCGCCGCGGTCTGCGACTCGGTCAGCCGGCAGCCGGCGGAGAGCCTCGGTACGTCGTCGAGGTGCAGCCCCGGACCAACACCGTGGTGGTCGCCAGCGGCGAGCTTCTCGGCATCGACGTGATCACCGGGGACCACGCCCGCTGGTGCGGCCCGGCCCCCCGGGGAGTGGTCTCGGTGGGCGCCCAGGTCCGGGCCCACGGCGAGGAGGTCCCGGCCACGGCCTGGGCGGACGGTGCACAGGTGGAGGTGCGACTCCAGCGTCGTATCCGCGGCGTCGCACCGGGTCAGTCTGTCGTGCTGTATGACGGGACCCGGGTGGTCGGGTCGGCCACGATCGCCCGGGCGACCACGAGCCGCGCCAGTGCTGGCATTGCGGGGCCTGGCTGTGCGGAGCCCGGCGGTGAGACATCGGTCATCGCCCCGGTCAGCAGCACTGCCTCCCGCAGCACGGCGTCCGGAGAGTCACCGGCCGACGGTTAGGCTCTCGTGGTGAGCAGAGCCAGCGGGATCGGGTCATGGCCGGATACTGACGTGCGTCAGGCCCTGTCGGCGGTGCGCGACCTGCTCAGCGAGGACGGCCTGCCGTACCTCCCGGAGCTGCCCGCACGCGGTCCCGGGGCTGACATGATCGGCCGGACCGCAGGCCTGCTCGCCGAGCTGGCGGTCGACCTGCAGCCGATGGGCTGGCGGTTCGTCGACCGGGCCGGCCGGGATGCCCACCGCACGTCCGGGCTGCTGCGTGAGGATCTCGACGAGCTGGCCGAGGCCTTCGACGGCTACCAGGGCGACCTGAAGGTCCAGATCGCCGGGCCGTGGACTTTGGCCTCCTCGATCTGGCTGCACAGAGGCGAGCGATCGGTGGTCGACGCCGGGGCCACCCGCGACCTGATCGCCTCCCTGGCCGAGGGGCTGCGCGTCCATCTGGACGTGGTGTCCCACCTGGTGCCCGAGGCCAACCTCGTGGTCCAGATCGACGAGCCCGGCCTGCCGTCGGTGCTGGCCGGACGCTTGCCCACCGCTTCCGGATTCGGCCGGATCCGGGCCATCGACCCGACGACCGCGGCCGAAGGCCTGCGGGAGGTGGTCGCTGCGGCGGCCGGCCGGCATACCGTCGTGCACTGCTGCGCGCCGGACGTTCCGTTCGTGGTGCTGAGGAATACCGGCGTGAGTGCGGTGTCGGTCGACCTCGCCCTGCTGAGCCCGAAGGGCTGGGAGTCGCTGGCTGCCACCATCGAGTCCGGGGTGGACCTGTGGGCCGGCGTGATCGCGACTGGCGGCGCGCAGCCAAGGGCCGAGGAACCGGCTGAGGCACGAACCGGGCGCAGGTCCGAGGCAAGGGCCGAGGCGAAGGTCACCGAGGTGATCGGGCCACTGGTCGAGGCCTGGCGCAGGGTCGGGCTCCCGGTGACCGACCTGTCCCGGGTCACCCTCACCCCTGCCTGTGGCCTGGCCGGGCTGACACCCTCTCGCGCAAGGGACGTTCAGCGACTGGTCGTGGACGCGGCCCGTGCCCTGACCGAGACCGCCGGAAGCTGAGCGGTGACCGCTACCACCCGGGATGCTTCGGGAAGCGTGCCCAACGCGATGAAGGCGACCAGGGTCCCCTGGCAGCTCAAGTTCCTGGCGTTGACGTTCATCTGGGGCTCGAGCTTCCTGCTGATGAAGGTCGGCCTCAGGTCCCTGGCGCCTCTGCAGATCTCCGGACTGCGGATCATCTGCGGGGCGGTGGTCCTGCTCGTCCTGCTCGGTGCCTCGGGGGGACGTCTGCCCCGGGAGCGGCGTCTGTGGGCTCACCTGATGGTGACCGGCTTCTTCCTGGGCAGCCTGCCGTTCAGCCTGTTCGCCCTGGGAGAGGAGCGGGTCAGCTCGGCCCTGGCGGGTATCGGCAACTCGATCACCCCGATCGCCACGGTGGCGTTCAGCCTGCTGCTGCTGCGGTCCGACACCATCGGGGCGCGCAAGATCATCGGGGTGCTCATCGGCTTCGCGGGGGTCATCGTCATCATGCAGCCCTGGCAGTCGCAGGGGCGGCCGGACCTCCTGGGCTTCGGCATGACGCTGGTGGCCGGCACGTCCTACGGCGTGGGCTGGGTCTACACGAGGCGCTTCCTGGGCCGGGCGGACTTCGGCGGGCTCACCCTGCCCACGGCCCAGATGCTGACCTCCGCCGCACAGATGCTGGTCGCCCTGACGATCTGGTGGCTCCTGCAGCGGACCCGACTGTCCCTGGCGGCGCCGTGGTCCCTGCACGCGAACACCAGCGGCGGCTCGATCCTGGTGCCGCTGCTGGCCGTGCTCGTCCTGGGAATCCTCGGGACCGGTATCGCGATGTCCTTCCAGTACGACGTGGTGCGGGCGGCCGGACCCACCGTCGGGTCTTCGGTCACCTACCTGATTCCGATGGTCTCCGTGGCTCTGGGCGTCGTGGTGCTGGGCGAACGGCTTCAGTGGCCGCAGCTCGTCGGCGCCGCCGTGATCCTCGGGGCTGCCGTGCTGATCGGGCGTTCGGGCAAGCGGTGAACTGTCACCTGAATGGGGCAGGATATGGCTGTGACCGAGCTCCAGACCGACGTTCCCACTGACGCCCGCCACGAGTGGACCGAGCGTGCCGAGCAGGTGCGCGCCCACCAGTTCAACTATCACGTCAAGGATGCGCCGACCATCAGCGACGGCGAGTATGACGCGTTGATCCGCGGGCTCAACACCCTGGAGGACCGCTATCCCGAGCTGCGGACCCCGGACAGCCCGACCCAGCAGGTCGGCGCGGCATTCTCGACGGACTTCGCCTCGGTCGAGCACCTGGAGCGGATGCTCAGCCTGGACAACGCCTTCAGCGCGCAGGAGATCGAAGCCTGGGCGGCGCGGGTGGAGCGTGACGTGGCATCGGTGGGCAGCCCGGCGCACCACTACCTGTGCGAGCTCAAGATCGACGGCCTGGCCATCAACCTGCTGTATGAACGGGGCCGGCTGGTGCGGGCGGCGACCCGCGGCGACGGTCGCACCGGCGAGGATGTCACGAACAACGTGCGCACCATCGAGGGCATCCCGCGCACGCTGACCGGGACCGGCCACCCTGACCGGATCGAGGTCCGGGGCGAGGTGTTCTTCCCGGTGGAGGCGTTTGCCGAGCTGAACGCGTCGCTGGTGGCGGCGGGCAAGGCGCCGTTCGCCAACCCCCGCAACGCCGCCGCCGGGTCGCTGCGGCAGAAGGACCCGCGAGTCACGGCCAGCCGCCCGCTGCGGATGCTTGTCCACGGGATCGGCGCCCATGAGGGCTTCGCCATCGAGCGGCAGAGCCAGTCGTATGACGTGCTGCGCGGCTGGGGCCTGCCGGTCTCCACGCACTATCAGGTGTTCGCCGACATCGCGCAGGTCCAGGCCTACATCGAGTTCTTCGGCAGCAACCGGCACACCGTGGAGCACGAGCTGGACGGCATCGTCATCAAGATCGACGAGGTTGAGGTCCAGCGCCGGCTGGGCTCGACCTCGCGGGCTCCGCGCTGGGCCATCGCGTACAAGTACCCGCCGGAGGAGGTTACTACCAAGCTTCTGGACATCCGGGTCAATGTCGGGCGGACCGGCCGGGTGACCCCCTTCGGGGTGATGAAACCGGTCAGGGTTGCCGGCTCCACGGTGGAGATGGCGACGTTGCACAATGCGTACGAGGTCGTCCGCAAGGGTGTGCTGATCGGCGACACGGTGGTGCTACGCAAGGCCGGCGACGTGATCCCCGAGATCGTGGGGCCTGTCGTGGACCTGCGAGACGGCACCGAGCGGGCCTTCGAGATGCCGACCCACTGCCCCGACTGCGGCACCGAGCTGGCGGCGGAGAAAGAGGGGGACAAGGACATCCGCTGTCCAAACTCCCGGGCCTGCCCCGCCCAGCTGCGAGAACGGTTGTCGGCGCTGGCCGGGCGTGGTGCTTTCGACATTGAAGCGCTGGGCTGGGAGGGCGCCACGGCCCTGCTCGCGGCCGACTTCCTGCAGGATGAGGGCGACCTGTTCGATCTGGCACCCGGACCCGACGGCAGCAAGGCGAGCGCAGAGGCGAAGCTGATCACCGTTCCCCTGTTCACCCGCGCCGCCAAGAAGACGGATCCGCCGGACTCGGTCGTCCAGGGTCGGGTGATCTCGGCCAACGGCGACAAGCTGATCGAGAACCTGTTGGAGGCCAAGAGCCAGCCGTTGTGGCGGGTGCTGGTGGCGCTCTCGATCCGGCACGTGGGCCCCACGGCTGCGCGGGCGCTGGCCGGGCATTTCCGGTCGATGGACGCGATCCGCAGTGCCTCCCTGGACGAGCTGTCCGGCGTGGAGGGTGTCGGCCCGGTGATTGCGGAGTCGATCCAGCAGTGGTTCGGCGAGCAGCCTGCCGACGGGGAGGCCAGGCACTGGCACCTGGCGATCGTGGACAAGTGGACGGAGGCCGGGGTGCGGATGGCCGATGAGATCGACGAGTCGAGTCCCAGGACCCTGGCCGGGCTGACGATCGTGGTCACCGGCTCGCTCGAGGGCTTCTCGCGCGACCAGGCCAAGGAGGCCATCCTCTCGCGCGGTGGCAAGGCCGCCGGCACCGTCTCGAAGAAGACCGACTACGTCGTGCTCGGGGAGAACGCCGGGTCCAAGGCAGACAAGGCGAGGTCTCTGGGTCTGAAGATCATTGACGAGAACGGCTTCCGTCAGCTGCTCGAGTCGGGTGAGTCCATCCCGGCCGGCGACGGCGATACGGGGGAGAGCGACGCCCGGGAGAGCGATACGGAGGACAGCGATGCGCGGGACGGCGATCCGGGCAAGAGCGATTCGCGGAACAGCGATACGGAGGACAGCCATGCGCGGGACAGTGAGGACACTGACGGCGACACCAGTCGCATCGAGGAGGAGTCACAGTGAGCCCTGATCCCGACCGAGAACGTGATGCGGCAGGCCGGCCGCGCAACGCCCGGCCACGCGATGAGCTGGGTCGTCCCCTTCCCCGCGGGGAGTCGGGGGTCTTCCGGGTTCCCGACGACCTCGTGCTGTCTCCCGGCGACAGTCTGGTCGAAGCGCAGCGGCTCCTGGATGAGGGCCTGCCCTTTCATGCCCATGAGGTGCTCGAAGCCAGCTGGAAGGCCGCGCCGGAGCGCGAACGCGACCTGTGGCAGGGGCTGGCCCAGCTGGCGGTCGGTCTCACCCACGCTCTTCGCGGCAACAACGCCGGCGCCGCGAGCGTGCTGAGACGTGGCGCTGACCACCTCTCGGGGTATGCCGGCGAGCCGCCATACGGCATCGACGTCAGGGGCCTGCTCGACTGGGCGCAGGCTCTGATCGGGCAGCTGGACGACCCTTCTCGCGATCTGGTCTCGCCCGGCGTCCTCGTGCTCTGCGACAGCTGACCGGGTGAGCAGCAACTAGGGTTCCCGGGTGACCGTCCCCCTGGACGAGCTGACAGATGCCGACCTGGAGCTGATCGAGCTCGCCCGGGCGATCGTCGATGAGAACACCGACGCCGGCGATGGCGAGGACGGTGTGCACACCATGGGCGCAGCTGTGCGGGCAGTGGACGGCACGATGTTCGGCGGTATCACCTCTTCCATTTCACTGGCGGGCACTGTGCGGAGCTGGTGGCACTCGGGCATGCGCGAGCCTGCGGCGCCAGGGAGCTGTCAACCATTGTTGCCGTGGGCAGCTGGGGCCGCGGCCCGGTCGGTCCGTGCGGGCGGGACCGGCAGGTGCTCTTCGACTACTATCCCGGCATCCGGGTCATCCTGCCGACCGCGGACGGGCTGCGCAGCGTGCGCATTCGCGACCTCATGCCATTGGCGGCCGTGTGGACCTTTGAAGACGGCACCCAGCCTTTTTGACGCCACGCTCCTCGAGGACACCGAGACACCACGAGGGGAATCTGCCGTCACGGACCGCCAAGCATCCCGTACCTCAGGTAGGTGTCCGGGCCGGTCTTGAGATAGACCCCCTGGGCACACGGCAGATGGTTGCCGCGGCGTCTGGCCTCCGGGGTGAGGGCTGCCAACAGGGGCTGGCCGACCACGGGCGGCACTCTGTCCACGGTGAGCACCGGGTA
This sequence comes from Actinomycetales bacterium, assembly GCA_038236535.1. Taxonomy (GTDB): domain Bacteria; phylum Actinomycetota; class Actinomycetes; order Actinomycetales; family Dermatophilaceae; genus UBA4719. The sequence goes on from JBBRZQ010000001.1 coordinate 71,944, forward strand.
TGGCGCATCGCCGGGAAGCGACGTCATGCTCTCGGCCTTGGTGACGCCATCTCGGCTGAGAACCACCGTGTGGATGGCATCGTAGAGGCGTCCGCAGTAGGTGATGCGTTCCGGCGTCTGCGGCCACCAGGAGCCATAGGCCTTGCGGTAGCCGAGGGTTCCTACGGCCAGCCCGACGATGACGGCAGCAACCAGCGCGCTCTTGAAGACGCTGGCTGTCACCGCGGCAGGTCGGGTTCTCACGACGTCTCCAGACCTGAGGCGTGCAGACGCCCGTGAGGCACCTGACCGGGGGTCAGCCTCAGGCCGGCTGGACGGTGTAGTAGACGGTCTGCACCCGGATCATGCCGTCCTTGAAGATGAACGTGTCGATGGCGTCATCGGACTTGCGGCCGCCGCCAGTCGCCTTCCACTCCAGATAGAGAGTGTCGCCGTCGAACACCGTCTCGAGCTGCCAGGCGGCCGACGGGAGATCGCTGAGCAGCTGGGTGAACACCTGCCGGGCGCCGTCCTTGCCGTGGTACACCTCCTTGTTCACGATCAGGATCGCGTCCTCGGTGTAGTCCTCGACGATCCCCTCGAGGTCTCCGGCCCCCAGCACCTGTCCGTGGTGGGCGAAGACCTCTTCCGGTGTGCGTGTCATGGCCGTCCTCTCGTGATGTGGTTTCCGGGATGTTACGCCGGCCCGACGCAGACAGGAAGGGTGTCGCGGTGCCAACTGGTGCGCACGGACCCGGTTTGCCCTACGGTGCGTGAAAGGGGTGACCGCCAGGGTCTCCCGTCCTCGTTCTGGAGGCGTGATGAAGGCGGTTCGGCTGCATCGGTATGAGGAGCGTCCGGTTGTCGAGGAGGTCCCGGAGCCTGAGGCGATCGGGCCGCTCGATGTGGTCGTGCGGGTCGGTGGTGCAGGGTTGTGCCGCACGGATCTGCACATCGTCGAGGGCCAGTGGGCCGACAAGAGCAACGTCGGGCTGCCCTACACGCTGGGCCACGAGAATGCCGGCTGGGTCCATGCGGTCGGCCCTGCGGTGGAGCACGTGAAGCGCGGCGACGCGGTGATCCTGCATCCGCTGCTGACCTGCGGCTTCTGCCGGGCCTGTCGCGCCGGCGACGACGTGCACTGCGAGTCCAGCGGATTCCCGGGCATCGACACTGACGGCGGTATGGCGGACTTCATCCGGACCTCTGCCCGCTCGGTGGTCAAGCTCGCCCCCGGCATCGAGCCCGCGGCCGTGGCCGCGCTGGCTGACGCCGGGCTCACGGCATACCACGCAGTCAAGAAGGCGGTGCCGCTGCTCTATCCGGGCAGCACCTGCGTCGTGATGGGAGCCGGCGGTCTGGGCCACCTCGGCATCCAGTGCCTGCGCGCGATGAGTGCCACCCGCATCATCGTGCTCGACGCGAACGAGGAAGCGCTCGCCCTGACCAGCGGCTGGGGAGCCGACGAGACGGTGCTCGTGGACGGCCGGCACGTGGAGCAGGTCCTCGAGATGACCAATGGCGTGGGCGCCGAGGTGGTGCTGGACTTTGTCGGGGAGAAGGGCGCCGAGCGGGACAGCTGGGCGATGACCCGGCGGGCCGGCAGTGACTTCGTGATCGGCTACGGCGGGACCGTCGACATCCCGGCCATCGACGTGATCTCGACCGAGCGCAACGTCGTCGGGAACCTCGTGGGCAGCTACAACGACCTCGTCGAGCTGATGGCGCTCAACGCGGCAGGGCGGGTCACCATGCTCACCAAGACCTACCCGCTGGAGGCCGTGAACGACGCCATGGACGACCTCGACGCCGGCCGTCTGCGGGGTCGCGGGATCCTCATCCCCTAGACCGATGTCGTCATCTGGCCGTTCGCTGAACAGGTCACTCTTGAGGATGGCCTGGGCCACTTCACCCTGGATGAGAAGGTTCGCTGAACACCCGGCATCCGTCGGGTGACGGCCCACTAGACTTCACGGCATGTCCGCAATCTCCCGCGACGATGTCGCACATCTCGCCATGCTCGCGCGAATCGACCTCAGTGACGCCGAGCTGGACAAGATGTCCGGCGAGCTCGCCGTCATCCTCGAGTCCGTCGCGCGCGTCAGTGAGGTGGCCACCGACGACATCCCACCGACGTCGCACCCGCTGCCGCTGACCAACGTGACCCGGCCTGACGTCGTGCGCCCGAGCCTGAGTGCCGAGGAGGCGCTCTCGGGTGCGCCAGAGATCGCCCAGCAGCGCTTCCTGGTCCCGCGGATGCTGGACGAGGCCTGACCGGCCGGTCCTGAGCGCCGTCCGCTGCACCCAGAACACGAGCACCTCGAGCACACAGCACTTTCGAGTCTGTCGATCATCTCCGAGTCTGTCGATCATCTCCGAGCAAAGGTTCACCAGTGACTTCTGACATCACCCGCGCGAGTGCCGCCGAGCTCGCGGACCGCCTGTCCCGCAAGGAGATCAGCGCGGTCGAGGCCACCCAGGCGCAACTGGACCGGATCGAGGCGGTGGACGGCTCGGTCAAGGCGTTTCTGCACGTTGACGCCGAAGGCGCTCTGGCGACGGCTCGCGATGTCGACAAGCGCCGGATGGCCGGTGAGGAGCTCCACATCCTGGCCGGGGTGCCGATCGCGGTGAAGGACATCGCGACCACCAGGGGGATGCCGACCACGGCCGGGTCGCTGATCTTGCAGGGCTGGATCCCGCCGTATGACGCCACGATCGTCACCAAGATCAAGGCTGCCGGCATGCCGATCCTGGGCAAGACCAACATGGACGAGTTCGCGATGGGCTCCTCGACCGAGCACTCGGCCTATGGGCCCTCGCACAACCCGTGGGACCTCGAGCGCATCCCCGGCGGCTCCGGCGGTGGCTCCGCTGCTGCTGTCGCTTCCTACCAGGCACCCCTGGCGATCGGCACCGACACGGGTGGGTCGATCCGCCAGCCCGCGGCCGTCACCGGCACGGTCGGGTGCAAGCCGACCTACGGCGGTGTCTCGCGCTACGGACTGATCGCCCTGGCCAGCAGTCTCGACCAGGCCGGCCCGGTCACCCGCACGGTGCTCGACGCCGCCCTGCTGCACTCGGTCATCGGCGGCTACGACCCGATGGACTCCACCTCTATCAACGCGCCGGTGCCACCGGTCCTCGAGGCAGCCCGCAAGGCCAACGTCAAGGGCCTGCGGATCGGCGTCGTCAAGGAGCTTGGCGGTGAGGGTTACCAGCCTGGTGTGCGCGCCCGCTTCGAGGAGTCGGTGCAGCTGCTCGTGGAAGCCGGGGCTGAGATGGTTGAGGTGTCCTGCCCGAGCTTCGACTACGCGCTGGCTGCCTACTACCTGATCCTGCCCAGTGAGGCGTCCTCCAACCTGGCCAAGTTCGACGCGATGCGCTACGGCCTGCGGGTGCTGCCGGAGGGCGTGGACGATCCCAGCGCCGAGCAGGTGATGGCGGCCTCCCGCGACGCCGGCTTCGGTGCCGAGGTCAAGCGCCGGATCATCCTGGGCACCTACGCGCTGTCCAGCGGCTACTACGACGCGTACTACGGCTCAGCTCAGAAGGTCCGGACGCTGATCCAGCGCGACTTTGCCGCAGCCTTCGAGAAGGCCGACGTCCTCGTCTCGCCGACCACGCCGACCACGGCGTTCAAGATCGGCGAGAAGATCAACGACCCGCTGGCCATGTACCTCAACGACATCGCCACGATCCCGGCCAACCTGGCCGGCATCCCCGGTATCTCGCTGCCGAGCGGCCTGGCCGATGAGGACGGGCTGCCGACCGGCATCCAGATCCTTGCCCCGGCCACCAGGGACGAGCGGCTGTATGGCGTGGGAGCCGCTCTGGAGGCCGCCCTCGTCAGGCGCTGGGGCGGGCCCCTGCTGACCAAAGCACCAGAGCTGGTGACCGGGCTTTCGGCTCCGGCGCCCGGATCGACCACTGCTACCGGCCGGGAGGTCCGCGCATGAGCACCCCCACCAGGGCTGCAGAGCCTGTCATCGACTACGCCGATGTCCTGCGCAGGTACGACCCGGTGATGGGCCTCGAGGTGCACGTCGAGCTCAACACCGCGACCAAGATGTTCTGTGGCTGTGCGACCGGCTTCGGCGCCGATCCGAACACCCAGGTCTGCCCGGTGTGTCTCGGGCTGCCCGGGGCGCTGCCGGTCGTCAACGCGGCCGCGGTCGACTCGGCCATCCGGATCGGCCTGGCACTGAACTGCGAGATCGCGACCTGGTGCCGGTTCGCCCGCAAGAACTACTTCTACCCGGACATGCCCAAGAACTTCCAGACCTCGCAGTACGACGAGCCGATCGACTTCAACGGTTACCTCGATGTCGAGCTGGAGGACGGGTCGACGTACCGCGTCGAGATCGAGCGGGCCCACATGGAAGAGGACACCGGCAAGTCGCTGCACATCGGTGGCGCGACCGGCCGGATCCATGGCGCGGACCACAGCCTCGTCGACTACAACCGGGCCGGCATCCCGCTCGTGGAGATCGTCACCAAGCCCATGGTGGGCGCCGGGGCCCGGGCGCCTGAGGTGGCCAAGGCCTACGTTGCCGCGCTGCGCGACCTGCTCAAGGCGCTCAAGGTCAGTGACGTGCGGATGGAGCAGGGGTCGCTGCGCTGCGACGTCAACCTCTCGCTGCGTGCCAAGGCCGGCGATCCTGATGACGACGCAGCCCAGAATGCCATTCCCCTGGGCACCCGGACAGAGACCAAGAACGTCAACTCCCTGCGATCGGTCGAGCGGGCGGTGCGCTTCGAGATGACCCGGCACGCCGCGGTGCTGGACAGCGGAGCCTCGATCCTTCAGGAGACCAGGCATTGGCACGAGGACACCGGCGTCACCACCTCCGGCCGGGTGAAGTCCGACGCCGACGACTACCGCTACTTCCCCGAGCCCGACCTGGTGCCGGTCGCGCCGACCCGCGAGCACGTCGAGGAGCTGCGCACGACGATGCCGGAGCCGCCGGCCGTGCGTCGCCGCCGGCTCCAGGGCGACTGGGGCTACAGCGACATGGAGATGCGTGACGTGATGAATGCCGGCGCGGTCCTGCTCATCGAGGAGTCGGTGGCCGCCGGCGCCACGCCTTCCGGCGCCCGCAAGTGGTGGATGGGCGAGCTGGCCCGCCGGGCGAGCGTCGAGGCCCGCGACCTGGCGGACTTCGGGGTGACCCCGGCAGACGTTGCCGAGCTGGACTCGCTGGTGGCCTCCGGACGGCTGAACGACTCCATGGCACGTCAGGTGCTCGATGGCGTCCTTGCCGGTGAAGGCTCCCCGGTGGCGGTTGCCGACGCACGGGGTCTGGAGCTGGTCGAGGACGACGCGGCGTTGTCGGCAGCGGTTGACGCGGTCATCGCGGCCAACCCTGACGTTGCCGCCAAGGTTCGGGACGGCAAGGTCCAGGCAGCCGGGGCGCTCATCGGCCAGGTGATGAAAGGGATGAAGGGGCAGGCGGATGCGGCCAAGGCCCGGGAGCTCATCCTTTCCAAGCTGGGCGTCGCTTAGCCGACTGGGTCCTGGGGGCGGGGCCGGGACTGTGGTTGCCTGGTCGTCGGTTGCAGGAGTGGCTCTTGCCCCTGCTCGCAGGCGCCCTTGACGGGGCGGCGAGCCACTCCTGCGCCCTCCTCGGGTTCCGTAGGAGGGGTGTCTACTGATGATCCGTCTGCCAGCACCCCTCTGAGGTCGCAGCAATCCACGTCCTGCCACGGTCAGGTCGCAAGAATCGACTCAAATCGGCCGTTTTGGGTAGGTCTTTGCTACTTCGCGGGTGCCTTCGGCAACTCCGGCCAGGTAGGTCAGCCGCCCTTGAGAGGCAGGCGGAGGGCCAGGATTCGGTCGTCTCCGGGGCGGGGGTCGCCGCGGAAGGTGTTGCTGGTGATCAGCCAGAGGCGGTGGTCGGGGGCGGTCAGGACGGTGCGGAGTCTTCCGTAGGTTCCGCGCAGGAGGCGTTGGGGGGTGGCTGCGGTTCCGTTGGGGTTGAAGGGGACTCGCCACAGCGACTCACCGCGCAGGGCGGCCAGGTAGGCGGCTCCGTCGGGGCCGATGGCCAGGCCGCTGGGAGAGGCGTCGTCGGTGGGCCACTGGACGAGTGGATCGGTGAAGCCGGGGCGGTGGGCAATACCCTCGAGCACCGGCCAGCCATAGTTGCGGCCGGGCTCGATGCGGTTCAGCTCGTCCCAGGTGCTCTGCCCGAACTCGCTGGCATACATGGTGCCGGCCCGGTCCCAGGCCAGGCCCTGGACGTTGCGGTGACCCAGGGTCCAGACCGGAGAACCCGGGAACGGGTTGCCGGGTGCGGGGGAGCCGCCGGCGGTCACTCGCAGGATCTTCCCGCTCAGCGAGGTCTTGTCCTGCGCGGGGTCGCCGGCGCCAGCGTCACCGGTGGCGATGTACAGGTAGCCGTCCGGGCCGAACGCGAGCCGGCCGCCGTCGTGGCGCGAGGCCTTGGGGATGCCCTTGACGATGACCGGACCCGGTGTCAGCGTCGAGCCGCTGAGCGTCATCCGCAGGACCCGGTTGTCGTCCCGCGAGGTGAGGTACACGAATATGGTCCGGTCCGAGCCGAACCGGGGCGAGACGGCGATACCCAGCAGGCCTCCTTCGCCGTCGGGTTCGACGCCGGGAACCTGTCCCAGCGACACCGGCGCAGGGGGCCGGGTCTGTCCGGTCCGGGCCCTTTCGATACGCAGGATCTCTGCCCGGTCGCGAAGAGTGACCAGGGCTGTGCCGTCGGGCAGGAACGCCAGTCCCCAGGGCACCTGGAGCCCGGTGGCGATGGTCTCGCTGGCGACTGCCGGGGCGACCGGCGCAGAGGACGCGGGACGGGAGGAGGTCGCACCGGTGGGTGCCGACGCGGGGGTGGTCGCAGCGGGGGAGGTGACGCTGCCCTGGCCGCCCGAGCAACCCGCAACAGCGAGAACGAGAAAGAGCGCCCAGACGGGCCGTCTGCTCATCTCACATTTGTACCGGATACGGTCGGGGCATGGCTGTCATCGCGTTACCGGACCAAGAATGGATTGACCTCGTCGGGCCGATGGCGGGTGTCGAGATGGTCACCTGGGACCTGGTGGGGGAGCCGCCGCGGGCTGACGAGGTCTCTTTCGTGGTTCCGCCCTACATGGTGTCCAGCCCGTGGGAGAGGCTCAGCCTGCTGCCCGCCCTTCGCGTGGTCCAGCTGCTGAGCGCGGGCTACGAGACGGTGTTGCCGGCAGTCCCCGCAGGGGTGAAGCTGGCCAACGCGGCGGGCGTCCATGATGCCTCGACCGCAGAGCTCGCGGTGACCCTGGCGCTGAGCTCGCTGCGCGGCATACCCGAGTTCGTTGCGGCGCAGGGGCGTTCGCAGTGGCTGCCGGCGCAGACCCGGCGTTCGCTGGCGGACAGCAGGGTGCTGATCCTCGGGTATGGCGGGATCGGGGTCGCGATCGCGCGTCGCCTCAGCGGCTTCGAGGTCACGTTGACCGCAGTGGCCTCGCGCGCCCGGGCCGGCGACGATCTGGTGGCTGCGGTGCATGGCGTGGACGAGCTGCCGGCGCTGCTGCCCGATCAGGACGTGGTCATCGTGATCGTGCCGCTCTCGGAGGCGACCTCGGGGCTGGTGGACAAGAGGTTCCTCGCTGCCATGCCTGAGGGGGCGCTGCTGGTCAACGTCTCGCGCGGCAAGGTCGTGGATACCGACGCGCTGGTGGACGCGGCCGGCTCCGGGCGGATCAGGGCTGCCCTCGACGTCACCGACCCGGAGCCGCTACCGGCAGATCATCCTCTGTGGCACACGCCCGGCGTGCTCATCTCGCCGCACACCGGAGGGGTCACCACCGCCTTCTCCCCTCGGGCGGTCGCGTTGCTTCGGGAGCAGATCGCAGCGTTTGCGGGCGAGCGACCGCTGCGCAACGTGGTGAACCCGGACTGAGCCAGGGTGCCCGCCCGAAGCATCTGGGCGGGCTCGCCTGATCCTTGGCTGGTGACCCTCTGGCCGCCCGGCTGATCAGGAGTAGTAGCGGAAGACCAGGTCGGCGACACAGGGAGGCTTGGTCTCGCCCTGCGTCTCGTAGGTCAGGTGGTAGACGACCTCGACACCGTTCTTGATCTCGGTGACCTCGCTGATCGTGACATGCATCCGAACGCGTGAGCCGACCAGCAGCGGTGCCGGGAAACGGACCTTGTTGAGGCCGTAGTTGATGGCGGGGCCCATGCCCTCGATGACAGCGACCTCCCACAGCAGGCTGGAGCACAGTGAGAGGGTCAGCAGGCCGTGCGCGACGGTGGCGCCGAACGGGCCTTCCTCGGCGCGAGCCGCGTCGACATGGATCCACTGCTCGTCCCGGGTCACCGTGGCGAAGTCGTTGATCCTGTCCTGGTCGACGTTCAGCCACTCGCTGACGCCCAGGTGGGTCCCCACCATCGCCCTGAGGTCGTCTAGGCCGACGATGACCCGCGGGCCGACCTGCTGGGGCGGGACTGCTTCAGTGCCCTGAGGCTGGTTCTTGCCGGTCATGGTCATAGTGGTCACAGTCATCGCTCCCTCGATGGGGGACTTGCGGTCCCTGCCGGCCCAAGCCCCAGTCTGAGTGTTTCAGGGATTGTGCCGGGTTGCCTGTTGGAATGCCGGCGGTTCACCTGAGGGACGCCTCGGATGGCAGGAGACCGTTCGGGCTCGGCTCAGCTCGGCAGCAACCCGGACATGCTGGCCAGGACCGCGGTCCTGAGGTCCGAGAAGGAGCGCTCGGGCTGGAAGACCAGCCACTCGAGCCCGGCCACCAACGTCGCCCCGAAGATCGCTGCGCCGACCAGCCCGGAGTCCAGGTCGGGGCGCGTCCGGCGCACGACCTCGGCGAAGGCGCCCATCGAGTCGTCCCGCACGAGCCTGATCGACTGTTGCCAGTGACGGCCCGTCCGGAATACCTCAGTGGTGATCACCTTCGCGAAGTGGGGATTCGCGCGCACCTGCGTGAGAAGCTCGGTGACCAGAGCCTCCAGCGCCGGCGCGCCCTCAAGTCCGGCACTCGCGGACCTCAGCGCGACGTTCAGCCGGCCGACCCCCTCGGTGAGGATCGCGGTGAACATCTCGTCCTTGGAGCCGAAGTTGTAGTACACGCTGCCCTTGGCCACCCCGGCCGCCACGGCGATCTCCTCCACTGTTGTCGCGGAGTAGCCCTGGTCGGCAATCAGCAGGACCGCGGCATCGATGATCTGCCGGCGGGTGTCCCCGCGCCGGTCTGCTGCTGGCCGCCGGGTTGCGACCTTCGAGGATCCGGTCCCTGGGATGTGGTCCATGATCGCCACCTTGTCAGATTGCGAGCACCGGGTGCAGCCGGCCCAGCGTCCAGGTGCGCATCCGGCCGGCCCGCCACGCCGTCAGCGCGAGGGACACCACCAGGAGCACACCCAGGTATGCCACGGAGATCCACAGCCGCGCATCGACACCGCCGGTGATGACTTCGCGCAGTCCGCTGACCGCGTAGCTCATCGGCAGCAGCGGGTGGATGAGCCGGAAGAACAGCGGGGTCGTCTCGACCGGGTATGTCCCGCCCGACGAGGCGAGCTGAAGCATGAGCAGTGCAAGGATCGCGACCTTGCCCGCGGCCGGCCCGAAGACCGCGTTGAGCATCTGCTGCAGGGCCAGGAAGGCGGCGACGATGAGCAGCGTGAAGGTCACCGTGCCGAGGACGTGGGCGTACTGCAGACCCACGCCGTAGTGGATGACGGAGAGCATGATCGCCACCTGGCCGACACCGATCGCGAGCGAGGGAAGGAACCCCGCGAACGCGGTCCGCCATCCCGAGGCAGGGGTCGCCAGCGCCCGGGAGGGCACAGGGCGAAGCAGCAACCAGGTGATGAGCGCCCCGACGAACAGGGCCAGCGGGATGAAGAATGGCGCGAAGCCCTCGCCGAAGCCCTCCGCCCGCGCAGTGTCCGTGGACCCCAGCGACACCGGTGAGCTGATCACCTTTGCGCGTTGAGCCCGCAGCGAGGCCGAGTCATCGGGCAGCTGGGACGCGCCGTCTTTCAGCGCGTCGGTCAGCGTCTGCGTGCCGTGGCCCAGCTGACTCGCGCCGTCCGCCACCTTGCCCTCGCCGTCCGCCAGCACGGTCGACCCGTGGGCAAGCGTGGCCGTGCCGCCGGCCAGCGTCCCGGCACCCCCGGACAGCCTGCCCGCTCCGTCGGCCAGGGTGGCAGTGCCGGTGGCGAGCTTGCCGGCCCCGTCGGCCAGGGCGGAGGTTCCGGTGGCGAGCCGGGCGGCGCCGCCGGCCACCTGGCGGGTGCCGTCGGCCAGGTGAAGCAGGCCGGCGTCCAGCGCGGTGGCGCCATCGGCCACGGAGTGAGCGCCCGCGTCCAACGTGGCCAGGTCGCCGTTCATGGCTGCCAGCTGGGCACTGTCGGGCAGCGAGCCTGAGGCGGACTGCAGCCCCGCCAGAAGCTGGCCCGCCTGAGCGTCACCGCCGGCTGCCTGGGCTGCCAGGTAGGAGCCGATCGGCGTCAGGCCGGCCTGAAGCGCGGGCAGCTGAGCGGCCAGCGCGCCGACCTTGCTCACCGTGGCGTCGACCCCTGCGGCCACCTGCCCGGCACCGGTCGCCAGCTCCTTGCCGGATGACGCCGCCCGGGTGGCGCCGGTGGCAGCAGCGGCCGCGCCCGGTGCCAGCTTCGAGGCCCCTCTGGCGGCCTCAGCCGTTCCGGTCTTCAGGGCCCCGGCGCCGGCTGCGGCCTTCGTGGCGCCCTGTGCGAGGTCGGAGGCGCCGGTCGCGACGGCCGCCGACCCGGCGGCGGCCTGGGCCGACCCCGAGGCCACGGCTGCCGCGCCGTCAGCGCCCTTGCGCGCGCCGACAGCGAGCTCGCCGCTGGCGGATCGCAGGGTTACCGCACCCTGGGACGTCTGGGCGAAGCCGCTTTGCGCTGAGCCAAGGCCCACCAGCACTGAGTCCACCGCCTGCTCACCGACGCTGTCCGAGACGGCGGAGCGCACCTGGGACATGGCCTGCCGGCCCAGGGTGGTGGCCAGGAACGAGTTCGCATCGTTGTAGGTCACCTTCAGCTCTGCGGCCCTCGGGTTGTCCCCACCTGCAGAGGCGATCCGGGTCGAGAAGTCTGCGGGGATCGTCAGGGCAAAGTAGTAGGTGCCATCCGAGACCCCGGTGGTGGCGGCGCGGGCGTCGACGACGACCCAGTCGAGATCCTTGGAGGCCAGCAGGCGGGTGGCGACATCAGTGCCGGCATGCAATGTCTTGCCCCTGGCCGGCGCGGACTGATCGGCGTTCACCAGGGCCACCGGGAGCTTGTTGAGGTTGCCGGTCGGGTCCCAGAAGGCCCAGAGGTACAGGGCCCCATAGAGCAGCGGGATCAGCAGCATGGCGCCGACGGCGATCTTGGGCAGTGCGCCATGGCGGAATCGGCGGAGCTCGGTGCCGTGGGAGGTGAGGGAGATCATCGTCGTCCTGTCAGGAGTGCGGGCACCCAGGTGTGCGGGTGCGTAAGGCTGGAGGGGCTGGAGGGGCTGGAGGGGCTGGTGGGGCAGAAGGTCAGCAGCGCGCGAGAGTGTTCGGGTCGGTGCTCAGGTGGAGCTGCTGGGGGCGGTCCGTCCACGACATGGCCGCGGCCTCGCCGAGGCAGGAGACAGAGGCGACGACGGCGGTGCCGGATCCGGCGAGCGCCTCGAGGCGCGACCAGACGATCTGCCGGCGCACGACGTCGCGCACCTGGTCCACGTCGTCGACCACGAGGAGCTCAGGCTGCTGAGCCATCGCCAGGCTGATCCTCAGCAGCATCACGTCGACCTCGTCGAGATCCCAGATCTGCGTTTCGACGCGGGGGATCGGCCGATCGCCCCAGATGGGCGTGGCCAGGGCGGCGAAGGCACGCTGGGTGACCCTGGGCACCCGGCGGTACCAGGGTGCCAGCCAGGCCAGGCGCTCGCGGACGATGTCTGCCACCCGGACCGAGTCGTCGAGATCGTCGATCCCGGCGAAACCGGCGACTGCTGAGCGTCGCTGGACCTGGCTGCGCGCGCGGGGCAGGTCATGGCCGAGCACGGCGAGGCAGGAGCCCTTGTCGGGCACCATCCGGCCTGCCAGCGTGAGCAGCAGGCTCGACCGGCCGGCGCCCTGGGTTCCCTGGATGATCACCATCGTGCCGGTCGCGAGCGTGAGGTCGACGGGGCCGTAGACGAGCCCGCGTGGCCCGTGCAGCGTGAGGCCCGCGGCGACCACGGCCATCGGTGCATTCTCACCGGAGGCACGGCCCTGCGGGGTTGCCCCTGCCGGGTCCTGGGTGGCGGTTCGGGAGAGCGGCAGCGGGTTTGTCATATGTGGGGCCTCTGAGGACGTGGCACGACGGGTACCCATCGCAACTTTAAACTGACTGGTCAGTACAAAAGAACCATAGCCTGTCCTGACGAAATGACCTCATTCACCGAATCGTCACCCGGACCTTCTCGTCTGATCCCGGTATCTGGAGGATCCTCGGGTGATGACACCGACTGCGACGAGCGAGCGCATGCTGACCCTGGTCAGGCACGCCAAGGCCGAGCATGCTTCCGGCAACCCGGACCACTCCCGTGAGCTCGCCCCGCGTGGCCGCAAGGATTCCCGGGCGATAGGCACGTGGCTGGGCGACCCGGCGAATGCCGTCCTGCACGGCCTCGCCCTGTGCTCGACCTCCGAGCGCACCCGGCAGACCCTCGAAGGCATCTGCGCCGGCGGGGCGCTGGAGCTGGACACGCGCTTCGACGAGCGGATCTACGATGCCAGCGCGGCCAGCCTGCTCGAGGTGTTGCGAGAGGTCCCGGACTCGGTGACCGCGGTGCTGATGATCGGTCACGCTCCGGGAATCCCCGTGCTGGCAACGTCGCTGGCGCACGACGACTCGGGGTCGAGCGACGTCATGGACCGGTTGTCCCTGGGTTTCCCCACCTCCGCCCTGGCCGTCCTGGGGTTTGACGGCAGCTGGGCAGGACTGGCTCCGCAGACCGCCTATCTGCGAGACTTCGTCGTCCCTCGCGGGTGAGCGGGCCGCCGCTGCCGGTGGCCCGGCGTTCGGCCCGGGGTTGCTGTCCGCCCAGCGAGATCAGGGTCCCGGCCCGTGGACGGAGTCATAGAATCCGGGTATGACGCAGCGTTCGACCGCCTCGACCCCACCCGTATCGACCAGCCCGACCGCCTCGAACGGCGAGCCCGACATCAAGCCCCGGAGCCGTGAGGTCACCGACGGGCTCGAGAAGGCCGCAGCCCGGGGGATGCTCCGGGCCGTGGGCATGGGCGATGACGACTGGGTCAAGCCGCAGATCGGCGTTGCCAGCTCCTGGAACGAGATCACTCCCTGCAACCTCTCGCTTGACCGGCTTGCCAAGGCAGTCAAGGACGGCGTGCATGCGGCCGGCGGGTACCCGCTGGAGTTCGGCACGATCAGCGTCAGCGACGGCATCTCGATGGGCCACGAGGGCATGCACTTCTCGCTGGTCAGCCGTGAGATCATCGCCGACTCCGTCGAGACCGTGATGCAGGCCGAACGCCTGGACGGCTCTGTCCTGCTGGCCGGCTGCGACAAGTCCCTGCCGGGGATGCTGATGGCCGCCGCCCGGCTCGACCTGGCCAGTGTCTTCCTGTATGCCGGGTCGATCCTTCCGGGGATCGCCAAGATGAGCGACGGGTCGGAGCGGACGGTCACCATCATCGACGCCTTCGAGGCCGTCGGGGCCTGCGCGGCGGGACGGATGAGCCGCGAGGACGTCGACGCCATCGAGCGGGCGATCTGTCCCGGTGAGGGTGCCTGCGGTGGCATGTACACCGCCAACACGATGGCCTGCGTGGCAGAGGCGATCGGGATGTCGCTGCCCGGCAGTGCTGCTCCGCCGGCCACCGACCGTCGCCGTGACGGCTTCGCCCGCAAGTCCGGTGAGGCGGTGGTCGGGTTGCTGCGCAAGGGCATCACGGCGCGTCAGATCATGACCAAGGACGCCTTCGAGAACGCCATCGCCGTCGTGATGGCCTTCGGCGGCTCGACCAACGCGGTGCTGCACCTGCTTGCCATCGCCAACGAGGCCGAGGTCGAGCTGACCCTCGATGACTTCGCGCGGGTCGGGGCCACCGTGCCTCACCTGGCCGACGTCAAGCCGTTCGGGCGGTTCGTGATGACCGACATCGACAGGGTCGGCGGAGTGCCCGTTGTCATGAAGGCCCTTCTGGATGCAGGACTGCTGCATGGTGACTGTCTGACGGTGACTGGCCGCACAGTTGCCGAGAACCTTGCCGATGTCCGGCCGCCGGACCCCGACGGCCAGGTCCTTCGGGCACTGTCCCAGCCGATCCACAAGACCGGCGGCCTGACGATCCTGCGTGGTTCACTGGCCCCGGAGGGCGCTGTCGTGAAGTCGGCCGGCTTTGACGCCGACGTGTTCGAGGGGACCGCCAGGGTGTTCGACGGTGAGCGCGCGGCGATGGACGCGGTCGCCGCCGGGTCGCTGAAGGCCGGTCAGGTGGTGGTCATCCGCTACGAGGGGCCCAAGGGCGGTCCGGGGATGCGCGAGATGCTGGCGGTCACCGGTGCCATCAAGGGGGCCGGCCTCGGCAAGGATGTGCTGCTGCTGACCGATGGCCGCTTCTCCGGCGGCACGACCGGCCTGTGTGTCGGGCACGTGGCTCCCGAGGCGGTTGACGGCGGTCCGATCGCCTTCGTGCAGGACGGTGACCGGATCCGTCTCGACGTGGCCGCCGGGACCCTGGACGTCGACCTGACGCCCGAGGTGCTGGCCGAGCGCGCCATCGGGTTCACCCCGCCCGAGCCCAAGTACCCCCGCGGCGTGCTGGCCAAGTACCGCAAGCTGGTCGGCAGCGCAGCCAGTGGTGCGGTGTGCGGCTGATCCCTGCGCCGCAAGCCCCGGGATCAGCAAGAGTGCCGGAAGAATGCCCCAATAGCGCCGTAAGAGGCAGGGACGTTCGAGAGGTCCAGATGTCGGACATAGCGTCCGGATGCTGAGACCCCGCGTATCCCCGGTTGACACGCAATCACAGGTGTCGCACGGTGGTGACGTGCTTCGAATTCTCGTACTTCCCTAGCGCGCAGACTCCCATCCGAGTCAGCGCGCTACCCCTCACGTCCGGATCCGGACGGGGGGGTTTTTTGTGCAAGGTGGTCCGTGATCCCGGGCCGTATCGGAACATGGCACCAAAGAGACGCTCGTTTCCTTGAAAGCGGTGACGAAAGTGACTGACGGCAACGCCCAACGGCCCGGCTCAACCTCGGCTGGCTCCACTTCCCGAGGTGCGCCGATTCCTGAGGCACCTGCTCCGCACGGCCCCACTCCGTCGGACCTCGCCGGTTCGATCCGCGCCCGCGGCGTTGAGACCAGCCCGCCGGTGGTCAAGGTCACCGGCGCCCAGAGCCTGGTGATGGCGCTGGAGGCGATTGGCGTGGATACCGTCTTCGGCCTTCCCGGAGGGGCGATCCTGCCGGCCTACGACCCGCTGCTGGACTCCACCAAGGTCCGGCACATCCTGGTGCGTCACGAGCAGGGCGCGGGTCACGCAGCCGAGGGATACGCATCGGCCAGTGGCAGGGTCGGCGTCTGCATGGCCACCAGCGGCCCGGGCGCGACCAACCTGGTCACCCCGATCGCCGACGCGTTTCTGGACTCGGTGCCGATCGTCGCCATCACCGGCCAGGTCACCTCCCGGTCCATCGGCACGGATGCCTTTCAGGAGGCCGACATCCGCGGGATCACGATGCCGGTGACCAAGCACAACTACCTGATCACCGACCCCGATGCGATCCCGCGCGCCATCGCCGAGGCGTTCCATATCGCCTCGACCGGCCGGCCCGGTCCGGTCCTGGTCGACATCAGCAAGGACGCCCTGCAGGCCGAGACCACGTTCGTCTGGCCGCCGAAGCTCGACCTGCCCGGCTACCGGCCGGTGGCCAAGCCGCACGGCAAGCAGATCCGCGAGGCGGCCAGGCTCATCCGCGAGGCGCGCCGCCCGGTCCTGTACGTCGGCGGGGGAGTGATCCGCTCGCGTGCCAGTCACGAGCTGCGCGAGCTCGTCGAGCTGACCCAGATCCCGGTCGTGACGACCCTGATGGCTCGAGGCGCAGTGCCCGACAGCCACCCGCTGCACCTGGGCATGCCCGGCATGCATGGCACCGTGGCTGCCGTCACGGCGCTGCAGAAGTCCGACCTGCTGATCACCCTCGGCGCGCGTTTCGACGACCGGGTGACTGGCCAGCTGTCGACCTTTGCCCCTGAGGCCAAGGTCATCCACGCCGATATCGACCCTGCCGAGATCTCCAAGAACCGCGTCGCCGACGTGCCGATCGTGGGCGACTGCAAGGACGTCATCAGCGATCTGATCACCGTGCTGCGCGGCGACAAGGAGGCAGGGCACCAGGGTGACTACGAGGCGTGGCGCCAGCAGGTCGCCCAGTGGAAGGTCACTTTCCCGCTGGGTTACACCCCCGAGGACGGGTCGCTGTCCCCGCAGTACGTCATCGAGCGGCTCGGTGTGATCAGCGGCCCGGAGTCGGTCTTCGTGGCCGGCGTGGGCCAGCACCAGATGTGGGCCGCGCAGTTCGTGCAGTACGAGCGCCCGAACAGCTGGCTGACCTCCGGCGGCCTGGGCACGATGGGCTACTCGGTGCCGGCCGCGATGGGCGCCAAGGTCTCCCAGCCCGAACGCACCGTCTGGGCGATCGACGGGGACGGCTGCTTCCAGATGACCAACCAGGAGCTGGCGACCTGCGTGATCAACAAGATCCCGATCAAGGTCGCGATCATCAACAACTCCAGCCTGGGCATGGTCCGCCAGTGGCAGACGCTCTTCTACAACGAGCGCTACTCCGCGACCGACCTGCATACCAGCCACGGTGAGGTGCGGATCCCGGACTTCGTCAAGCTGGCCGAGGCCTACGGATGCGTCGGGATGCGCTGTGACACGGCGGCAGACGTCGACGCCACCATCGCCGCGGCGATGGCGATCAACGATGTTCCCGTCGTGGTGGACTTCGTCGTCCACCGGGATGCCATGGTGTGGCCGATGGTCGCCTCGGGAGTCAGCAACGACCAGATCCAGACCGCGCGCGGACTGACGCCGGCCTGGGATCGCGAAGACTGAAAGGTGGACCAGATGAGCAAGCACACGCTCGCCGTCCTGGTGGAGAACAAGCCCGGCGTGCTGACCCGGATCGCGGGACTGTTCGCCCGGCGCGGCTTCAACATCGACTCCCTGGCCGTCGGCCCGACCGACAACCCGGACGTGTCACGGATGACGGTGGTTGTCGACGTCGAGGACCTGCCGCTCGAGCAGGTCACCAAGCAGCTCAACAAGCTGGTCGAGGTGCTCAAGGTCGTCGAGCTCGCCGGCATGGCCTCGGTCCAGCGGGAGATCCTGCTGGTGAAGGTCAGCGCAGACCTGCAGACCCGTTCACACATCATCGAGACGGCCCATCTGTTCCGCGCCAAGATCGTTGATGTCGCTGCCGAGGCCGTGACCATCGAGGCCACCGGCGACAGCGACAAGCTCGAGGCGCTGCTGCGGATCCTGGAGCCGTTCGGTATCAAGGAGCTCGTGCAGTCCGGCATGGTCGCCATCGGCCGTGGCGCCCGTTCGATCACCGACCGTTCCCTTCGGTCGGCCTGAGATGACAAACCCTGAGATCACCAACCCTGTGATGACAACCGAAGGAGCCCACCGTGGCTGAAATGTTCTACGACGATGATGCAGACCTGTCCGTGATCCAGGGGCGCAAGGTCGCTGTCATCGGCTACGGCAGCCAGGGCCATGCGCATGCGCTCAACCTGCGTGACTCCGGCGTGGATGTCCGGGTCGGCCTGACCGAGGGCAGCAAGTCCAGGGCAAAGGCCGAGGCCGAGGGCCTGCGGGTCGTCTCGGTGGCCGAGGCGGTCCAGGAGTCCGATCTCGTGATGATCCTGACGCCGGACCAGGTCCAGCGGAAGGTGTATGCCGAGTCCATCGCCCCCCACCTGAAGCAGGGGTCGGCGCTGTTCTTCGCGCACGGCTTCAACATCCGCTTCGGCTACATCGAGGCGCCGTCCGGGGTCGACATCGCCATGGTCGCCCCCAAGGGACCGGGCCATCTGGTGCGCCGCGAGTACGTCGACGGGCGTGGTGTGCCTGTGCTGGTCGCTGTCGAGAAGGACGAGACCGGCAAGGCCTGGGAGCTGGCCAAGTCCTACGCCCGGGCGATCGGCGGCCTGCGGGCGGGCGGGATCAAGACGACCTTCACCGAAGAGACCGAGACCGACCTCTTCGGTGAGCAGGCGGTGCTCTGCGGTGGTGCGTCGCAGCTCGTCATGTACGGGTTCGAGACTCTGGTCGAGGCCGGCTACCAGCCCGAGGTCGCCTACTTCGAGTGCCTGCACGAGCTCAAGCTGATCGTCGACCTGATGGTGGAGGGTGGCATCGCCAAGCAGCGCTGGTCGGTCTCCGACACCGCCGAGTACGGCGACTACGTGTCCGGCCCGCGGGTCATCGACGCCCACGTCAAGGAGAACATGCAGGCCGTTCTCGCCGACATCAAGAGCGGCGCCTTCGCCGCGCGCTTCATCGCCGACCAGGACGCCGGGGCACCGGAGTTCACCGCCCTGCGCGCCAAGGGAGCAGCCCATCCGATCGAGGAGACCGGCCGACAGCTGCGTGGCCTGATGAGCTGGATCAAGACCACGGACAAGGACTACGTCGAAGGCTCCGCCGCGCGCTGACCCTGCCCAGGGCCGCAGGCGGGTGTGGTCGTCCACATGGCGAGCCAAACCGACAACGGCGCTCGCGCGCCCTAAACTTGCCCAGGGCACATGTCTGAACGTGTGCCCTGGCACAGAGCGGTGCCGAGGTTCCTCACCCCACGGCTGACCGCATGCCACGGCATGGATGACTCGCCGTTTCCCGCCAGCTGCGAAGGACAGACCCAGTGACCAACCTTGTTGCCTCGATCGCCACCAAGCCCGTCGTCCTGATTGCCGAAGTGCTCTCGCCAGCGACCATCGACGCGCTCGGACCGGACTTCGAGATCCGGCGCTGCGACGGTGCCAACCGCGCGGAGCTGCTGGCGGCAATCGCTGACGTCGACGCCGTGCTGATCCGCTCGGCCACCCGGATCGACCAGGAGGCACTGGCCGCGGCAACCCGGCTCAAGGTGGTAGCCCGGGCCGGTGTGGGCCTGGACAACGTGGACGTCAAGGCAGCCACGGTCGCCGGCGTCATGGTCGTGAACGCGCCGACCTCGAACACCACGTCCGCCGCGGAGCTGGCCGTGGGACTGCTGCTGGCCACCGCCCGCAACATCGCCCCCGCCAACCAGGCGCTCAAGGGCGGCAAGTGGGCTCGCAGCCAGTACGGCGGCGTCGAGCTGCTCGACAAGACCGTGGGCATCGTCGGCCTCGGGCGGATCGGTGCCCTGACGGCTGAGCGGCTGGCCGGTTTCGGCATGAAGATGATCGCCTATGACCCCTACCTGAGCACCGCTCGCGCCGGGCAGCTCGGCGTTCGGCTGGTCTCGCTGGAGGACCTGCTCCGCTGGAGCGACTTCATCACCGTGCACCTGCCCAAGACGCCGGAGACCGTGGGCCTCATCGGCGAGGAGGCGCTCAAGCTCGTCAAGCCGTCCGTGCGGATCATCAACGCGGCCCGTGGCGGCATCGTGGACGAACAGGCCCTGGCCGACGCGCTGAAGGAAGGACGGGTGGCCGGCGCCGGCATCGACGTATGGGCCAAGGAGCCATGCACGCAGTCGCCTCTCTTCGACTTCGAGTCCGTCGTGGTCACCCCGCATCTCGGCGCGTCCACCGAAGAGGCCCAGGAGAAGGCGGGCGTCGCGGTGGCCCGGTCGGTCCGGCTGGCCCTGGCCGGCGAGCTCGTCCCGGATGCCGTGAACGTCTCCAGCGGCATCATCGCCGAGGAGGTCCGTCCCGGTATCGCCCTGGTCGAGAAGCTCGGCCGCATCTACACGGCCCTGGCCGGCGCGGTCCCGGTGCAGCTCGACATCGAGGTCTGGGGCGAGATCACCGAGTACGACGTGAGCGTCTGGAAGCTGGCTGCTCTCAAGGGCCTGTTCCAGGACGTCGTCGAGGAGTCGGTGACCTATGTCAACGCCCCCCTGCTCGCCCAGGAACGAGGGTGTGAGGTGCGCCTGCTGACCGACCCCAAGAGCCTTGACTTCCGCAACGTCACCACGCTGCGCGGGACCCTGGCCGACGGGACCGTCGTCAGCGTGGCCGGCACGCTGACAGGTCCGCGGATGATCGAGAAGGTGGTCGGCGTCAACGGGTTCGACGTCGAGGTGCCGATCTCCGATCACATGGCCTTCCTGACCTACCAGGACCGGCCCGGAGTGGTGGGTGCGGTCGGCCGGGTGCTGGGCGAGGCCGGTAGCAACATCGGCGGCATGCAGGTGTCCCGGGATGCCGCCGGCGGACAGGTGCTGATGGTGCTGACCGTCGACTCCGGGATCTCTGCGGCGGTGATGGGCGCGATCTCCGACGAGATCGGGGCCGCCTCGGTCAGGGTTGCCGACCTGGACGGCTGAGCCTGTCTCAGCGTGCGAGAAGGGTTTTCCCTTGTGCTGCCGGGGCCGCGTACTCTCGGTCGCATACCACAGCAGAAGCCACACAGCAGTAACTGTTGGGGGAGGACGGGATACAGATGAGTGAAGACGAGCTGGCTGCACGCCAGGCGTTGCAGGAGTCGCTGGACCTTCGGGACCAGGGTCATACAGACGCCTAGCCCTCGGCCTCTGCCGAGGCGTCGCGTCTGAGAGACGGCGCCGGGATGATCCCGGCGCCGTTTGTCATCTGTGCTGTTCGTCATACGAGATAGGGATTCCACAATGAGAGACGGCTTCTACGCTGATGACCATGGCTGACGAACAGAGCACGGACTCCTTCGACATCGCCGTGATCGGCGGTGACGGCATCGGGCCCGAGGTGGTCGCCGAGGGGCTCAAGGTCCTGGACGCGGTCACCGCGTCCAGTGGCGCCACGATCAACACCACCGGGTACGACCTGGGGGCCCGTCGCTGGCATGCCACCGGCGAGACGCTGCCGGACTCGGTGCTGACCGAGATCCGGGGGCACGACGCCATCCTTCTCGGCGCGGTGGGCGACCCCGGAGTTCCCAGCGGGGTCCTTGAGCGAGGCCTCCTCCTGCGGCTGCGGTTTGCCCTGGACCAGTACGTCAACCTTCGCCCCGCGCGGCTCTATCCGGGAGTCCTGAGCCCCCTGGCGCTCGAGCGGGTTGCCCCCGACGGCATCGACTTCGTCGTCGTGCGCGAAGGTACCGAGGGTCCGTATGTCGGCAACGGCGGCGCGCTGCGGGTCGGCTCGCCTGCGGAGATCGCGACCGAGGTGAGCATCAACACCCGCTATGGCGTGGAGCGTGTCGTGCGCGACGCCTTCGCCCGTGCCCAGGCACGGGAGCGCAGGCACCTGACCCTCGTGCACAAGCACAACGTGCTGGTGAACGCGGGTGACCTGTGGCGCCGGACGGTGGACGAGGTGGGTGCCGGGTTCCCCGAGGTGACGACGGCATACCTGCACGTGGACGCGGCAACGATCTTCATGGTCACCGACCCCGGCCGCTTCGACGTGATCGTCACTGACAACCTCTTCGGCGACATCCTGACCGACATCGCGGCTGCGGTCACCGGCGGCATCGGCCTGGCCGCCAGCGGCAACATCAACCCGGAAGGGACCGCCCCCAGCATGTTCGAGCCGGTCCACGGCTCGGCTCCCGACATCGCAGGGCAGGGCATCGCCGACCCGACCGCGGCGATCCTGTCCGTCGCCATGCTGCTGGAGCACCTGGGCCGCCCCAAGGACGCGTTCCGGGTGGAGCAGGCCGTAGCCGCGGATCTGTCCGCGAGAGGGACTGCGGCCCGCTCGACCGCCCAGGTCGGCGACGCCATCGCGTCACTGGCAGCCGGCTGAGGCACCGCACGGGCACCCCCGTCCGTTGCCGGTCCTGAGTGGCTGAGGACGCAGGTCAGGCCCCCTTCGCTGGGGTCCGGGCGGGTGTCCGGCTAATCTTCGGGCTAGCAGACACCCCACGTACGTCTTGGAGGACCCATGTCATCGGCAGCTCTTGCGTTCACGGTCGAGGTGCGTTCCGACGTCCTGCCGGATGACCAGCGCGAGGCCGTTCTGGCCGACCCCGGCTTCGGCAAGACGTTCACGGACCACATGGTCCTGGCGACCTGGGACAACGCACAGGGCTGGCACGACGCGAAGGTCACGGCCTACGGTCCGCTCTCGCTCGACCCCTCGGCCGCTGTGCTCCACTACGCGCAGGAGATCTTCGAGGGCATGAAGGCCTACCGGCACGCTGACGGCTCGGTCTGGACGTTCCGGCCAGAGGTGAACGCGGCCCGGTTCGCGCGCAGCGCCCAGCGGCTGGCCCTGCCGGAGCTGCCGGCGACCGATTTCATCGCCTCGCTCAAGGCCCTGGTCACCACCGACGAGAAGTGGGTCCCGGAGGCCAACGGCGGTGAGGCCAGCCTCTACCTGCGCCCGTTCATGTTCGCCTCCGAGTCGTTCCTCGGAGTGCGCCCTGCCGCCTCGGTGACGTACTGCGTGATCGGCTCCCCGGCGGGGCCGTACTTCTCCGGCGGGCTCAAGCCCGTGTCCATCTGGTTGTCGACCGACTACACCCGCGCGGCCCCCGGCGGCACCGGCCAGGCCAAGTGCGGTGGCAACTACGCGGCCAGCCTGGCCGCCCAGGTTCAGGGCAGCGCCAAAGGCTGTGACCAGGTGGCTTTCCTGGACGCCGTGGAGCGTAGGTGGGTCGAGGAGCTCGGCGGGATGAACCTCTTCTTCGTGCACGCCGACGGCACCATCGTGACTCCCGAGCTGACCGGCACGATTCTCGAGGGTGTCACCCGATCCTCGATCCTCGAGCTGGCCGGCGAGCTCGGCCTCAAGGTCCAGGAGCGTCGGGTCTCCATCGACGAGTGGCGTGACGGCGTGACCAGCGGCGAGATCACCGAGGTCTTCGCCTGCGGGACCGCGGCCGTGGTTACCCCGGTCGGCCGGCTGGCCTGGGAGGGTGGCGAGGTCATCATCGGCGATCACGACGTCAACGGCGGGGTGGGTTCGCTGACCGCCTCGATCCGTCAGTCCCTGCTGGACGTGCAGTACGGCCGCGTCGAGGACTCACACGGCTGGATGACCCGCCTCGTCTAGCAGGGGCGCGATGGCGGGCGGCAGACCCGGCTGCCTGACGCATGCCGCCCACCCGAACGCTCGCGGCCGCAGTCGGCGTGACCGGGTGCAGCGTCCATATGGCGAGACCTGGTAGCCAGATGGTGGATGGTCGTGAGAGGTTTCTCAGGTGAGCAACCTCTGGACGGTAGTGGCTACCGCCACACCCACGATCGTGGCCAGCACCACGATCATTATCGACTAGCGCGACGGGGCACCTTCCCGCCGCGCAAACCTCCCATACCCTGGGAGGTTTTTTCGTTCCCGGGCACACCCCGCCCGGGCGAATCGCGTGGCGTGACAATGCTCTCGACGGGACAATGCTCTCGACGGGACAATGCAGACACAGCCATTGCCCGAGATTGCCTTCGCACCGTTGCTTTCAGACCAGAGCCTTCACCTACTTTCTCAGACAGGGCTGACAATGACCGACCTGCACGTCTACGACACCACGTTGCGTGATGGCGCGCAGCAAGAGGGACTGAACCTCTCGATCGCGGACAAGCTGGCCATTGCCTCACTGCTGGACGAGCTAGGGGTCGGCTACATCGAGGGCGGCTGGCCGGGCGCCAACCCGAAGGACACGGAGTTCTTCGCCCGCGCCCGGCTGGAGCTGTCGCTGCGCAACGCCACGCTGGCCGCGTTCGGCGCCACGCGGCGTGCGGGAACCGTCGCCGCGGATGACCCGCAGGTCCGGGCCCTGCTCGAGTCGGGCGCGTCGGTGGTGACGCTGGTGGCCAAGGCTCACGTTCGCCACGTCGAGCTTGCTCTGCGGACCACGCCCAAGGAGAACCTCGCGATGGTGCGTGACACGGTCGGCTGGCTGACCGCCGAGGGTCGGCGGGTGTTCCTGGACGCCGAGCACTTCTTCGACGGCTACCGCAGCGACCGTGACTACGCCGTCGAGGTGATTCGCGCCGCGACGGAGGCCGGCGCTGAGCTGGTCGCCCTGTGTGACACCAATGGCGGCATGTTGCCCCACGAGCTCTCCGACGTCGTGGCGGATGTCATCGACGCCACGGGGGCCCGGATCGGCATTCACTGTCACAACGACACCGGCTGCGCGGTCGCCAACTCGATGGCTGCTATCCGGGCCGGGGCAACGCACTTCCAGGGCACGGTCAACGGCTACGGCGAGCGCACCGGTAACGCCGACCTGCTCACCATCATCGGCAACCTTCAGCTCAAGGAGGGTCTGCCGCTGCTGACGCCCGACCGGCTGGCCGAGGCCACCCGCATCGCGCACCAGATCAGCGAGGTCACCAACGTCCCCCCCTACAGCCGCCAGCCGTATGTCGGAGCGAGTGCGTTCGCGCACAAGGCCGGGCTTCACGCGAGCGCGATCAAGGTGGATCCCGACCTTTACCAGCACACCGACCCTCGGGGGGTCGGCAACGATATGCGGATGCTCGTCTCGGGGATGGCGGGCCGGGCCAGCATCGAGCTCAAAGCGCGCGAGCTGGGCTTCGACCTGAGCGGCGAGAAGGAGCTCCTGTCGCGAATCGTCACGCGGGTCAAGGATCTCGAGGCGCAGGGCTGGACGTTCGAGGCGGCTGACGCGTCTTTCGACCTGCTGCTGCGCGAGGAGCTGGGGAACCGGCCGAGCTACTTCCGGGTGGAGTCCTGGCGGGTCATCACGGATCACTCGTATGCCAAGGGTGACCCGGTCTCGGAGGCCACGATCAAGCTGTGGGCGGCCGGTCAGCGGGTTGTCGTCACTGCTGAGGGCAACGGCCCGGTGGACTCGCTGGACAAGGCGATCCGGCAGGCCCTGTCTGACGCCTATCCGGAGCTGGCCAAGATCGAGCTGATCGACTTCAAGGTCCGCCTGTTCGACGCGGCGCACGGCACCGATGCGACCACCCGGGTCCTGATGGAGCACTCCGACGGCGTGACCTCGTGGGACACCGTCGGCGTGGCCCCCAACATCGTCGAGGCCAGCTGGGTCAGCCTGACCGACGGCATCACCTACGGCCTGATGCGTCGGGGGGTCGAGGTTCGCTGAGCCGCGGGGGCGTGCAGGTCCGCTGGCCTTGGCGCCGATCCGCAGCCGGTCGGACCGGAAGGCCGAGCGGACTTATCGGCGTCGGGCTGCCGGCGTGGTGGATTTCATGATGTCGGACCCGCGCGCGACCGTTGTTGACAGGCAGGATGAGTGTCATGAGCATCGAGAGTGGCGGGGTCGCCGGGTCTGACGACGGCAGGCGCAACACGACACGCGTCGGGAACGTCGAGCGTGAGCAGGCGATCCCGCTGCTGGCCGAGCACTGGCGCGCGGGCCGTCTGGATCCGGCCGAGCACGAGCGGCGGGTCACCAAGGCGAGACAGGCAGTGACCAAGGCCGACCTGGACGCACTCTTCGCAGACCTGCCGCTGGCCGACCCGGCGCCGGTGTCGAACGGGCCGGTGTCGAACGGGCCGGTGACGGCCGGGCCGGTGACTACTGGTGGCACCTCCGCCGGGTTCCTTGGGGGAAAGCGCGACTCGATCATGGCGCTGACCCCGTTCGCCGCCCTGGTCCTGTTCTTCGTGACGGGCACGTGGCTGTGGTTCCTGGCCATTCCCGTGATGGGGATCCTGCTGTACGGCCCTGAGGGAAAGAAGAAGTCAGGTCCCCGGGGCCAGCGGGGCAGCTGACCCGGCGGGACTCTCGACACCCGGAACGCCCCAACGCTCGATGCGAGGGTCGTCGAGGTGCTCGTTGTCCACGAGGATGTGCCCGTGCGCCTCGGGGTCTGCGTCCTGCCGGTAGAGCGCCTGACCGGGCAGGTATCGCCCGAGGTAGCGGCGGTCGATCTCATCGGCTGAACCGAACAGGTCGAGATCGCGGCACGAGATCCATGGCAGCCCGGTCACCGCGTGGCTTCTGAGAAGGCGGCCAGCAGCTGGCGCTCGCGATGGGCCGAGAGCCCGGCAGAGCGCGGCCGTTCCAGGCCCTGCTCGCGTTCCCAGGCCAGCAGATCGCTGAGCAGGGCTTCCCTCGGCCGGTGCCGCAGTCCGACAGCGGCGGCAGCAGCGCCGGACCGGCTGGACCAGCCCGCCCAGCCCGGCTCGACCAGCCACATCGCCAACGACTCCGGGCCCATGAACTCGGCCACCCCCTGGCCGAGCAGCCACTGCGCGGGGGCCCTGACGACCGGACCCCGGTGCCCGCCCACTGCTCGTGACAGCGCGACCCAGCGGTCGAACGGCAGGCTCGGCCCCACCGCGTCATAGGTTCCGGTGGCGCCCTGCTGCGCGGCATCCAGCAGCCAGGCCGCCAGGTCCCGCACGTCTACCACCTGGGTCGGCACCTCCGGGGTGTCAGGCACGAGCATCGGCCCGCGCTGGTCGCGCGCTGCCCTGGCCACCCAGTAGCCGGAGCGTCCGGTATGGTCACCCGGTCCGCCGATCAGGCCAGACCTGGCCACCAGCAAGCGGTCGCCAACAGCGTCGTGAGATGCCTGCTCGCAGGCGACCTTTGCTTCGCCGTACTCATCGATGCCTGCCTCGTCGTGGTCGGTCGCCGGGAGAACCGCGGCGCTCTCGTCGGCGCCCGGGGTTGCCTGCGAGGCGTACACGCTGCCGGATGAGAGATAGGTCCAGTGCCTGGCCCGGGGGTGCAGGGCGGCCAGCGCGCCGCGGACCAGGCCGGGCTGCCACGACACCTCGACCACCGCGTCCCAGGCCCGGTCGGCCAGCGCGTCGTAGGCCCGGGGATCGCGTCGATCCGCGGCGACCAGCATCGCGCCGTCGGCGACCGGTCCGCTGTCGCCCCGGGCGAGGCAGGTGACCTGATGACTGCGCCCCACCGCCTGCCGGGCGATCTCGCGCCCCAGCCACGCGGTACCGCCGAGAACCAGTAGCTCCATGGGGATCCAGTCAACCAGAGGTCACCCCGGTCGGTCCCGGCGTCCGGTACGCCCACCGGCCCGATACCTCGGATGTCTGATGTCGGAACAGGCTCACTGCTCCGGAAGGACGGTGACCTGGATGCTGGCGCTGTCATGCGGGTCATCGGCGAGCGCCCAGGGGCGTCGCTGCTCCAGCCGGACGGTCGCCGACCCAGCGGCGAGCGTGCGGATGACGATGATCTCGTCGCTGCTGGCCCCCGGTGTTCCGGCGTCGGCTGAACTGCGAGTGTGCGAGACCTGCACTGAGCTTCCGTCTGCTTCGGCAGTCCAGACGTAGCCCGCTGTCCCAAGGCTCCGCAGGCGTACCCGGTGCTCCTCGCCGACTCTGAGCGTCAGTGCACCGGGTACGCCGTCCGCAGCTGCGTTCACTGGTGCTGGACCACCTCCTGGCTGACCGCGAAGGTCGCCGGCACCTCAGCCTTCGACGGCTTCGTGGCCGGCACCTCGCCCGCGCGGAAGCTTTCCGGAACGGCGGCGACATGGCTGGTCGCGGCGGTGGCTCCCGGACCTGCCGGCACGAAGCACTGGGTCATCTCGAGGTGATAGCCGTGTGCTCCGGCGCCGAGCTCGTCGTAGTTCGTGGTGTAGAAGTGGTCACTACCACTCAGGCTCCAGTACCGGTACAGCCCGGCGTTCTTGTGGCCGGAGGCGGGGAAGACGTAGCACTGGATGCGTTCGTAGACGTACCCGCTGCGGCCGGCACCGAGCTCTGCCCAGTTCGTCGTGTAGAAGTGATCACCGCGGCTGTTGTTCCAGTACCGGTACAGCGGGATACTTCCGGGCTCCTGGGCGGCAAACACGTAGCACTGGGTTCCTTCCCACCGATACCCGTACTTGCCATTGCCGAGCTCTGCCCAGTCCGTCGTGTAGAAGTGGTCGCAGATCTTGGAGTTCCAGTAGCGGTAGAGCGGCACCGTGTCTGTCGAGCGCGTGATCACGCCGTCTGCGGCCCACATCTCGGCTTCGAGGCCGCACTGGCCGTAGCCGATACGGAAGAAGCCGGCCTCGCCCCAGCCAGTTCCCCAGCTGTTCTTGCAGATCCAGCACTTCGCGTTGTCGTCGTAGCCGACGACACTGATGCAGTGGCCACCGACCTCGGCGCCCGTTTGGTGGGTGTACACGCCGCTGCCGTACGCGTAGAAGTCCTCGTAGACGGTGAAGCAGGCCGACAGGGCGCCGCGGGTTGCCAGCCACGACTTCATCGCCGTGGTGGACGTCAGGGCGTGCCATCCGGTGAGCTTGCTCACCACGTTCTGCCACCCTGATGAGAGACCGCAGTTCCGGTCCCCGGCCGTGTAGGCGAAGTGGGCCTCATCGGTGATACCCAGCTGCTCAAAGGCCGCGAACGCCTGGTCGGGCCACCACCCGGTGTCGCAGGTCATGCCCTGGTCCTTGGCCACGCAGTAGAAGAGCTGGGCCTCTGAGAGGTCGGTGGCCAGACCCGCGCCGAAGGCCACCCGCGCTGTCGTCTCGACCGTGGCGGCTGTCCCGAACGCGACGCACGAACCGCAGCCGCCCTGGTCCTTGACCGGGGTGACGTAGTTGAGCCCGCCCACCGACCGCCAGTCATAACTGGCCGGATAGGCCCCGGGTGTGGATACCTCGGCGGCAATCCTCGCCTTCGCCAGCTGTTCCCTGGCCGCCATGGTGGTTCCGGGCGGCACGGCACCCAGACGCAGCCTCTTCTGCGCCAGGGAAAGGCGCCAGTGCTCGGTGTCACTTGCCTGCCAGTCCCCGCCGCCTGTCGTCACCGACTCGCGTACCTTCCTGATGCTCAAACCGCGCCCGTCGTTGGCCATAGTCGTCCCCCTGTGCTCACACTCGGTGCACCCGACGATCAGTCGTCAGTGCCGGTCCCGACCAGCGTCCCCCCCGTTTCTCGGCAGTGTCAAGATTTCTGAACTGCCCGGATCAGGGTGGCCCCGAGGCGCAGGCTGGCAGGCCGGCTGGTGGAGAATGCACAGGATGTCTGAGAATCACGAACCTCACCAGAAGGCCACCATCGACAGTCGGGCAAACCTGCGGGCGGACTGCGAACGCTGCTTCGGGCTGTGCTGTGTCGTGCCGGCGTTCGCGGCCTCGGCGGACTTCGCGATCAGCAAGCCTGCCGGACATGCCTGCCCCCACCTGCAACCGGACTTCCGCTGCGGCATCCACACCCGTCTGCGGGAGCAGGGCTTCAGGGGGTGCACGGTCTACGACTGCTTCGGCGCCGGGCAGAAGGTCAGCCAGGTGACCTTTGGCGGACACGACTGGCAGCAGGACCCGGACACGGCCCGCCAGATGTTCCAGGTGTTCCCGGTCATCAGGGACCTGCATGAGCTGCTCTGGTATCTGAGCGAGGCACTGACGTTTGACGCGGCCCACCCGCTACGCGCCGACCTCAGCCGGGTGCTGGCTGAGACAGAGCGACTCACCCGGCAGAGCCCTCATGCCCTGGTCAGGCTGGACGTCGAGGCGCATCGAGGAGTGGTCAACGCGCTGCTCCTGGCAGCCAGCGAGCTGGTCCGTGCCGGGGTTCCGGACCCGAGGGACCACCGGGGCGCCGACCTGATCGGGGCCGACCTCCAGGGAGCGGACCTGACCGGAGCGAGCCTGCGCGGCGCCTACCTGATCGGCGCAAACCTGAGAGGGGCTGACCTGAGGATGGCCGACCTCATCGGCGCCGATCTGCGAGGCGCTGATATCAGGGGTGCCGACCTGACCGGAAGCCTCTATCTGATCCAGTCCCAGCTGGACGCGGCCAAGGGCGACCACGGCACCGCCCTGCCGACCTTGCTCACCCGTCCTGAACACTGGTGAACAGGGGCTGGCGGCCTTGCACCGTTCGGGGCGGCACGGCTACTGCCGGGGCCGGGTCAGCAGAAGGTCGCAGGCCTCGATGAGCTGTTGCCGCAATGGGTGTGCCCGTTCAGCGAAGCCGCGCTGCGCGTCGGCATAGGTCGCCTTGCCCTGGGGGGTCTCGATCGGCACCGGCTGGTAGCCGAGGGCACGCAGGTCGTATGGCGCTGCCCGCATGTCCAGCCGGCGCACCTCACGGGCCAGGTCGAAACAGTCGGCCGTCAGGTCGCTGGGGATGGCAGGGGAGAGCTTGTAGGCCCATTTGTAGAGATCCATCGTTGCGTGAAGACAGCCGGGCTGCTCCAGGTCGCCCGGCGAGTCCCGGCTGGGCGAAAGGGCGTTCAGAGGCCTGGCCGGGGGGGTGAAGAACCGGAACGCGTCGAAGTGGGAGCAGCGGAGCTGGTGGGACTCGACCACCTCGTCGGTGCCCGCCTGGCCCAGTCGCAGCGGCCAGTCGACGTGGCGGTGCTGCCCCGGTGTCTGCCGGTAGACCATCGCCCACTCGTGCAGGCCGAAACATCCCAGCTGGGCGGGCCGTCCGGCGGTTGCCGACAGCACGTCCCGGATGTCCCTGACGGTCGCCGCCCGGGAGGCGAGGAAGGCATCCAGATCAACGACCCCGACGCCAGCGGCATACCGGTAGAAGGTCCACCCGGCGCGCTCGCCGGCGCCGTCCAGCTCGAACCCTGGGCCTGGGTGCCAACGGCGCAGCTGGGCCGGGCTGTGCATGTAGTAGGTGAAAAGGAAGTCCTCGACGGGGTGGGTCCGTGCGTCCCGCCGCCGGCTCAGGTGGGCCGCGGTGACCTCGTCGACCCGGGCATGATGCGCCGCCTCGAGCGGGCGCCACTGCTCCTGGGTCAGCCGGTGCGCCATGGACGTCAAGGTTACGTGTCCTGGACCCCGTTGCGGGAGCACCTCGTGCCTCACTCCCTCAGATCGGGCGAGTGGCCTTCGGCTCAATACCCACAAGAGATGGGGGACGTTGAAGAACCCGCATATGGCCCTGCCCGCGAAATCAGGGCAGGGCCATATGCGTTTGCCATTCTTTCAGCTGTCGCCGAAGGGTAACCGGCGTTTGGCTCACACGGATGGCAGATGGTGGCAAGGGATTGCCAGGATAATACTGAACCTACTAGCGTGAATTTCAGGCCATGCCGTCGCAGAGGCCAACCTCAATAGCATTCGGGGGGAGAGCTCATGATCCGCAGGGTGTCTTATGCGTTAGTTATGACCGTGGCGCTACTGGGCGCGTTGGTATTGCCGACCGCCCCGGTTGCCTCCGCAGTGCCTTACCAGTGTTCGATCGCGATGCCGGGCACCGTCGCGATCGGCAGTCCGGTCACCCAGATCACAGCCCGGCAGCAGGCAAACTGCGAGAACAGTGACTCTGTCTGGGCGTCCTGGAAAGTGCGGCGCATCTCTTTCGGCCAGTACTCCCTGCTGGCCTTCTATCACCCGAACCTGAACTATTCCAACCCATCAAGCCTTACTGACACGGTCAGCTTCGACCGCTGGGACACCTACGGGACGTACCTCGCCCAACCCAGCTCTGCGTACAACGACCATGACGGCCCGCTCACCCAGAACACCGTCTCGTATGTCGTGAAGGCCAGATCAGGTCTCTCGATCTGGTCCTCACGAGCCGGGCAGAACGTGACGCTGCGTGCCTCGACCAGGTACTACAACATCCTTACCAACTCGTTCTTGCCATGGAAGCACGAGAAGGTGACGTTCCAGTACAAGGCATGTGCCAGGTGCGCCTGGACCCACCTGCAGAACGTGTCCACGAACTCGGCCGGGGGCGCATCCTTCACCTTCTCCTTCCCGACAGCTCGCTCCTACCGGGCCATCAGCGCCAGCAACAACACGATCTGGGGCCGTACCAGCGTCGTCATCACTCGCTGATCCCGAGCTCGGTGACTCGGCCTTTCGGTCCGTGGCAGCACACTGAATGATGAGATGGGCTGACCTCGGTCACCACGCTGGCGTGGTGACCGAGGTCAGCTGTGTGCCTGCTTCTTAGCCGGAGACGGGACCTTGACGATGACGTCGAGGGCGGCGGACACCTCGAGGGGACGTCAGTCGGTGACCTTTCGACGACGGCCGGCGAGCACCAGAGCGCTACCGCCGACGAGCAGCAGCCCGCCGAGAGCTCCGATGCCGATCACCGTGGCTCCGGTGAAAGCCAGCCCACCACTGATACCAGCGCTCTGGCTCACCCCGGCGATGGTGACGCCACCTGAGCCCGAGCTGGTCCGAGCGGTTGCGCTCACCCCGGCGACGCTCGCTCCCTGGCTACCAGATCTCAGGATCAAGATCGTCGTGGTAGACGTGCGGCTTGAGGTGTTGGCCGTGAGCGTGTGGGTTCCGCCGAGCGTGGCCCGAAGAAAGATGTTGGTGCAGAACTCGCCGGCCGGATTTGCGGTGGCCGAAGGATACCGAACGGTGTGGCCGCCGCCAGCCAGGATGATCCTCACCGGGCCCGGCAAGAAGCCCGCGCCGCAGAATACGACCCGGCCCCCTGCTGTCGGGGTCTGGATATTCACTGAGGTGGTTGGCGTGTTGGCGTAGGGCACGGCATTTGCCGGCGCCGCGAACGCCACCACGGCCATGACGACGCCGAGCATCACGGTGATTGGTGTTTGAAGGCGCTTGATAGCTAGCATGAGATCTCCCCCCTGGAAGTGCACACGGTCTATGAATGTCTAAAAACCTAGCAGACATATGGTGATTTCTGCCGTGCCTGAGAACCCGGTAGATCGTTGGTCCGGCTCCGATTGCAGATTGTTCTGTCATGGGAGAGCGTGAACAATGACAGCCGTATTGGCTGCTCATTCGTCATATCGTCGAGGATGGCCAGAAAGGGCCTTGGAGGGGTTCTGGCTCAGGAGCCGATCCGGTCGGTCGACAGGGTCAGGTGGCTGTTGAGTGAGAGTGCGCGTCAGCTGGGGGAGAGCTGGCGACCGGGTCGCCGGCGGGTCGAGGGCGGACGCGGAGGGCGGGGGGCGTGGGCGGGGGACCGGGGATAGGGTCTGTTTCGTGCGCATCGCGAGATACACCCTTGGTGAGGACCCGACCTTCGGCATCGTGCAGGGCGACCCCGGCGCGGAGTGGATCGCCGAGGTCCAGGGCGACCCGCTGCATCAGCCGGTCGTCTTCACCGGCAACCGGGTGGCCCTGGCCGACGTCCGGCTGCTGGCACCGGTGATTCCGCGCAGCAAGGTGATCGGCATCGGCAGGAACTACGCAGAGCACGCCCGCGAGATGGGCGGCGAGGCTCCCGCGGAGCCGTTGATGTTCCTCATCCCCAACACCGCGGTGGTCGGTCCGGGGGACCCCGTGGTGATGCCGCGGCAGAGCAAGGAGATCCACTACGAGGGCGAGCTGGCGGTGGTCATCAGCCGGATGTGCAAGGACGTCCCGGTCGAGCGGGCCGGCGACGTCATCTTCGGCTACACCTGCGCCAACGACGTGACGGCCCGCGACCTACAGAAGTCGGACGGGCAGTGGTCCCGGGCCAAGGGGTTCGACACCTTCTGCCCGCTCGGGCCCTGGATCGAGACCGACCTGGACACCGGTGACCTCTCGATCGTCACCCGCCGTGACGGCGAGGTGGTCCAGGACGGCACGACCGCCGACATGATCCACAGTGTGGCCGTGCTCGTGGCCCACGTCTCAGCGGCCTTCACGCTGCTTCCTGGCGATGTCATCCTCACCGGCACCCCCGCGGGCGTCGGCCCTGTTGCCCACGGCCAGCGCGTCGAGGTCGAGATCCAGGGGATCGGCATCCTGTCCAACCCGTTCATCCGTCGCGGCTGACCGCTGCTGCCGGCCGGCGTCCCCGGCCGGAGAAGTCATCGCGGCCGGCCCTAGAATCGGGGTCATCATGAGCGCATCAGACTCCCCCCGTCCTGTTCGCCTCCGCGTCGCGCCCTCGCCCACCGGTGACCCGCACGTCGGCACGGCATACGTCTCCCTCTTCGATCTTGCCTTCGTTCGGCAGCAGGGCGGCACGTTCATCCTGCGGATCGAGGACACCGACCAGGCCCGTTTCCAGGCGGACAGCGAGCAGCAGATCTTCGACACGCTGCACTGGCTCGGCCTCAACTGGGACGAGGGCCCGGACATTGGCGGGCCGTTCGCCCCCTACCGCCAGTCGGAGCGGCTGGACCACTACACCCCGTACGTCGACCGGCTCTTGGCCAGCGGTCACGCCTACCACTGCTGGTGCTCCACCGAGCGGCTGGCGCAGATGCGCGAGGCGCAGCAGAAGTCCAAGCAGCCGACCGGCTATGACCGGCTCTGCTACGGCAAGACCCGCGAGGAGCGGGCTGCCCTCCCGGGCTTCTCGGAGGTCCCGGTCGTCCGGATGCTCATCCCGGCTGATCTGGACACCCGGTTCAACGACCTGATCCGCGGCGAGCTCAACGCCCCGCACCCCGACGACCAGGTCATCGTCAAGGCAGACGGCTACCCGACGTACCACCTCGCGGTGGTCGTCGACGACCACGAGATGGGGATCACCCACGTCGTGCGCGGCGAGGAGTGGATCAGCTCAACGCCCAAGCACGTCCTGCTCTACCAGTGGCTCGGTCTGGAGCAGCCCGCTTTCGCGCACATGCCGCTGCTGCGCAACGTCGACAAGTCCAAGATCAGCAAGCGCAAGAACCCTGCGGCCCGGCTGACCTGGTTCCGTGAGCAGGGTTACCTGCCCGAGGCCCTGGTGAACTTCCTTGCCCTGCTGGCCTACCCGCCGAAGGAGGACGGGCGTGAGGTGATGAGCTTCGACGAGTTCGTCGCCGACTTCGACTGGGCCAAGGTGAACCCGGTCGGCCCGATCTTCGACCTCGACAAGCTCGGCTGGCTCAACGGTCACTACATCCGCTCGCTGGACACCGCTGAGCTGGCGAACCGGATCATCGGCCACCTCACCCTGACAGGTGTGCTCGACGCGGAGCCGAAGCCGGCTCAGGTCGAGCTGATCAGGGCTGCCACGCCACTGGTGCAGGAGCGCATGCAGCTCCTGTCCGAGGCCGAGGGCATGCTCTACTTCCTCCTGGTCAGCGACCAGGACCTGGTCGTTGCCGACGACGCCAGGGCTCAGCTCAAGGGCGACCCGGGCGCTGTTCTCGACGTGGCCATCCCGGCTCTCGAGACGCTGCCGCAGTGGGTTGCCGCCGACATCGAGGCCACTCTTCGGGCCGCCCTGGTGGGCGGGCTCGGCATCAAGCCCAAGTTCGCCTTCACCCCCCTGCGGGTTGGCGTGACCGGCCGCCGGATCTCGCCGCCCCTGTTCGAGTCCATGGAGATCCTCGGCCGCGAGTCGTCACTGGCTCGTCTGAGGTCGCTGCGCGTCACTGTGTGAGGCCCCTTCGTGATGCCACTGTGTGATGCCAGAGCATGACGCCAGTTCATGACGCCAGAACGCGGTGCGTCGCCTTCCCGGCATGTCTGTACGAGCCAGGCGCGCGGGGTAGGGGCCGCCTGATCACGTCAAGGAGGTAGGAGTGGTCACGGGCCTGCTGCTCGACATCGACGACACTCTGATCGACACCCGGGCCGCCATGGTGGCCGCGGGTGAAGCCGCCGTGGCCGAGCTGTGGCCGCAGGCGGGTGCGGCGCTGCACCGTGCCGCCGGCGTTCATTTCCGCAGCGATCCGAGTGGCCTCTTCGGCCGGTTCACCACGGGTGAGATCAGCTTCGCGCAGATGCGGCGGGCGCGGGTCGCTGACCTGATCGACTCCTTCTCCCCGGTGGCGCTGGGGGAGGTCCAGATCGCGGAGGCCAACAGACGCTTCGAGGAGGCCTACGAGCCGGCCTTCGTGGCGAACGTGCGGCTCTTCGATGACGTCCTGCCCCTGATGGACGCGGCTGGCAAAGCCGGTATCAGGATCGGTCTGCTGACCAACTCCTCGTCGCACTACACCCGGCAGAAGCTCGGGATCACCGCTCTGAGCGGGGTCTTCGACGTGGTGGTCACCACGGACACGCTGGGCTTCGGAAAGCCGGACCCCCGGGCCTTCCAGCACGCCTGCCGGCTGATGGGGCTGTCTCCGGCCGAGACCGTGTACGTCGGCGACGACGTGGAGATCGACGCCATCGCGGCCAGCCACGCCGGACTCGGTGCTATCTGGCTCCGACGCGATCCAGGCGACTCTGAGGGCGCCGATCGGGCCCGTGCCTGCGGCATACCGGTGGTCGCGTCGCTGAGCGAGGTGCCGCCGCTCCTGGCTGCCGGGTCACCCGGCCACTCTTCTGGCCCGCGAACCGGGCGGAGGCGCCATACTTCAGGGGAGGGATAGGACCGATTTGGGCACCGAGCGATCCGGCCGGTAAGGTTCATCCTCGGGTCACCGTCCGTGCGCTGAAAGGCGAGCGGGGAGTGATACCCCCATGGGGTATGGTGTAATTGGCAGCACGACTGATTCTGGTTCAGTTAGTCTAGGTTCGAGTCCTTGTACCCCAGCGTTGATCGCCCCGCTCCGTGTGAGTGGGCCGCGATTGGGAGATAAGCCGCCCTTACAGGTATGGTTTCCTCCGCTGCCGAGGCGCGTTCTGCGCGGCTCGGGAGCACAGCTAGGGCCCCGTTGTGTAGCGGCCTAGCACGCCGCCCTCTCAAGGCGGTAGCACGGGTTCGAATCCCGTCGGGGCTACACCTCCAATCCCCCTGGTTTCCAGGGGGATTGGTCATTTCTCAGCTCACCGACATCGGGATGATTTCGGCCCGGGTACACAACGGGTACACAACAGCGCGAGCCGCCGCGTCCAGACGGTCGGCAACCTCGTCCAGCTGGTCCGGGAACAGGTGTCCATACAGGTCAAGCGTCATGATCGCGGACTTGTGCCCGAGCATCTGCTGCACGACCTTCACGTTCGCCCCCGACGCGATCGCCAACGAGGCCGCGGTGTGGCGCAGCGCGTGTGGATGGAGGCCCTCGAGGCCCAGCGAGGCGGCCGTCTCGGTCAGGACCGTGCGCTGGAACCCCTGCGCCCGCAGTGCGCCGCCCTTCGCGGCGGTGAACACCAGCTCTCCGGGGTCGCGGCCGGCCACGTGCGCGGCCAGGTCATCGACCAGGAAGCGGGGGATCGGCACCTCCCGGCGCTCGTGACCCTTCGGTGTTCCCCAGGTCTGCACACCGCGTACCAGGGTCACCGACTCGGCGATCGTCGCTCGCCGGCGCATCAGATCCAGGCGTCCGACACGCAGCGCCGCCATCTCGCCGAACCGCACGCCCGTGTAGGCGAGGAAGAGCACAACGAGCCTGTGCGGCCCGCAGGCGTCGGCGAGCTCGTGCACCTGCTGGTGAGACAGGTACATGCGCTCTGCGGCGTTGACGCGGGGGAGGGACACGCCCGTGGCCGGGTTGCGCACCAGTCGGTCGTCCTTCACAGCCATCGCGAGTATGAGCGACAGGACCCGGTGCACCTTGCGGGTCGTCGCCGCCGATCTCGAGGCCGCTACCTCAGAGACCCACTTCTGAACGGCGCTGTGTGAGACATCCGCCAGCCTGGTCGTTCTCCAGCGTGGGTCGATGTGCTCGCGCAGGATGCCGGCGTACCGCTCACGCGTCGACGGCTTCAGGTGCGTCTGGCCGTCGAGCCAGCGCTGTGCCCAGATCCCGACCGTGAGCCGGGAGGCCGCAGGGTCGATGTAGGCGCCGTTCAGCTTGGCTGACTCGACCGTCGTCAGGAATCGCTCGGCGTCGACCTTGCGGTCGAAAGTCTTGGTTCGCTGCATGCCGGCTGGGTCGCGGTACCGCATGTACCAACGCACCTGCCCACTGCGCGTGCGCCTTTCGATGCTTGCCATCTTTGAGCACCCTTTCTGCCTCCAAGGCAGGCTACGTCCCGGTGGTGACCTTGCCCACGTGTCGTGTTCTCCTGGGCTATCCCTGCTCGCTACCTGCTGCGCCGGCGTCAGAGGCGTCGGCTTGTGCGTCGATCCAGGCTCGTAGGTCGCCGAGCCGGTAGACGACTCGTCGGCCGAGGCGGAAGCTGCGGGGGCCGGTGCCGAGGTGGCGCCAGTAGCGCAGGGTGGCGAGGGGTGCGCGGACGATGGCGGCGACCTCGCTGATGGTCAGCAGTTCGTCGCCTGCGGGCGACGGGTCGTTGGGCTGGCTCTGGTGGGTCATCGTGGGCTCCTTCGTGATGTGGCTGGATACTTCCGGTAGGCGCGGTTCGGCCCCCCTGGTGGACAACTGGGCGTTTCCTTCCTGGTTCTCGTCGGAGGTCGCTGACTCGTCTCGGTACTCCCTAAGGACGAAAATCTGGGTTAGCGACAAGATCCCAGGGAATCGTTGCGTAATCGTGACCTTGGATTAGCGGCCGATCCCGCGGCTGGGCTTGGGTGCGTAGTTCGCCGCGGATCGTTCGTGCTCGCGCCCGCTTGTCGGGGAGGGTGCGACGTCTCGGCCGGCACTGGCCGCAGGCTCTTCTGGTGGCTGCTCCTGGGGTTGAGTTGCCCAGCGTTGGCGTTCGGTCTGGATGCGCTCTTGGGGCAGCGAGCGGATCGCGGGTTCGGCCAGCGCTGCGCGGACCCGCCCCTGGGCGGTGTGTAGCTGGTCGCTGAGCTCGGCGACGTCCAGCTTGGCCTCGGCGAGGTGGCCGGCAGGATCGGGCAGCCAGGCGAGGTTGCCGTGGTCGGCGAGTTCGGCGGGGTAGTGGGTGCGCGCCCTTTCGTAGGCGTCCAGGGCTCGCGCTGCTGTTTGGCGCGCGGTGTGGGCCGCGGCTTGGGCGGGTGCGTGCTCGGGGTGGGCATCTTCGGCGTGGGTCCGGGCGTAGGTGGTGATGGCCTGGCCCAGGTTGGGATCGTCGTAGCCGGCGGCGAGGACCGCGAGCTGGTCGGTGTCGGTCGGCAGGGATGCCACGATCGGTCGCCACGTCTCGGCCCAGGCCTGGAGGTGGTCGGTGGCGCGTCGGACGGCGCCGCGGTGTTGTCCGATCCGGCCGGTGCCTGCAGCAATGGTCTGTGCGGCTGCTCTTGCTGCGGGGCGGCTGGTGTCCCATTCCTGACGCAGCCGGCCGGCCAGCTGGCCGGTGTCGGCGCCGACGACTGCTTCCAGCTGGTTGGCGTGTTCGGCCGCCTGGTCGGCG
Source organism: Actinomycetales bacterium (assembly GCA_038236535.1). Classification (GTDB taxonomy): domain Bacteria; phylum Actinomycetota; class Actinomycetes; order Actinomycetales; family Dermatophilaceae; genus UBA4719. Next base: position 110,936 of record JBBRZQ010000001.1, read on the forward strand.
TGGCGGTGTGCCCGGTCGTAGGTCGCGCGCCCGGCGGCGACCTGGGCGTCGTGTTGCGCGTGCAGGGCCACGACCTCGGCGAGCTGGTCGCATTCGCCTTGGGCAGCGGTGAGGTCCTGGGCCACGGTGTGATCCTGGGTCCAGGCCTCGCGAAGGTCGGACAGGGCCGCGCCAAGGCTGCGGTGGGTGGCGTAGGGGGCGGCTTCCTGGGCTGCGAGCCGGGCGGCGTGGGCCGGGCCGAGGTCGGCGCGGTCCCGGGCGAAGACCTCGATCCACTGGTTCCGGGCCTCCTGGGTTGTGTCGGCGACCAGGTGGGCGGTGTTGTGGTCCCGGCCCCGGGTCATCGCCACATACGCCCCGGCTGCGCCGGTGTGTTCCCCCACGAGCAGGTGTGCGGCGCCGGCGGTGGATCCCTGGGCGCCATAGACGGTGCTGGCGTAGGCGAGCTCGACGTGGTCGCGCACGTAGTCGGCGGGCAGGACCCGTCGGCCGCGGCTCCCGGCAACAACCACCGCACCGTTGGTGCGCAGCCCGGTCACCGTCCAGGTGTCACGGTTGGCGACATCGGCGTCGCGGTCGTTGCGCCGCGTCGCGATCTGGTCCCCGACCCCGATCCGTTCCCCCGCCCACGTCGTGACCACCCGGGTGTCCTCGACGTGCCCGCCGGCGACGAGCCGCTGCTTTATGTGCCCGTTGAGGTCGGCGACCTGCTCGCGGGTGTCGGCCACCAGCAGCACCCCGCCCCCATCCCTGCTCACTCCGGTCACCGTGCGGGTTGAGATGGCGGCCGCGGCGATCGCCGCCAGCGCCTGGGTGCGTTCTGCTTCGGTCGGGTAGATGCGGACGTCGCCTCGGGCGAGCAGGGCGTCGAACACCATGCCAGGGCTCTGGGGTGTACCGGTGCGCATGGACAGGCTGAGCTGGGCGTAGGCCGGGTCGGCGAACCGGTGCACGGCCTGCAGGGTCAGGCAGGCTTCGGGGTTGGCCCAGCGGGCGGCAAGGTCCAGGACCCCGCCGCGTCCGACCGCGGGCAGCTGGTGGCGGTCCCCGACCAGAGCGACCCGCACGTGGTGGGTGTCGGCGATGACCATCAACGCCCGGGCGCTGTCCTGGTCGAGCATCCCCGTCTCGTCGACCAGCAGCAGGTCCCCTGCCTTCAGCACCGCGCCGGGCTGCGGGCCGGTGTAGGTGTGCCCGGTGAGCGGATCGGGGTCTCCGACCCGCAGCCGGGTCCACTGCCCGTCGCTGTTCCACCGGTAGCCGTGCTGGTGGGCCAGCCACGCCGCAGAGAACGCCGGCGCCCCCACCTGCTGGGCGGCGATCGTGGCGGCCCTCAACGTCGGGGCGACCACGACCAGGCGCCGGCCCTGACTGTCCAGGGCGGTTCGGGTGGCCGTCAGGGTGGTGGTCTTCCCGGCGCCTGCCGCGCCCTCGATGACCAGCAGCCGGTGGTTGCCGGCCATCGCGGCCACGACCTGCCGCTGGCCCGCATCCAACCCGTCCCAGCCCGAACCCGCCCCATCGAATGCCTCGCCCGATTGGGCAGTCGCGGAGAGGTACTCGGGCAGGGTGCGACCACCCGCTGCGGCGCGGCCGATGAACCGGGCGGTCAGGTCGGCCTCGACGTCCAGGACCTGCTGGGAGCTCAACGCCCTGATGTGTTCGGGAAGGCCGTGGCGGTCCAGCATCGGCACACACCGGTCCAGGGCGCGGGCGGTGAGGTCTTCGGCCAGCTCCAACCGGGCCGGCGCCGCGGCGATGATCCCGCTGGCGGCGATGAGCTGTTCGACCTGCCCGCGGACATCGGCCGCGTTCCACCCCGAGCGTCCCGCGCCCAGCCGGGTCAGCACGTCGCGTGCTGCGGCATCGCGGTCCAAGGTCCCCACACGGACCGGCTGCTCGGCCGCTGCGGGGATCGGTGAGGGGTCAGTGTCGTGGTAGCCGAGCGCGGCCAGTTCCTGGACCCACCGCTGGGCGAGCTCGGCGCCGTCTTTGGGGACGACCTTGTCTGGCCGGTCTTGGGCCCACGCCCGGGCGTCCCATGAGCGCCGCAACCGCGGGCCGGGTTCGGCCCCCGGGTTGGCGGTCCGCCAGTCCGCCTCGAAGCGGTCCACGTTGCGCCCTATCTGCGCGGCTCGGGCGCTGAAGGGTCCGACATACCCCGCCAGCTCGACGATCTCGCCGCTGTCGGTGTCGACGGTGAACCCGTGGCCGGCAAGGGCTGCCCGGAAGTCTGGGTCGCACATCACCGCGGCGTGGCCGATGCCGTTGATCGCGCCCAGGCTGTCACGCACCCCGACGGTGTGCAGGCCGCGCCAGGTGTTCTCGGCGAGGACCCGGGCGTTGATCTGCAGATGTAGATGCCGGTGAGGGTCACCGGCCCGGGAGGTGTAGTGCCGCACCACCGCGGCCTCGATCTCCGCCACCGGGACCTGGACCTGGGCGCCACGCGGCCCGACCCTGGTGGTTGCGTGCTGGGCCAGCCAGCCGATCACCTGCGTGGCGGCCCGGTCCTGAGCCCCGTCGTAGGCGGCCGCGATCTCGGGGTGAAGGGCCGCGGCCAGCGACCACGACTTGGGTCCGTTGACCACTACCTCCACGAACCGCACCGCCTGACCATCGGAGCGCAGCCTGCCCTTGGGCGTACCCGTCTCGGGGTCGTACCCGCCGACCCACGCCTCGTAGGCGTCCCCGTCCAGCGTTCCCCCATGACGTACCCCCGCCTCCGGCGAGGCGACGTAACGCTGCGCAACGCCGGTGCCCTCGGCCAGGTAGTAGTCATCAACGCGGCCGCGGTCGGCCTCGACATAGCTGCGCGCAGCAGCGGGCGAGCCGCGATAGATCTTTAACCCACCATGCATTTTCAACTCCAACCAACAATGACCGGTAGATACGTTTCGGGCCGCTTGCAAGGCGACCCGACTTACCACTATTGGTAGCATGCGTGCCGAATAAATGAAACGATTGAACACTGCTAGTTTGGATTGGAATCCGAGGGTTTGGTGATTGTGGCAAATGGCCGTCGACATCAGGGGGTTTTCAACGGTTCAGTCTTGTAGGAGTTTCGATCCGAGTTCCAGCGCGGTGGCCCTTTCAGAAAAATCCGGTCCCTAGAGGAGGGCGTCACTCCGCTCGCCCCCGTACGATGTTTGGGTGCAAGCCTCACGGAGCCAGCTCAGCTAGGGTGCGCCGCCTTCTGACGGCGTTGTGTTCCACCAGGCCGACGACAAGCGCCTCATCGCGGAAAATCCCGTCGTTTCTCATCTTGGAAGGCAGCCGATTAACTCTGCGATGGGGAATGCCGAGCCCTATGACAGCGATCACTAGTTTCGCTCTCAGCCGGCTCCGGTGACCACGGGTCGGAGCGGACGGCCGGCCGCCGGATTGAGATCCACCCGGGGAACTCGTCCGTCCGTAACTGTCGCCGCGACACTCTCGGGACCCATTCACCTCACCCTCTCGAACCCGCCGTCGGGGTTGCCGCCGTTCAAGCACTCGAGCTCCATTCCTCGCTCAACAGCCCGGCCGGTCGCCGCGCCCGCAACTCCCACACCGTGTCGATTCCCTGGGCATCCTCGATCACCTGGAACGGCAGCTGCCCGACTGCTGCGCGCTGGCTCACGATCTGATGCTGCGGCGAGCCCGCCATCCAGTTCAAGGCGCCGGAGCTCGCGTTAGCACAGGCCGCAACGACCCCGGGAGTAATAGCCGTCGCCCGCATCCAACCGAGCCCTGGTCCGATCCAGCACGCCACGGCCAGGGCCTCGAGCACGAGGACACCGAGCAGAAACGGGTGATCCAACAACATCGGGACAACGACATAGCCGTCAGGGCTAAATGACGCGCACATCGCAAGAGCTGCGTGCAGAACTGCGACCGAATAGAAGGCGAACGCCAGTCTCAGTGACACACGCGGTTGGTGCCGCACTGGCGGAGGTCATCGCGTGGCTCACGCTGCCCCATTCTGCATGGCCCGTCGGGATATCTCGTCTTGGGTGTTTCCTCAGCTAGGAGCACCGCTTCTATGATTTTCGCCGTGATCACGAAGGAACCGACCCCCACGCTCAGGCGTCTCACCAGCGGAAGCGTTCTGGCGCACAAGTCGGGAGGAACACCGTGATCGGCTCGGGCAGGCTCATCTTGACGGGTGCATCCGCGAGTTTGGTTCCGGGATGTTGTCGGCAACGGGGGCTGCCACAACAAGCCCGCCCCAAAGACATCGGCGGTGCCTACCCAACTGTCGTCGCGCCACCGTCGTCGGTATGTGGACGTCTGCCTGTGGCAGACATTGGCAGACATTGGCAGCACGAGTTTCCCCGAAGTGGCCCCGAGACTGTCGTGAAGGGGCACACTGAGCGAGTGACCAGCGCGAGGGTCAGACTCAAGTCATCGAGGTTTGAAAGGGACAGGTTGGGAGGCGTGTACTCAGATGATTATTGCGCGCTCCAAACCTGAGTTGGAAGTTCATCTCGCAGGTTTGCTTACATCTCGGCGCGGCAGGTTATGGATGCGTCCGGTGAAGTATCTACTCTGCATCTCCATTGCTGCGATGTTGATTGTCGGACCATCAACGGCGGCTCACGCGGAATATTGCGCTAGTGAATGCCATAGATATGCAGGGCAAAAGAGCTCAGGCACTGGAGTTAGTGGCGTTGACGGCTATCTCTACGCAAATCCCTCGAGCGGGATGTCCTCTAGCCAAGGCCTTTTGTGGTGGCTTGGGGTTACTAGGACCTCGGGTTCGCCAGTAACTTGGACACAAACAGGGAAATACCAAGGGACATTCTGGGCGTTCCTACAACCCGGCCAAGGAAGCCTAACGGCCATGCGCCAGTACTGGGAAGCAAACTCCCCGTGTGCGTATCAGGGCGGAGACCTGGGGTTTTCGGCGAGCAATCTCGCATTCTATGTCACTATTGCCAAGACTTCTCACTTCGGATGCAACGTGCAGCCTGGTGAGTTCTGGACCTATGTGCGGGTTGCAAGTTTCACCAACCCTCCGGTAGCCGTTGGCAGTGTTCCAGCGGTAACCTACGGACCTGAAGCTACCCATGAAAAGGTTGCCGTGAATTATTTCGTACCCGGGGCATATCCAGGATACTTCGGGTACGACAGCACACACCAGACCAATCCTCCGTACTCCCTACACGTGCTCTTCGGAAGTAACTGGCCTGCCTGGACCTTAGGTCAAGTCCCTGGTACTTATTCCTACAATAATGCGCCACCTTACTACCATCAATCTAGCAGTTTCGCCCAATTCTACTCCGGCGACAGTTGAGGTGAGCATATTGCGGACATGGAAAATGCGGATATGTGTACCCGTCGCGATCGGAGTACTCTGCTCGGCCTGCGGCAACCAGGTTCCAATGAGTCACTCGCCGGCCGCGAAGGCGACGGACTGCGTGGTACTGGAACGTTTGAACGCTCCGGCGTACTCCCTCGCCTTCGACAAGGTGAAGGGCGTGCTGTGGTTCCCAGTCATGGAAATCGGAGGCAAATCGAGCCTCCATCGCTATGATCTCGCGACTGGACAACAGTTTCAGTATCCGCTGCCCGACTCCGGCTACAATGGTCTTGTCACGACCACGGTTATCACCAGCGATGGTGCTGTATGGGTCAATCTGCCGTACTCTGTCGCGCGCTGGGATCCAATCCGAGAGACGGTAGCCACAACGTCGATTCCTGCGGACGCCGAAGGTCAACTTCCTGGTGCTGCTGACACGACCCAGCCCCTGGCTGGGACATGGATTTCAACCCTCATTGCGGACGGCGACGGGGTGATGATCGGCCGCCTAAACGTTCCCTATCTCCAACGGGTGTCGAGCGACGGGACAACGGCGAGAGCCTTTGACTTGCCCAATGGGTATGAGGGGACCAAGAGAATCACTCGAATGGGTAGTGCGCTGATCTTGGAGCCAGGCTGGTTATCTAACGAGTTGGCAACAGACGTCCTAGCAATTGCGTCGACCACAACAAAGCACACGGACGTTATCCCATTGAACGGTCTCTTCGATCTTGGCGGGACCATCGCCGCGCTGACTCAGAGCGGTTTGGTAAAGGCTGACACTGGCGAACCCCTGCCGACGGTGCTCGTGCCGGATCCCTCCGCGCATGCTTTATTGGCACGAAACGGTGAAGCCGAGGTTGCGTACAGCCCATCCAGGCACACTTTGGAACGTGCCGTGGGAACCGAGGTCGCGACCCTTCAGTTGAGTAGTCGCACAGCACCTGCCGGTGGAGGAACTGGAACCCCGGTGAAAGCCTGGGAAGGAGTTACGGCGTTGTCACAAGGTCCCGATGCCGCCGTGTTCGCCCTCCGGGCCAATGGCTCCGAGTTGTGCGAATGGGGATCCAGGTAGCGGTATTTCCAGCGGGTCTAGCGACCGGCGAGGTCTCCGGGATTAGGGATCAAGCTAACCGTGAGATCTATTCCTCAGCAAACTGGAGGGTCAGTGGACGGCGGTCCCGCTGGTTTGGGTAGAGCGGCTCTTCAGACTTAGGCGGGCAACGTGCTTCTCGCGGCTGAGGCCCGCCGGTATTGGCGGGTACACGACCACCGTATCCGACGGCGTTGGTTGACCGGGTTCCTGAACCCAAAAGCGTTGCGGCCTTGGTGTTTTGCCAGGCGGTTGTAGCCCTCCGACCTGGAGTTCGAGTAGCCGGTCAGGATGCCAGCTTCGATAGCCGGCCACCAGGCCTCGATGGTGGCGGCCAGTCGGTGCGCCTCAGGTGCGTCGGTCGCGGCGGCCTGCTGGTAGAAGCTGTCCAGGCGGGTGCGGATGACGTGGCGCTCGGGGTTGGTGCCGGCCAAGCTGAGCAGGCTGCGAAGCTCCTCCTTGACCGTGTACGCCTGAAGGATCAGCACCCCGGCGTCGCCGGTGTCGATCAGCGAGTTCCACATCTTCGCAAAGGTTTCGGGCCGGAGCCGCTCGTATCCGGTCAGCAGCCGGCGCCGCGCCGCCCAGGCCGGGTCGGTCTTGCGGCCGCGCCTGCCCTCGGTTTCGCGGATGACCCGTTGACGGACCTGGGTGAGCATGTCGTTCCCGAGAGCGACCAGGTGGAACCGGTCGGCGACGAGCACGGCGTCCGGCAGGGCCTCGCGTATGGCCTTGGCGTAGGACGCTGACAGGTCGATGCTCACGTGGGTGATCCCGGCCCGCCACGACGCTGGCTGAGCGTTCAGCCAGGCGATGGTGGCGGCGCTGGTGCGTCCTTCGACTTGGGCGAGCAGCCCGCCGGTGCCGGCGGCGTCGACAAATCCGGTGTGCCATCGGTCGCGCACCAGCACCCATCGCTTGGTGTCCGGGTCCCAGGACTCCAGACATAGATGACAGCCGGGAGTGCGCTCCGGTCGTGTGACCTGCGGATTCTTCGCTTGCGTGGGTAGTCTTTGAGTCCCTTTCTGTGAGATAATCTTTACGGCTATTGATGGAGATCTCGAGGGGGGAA
>JBBRZQ010000002.1:0-114542 GCA_038236535.1 Actinomycetales bacterium
CCCTGACCAACGCCGCCCTCCTATGCGGACGACACCACACCATCGCCCACCAACGCGGCTGGACCGCCACCGCCACCACCACCGAAGTCACCTGGCACCTCTGAACCCCCAGCCCCACAACCCGCCCCCACCGGCGGGCTTACAGGCACGCCCGACCCCGAGATACCTGAGAAGAAGCAGGGTTGGAACAGTTCAGCGGGACTCGAACTACTGACGCGATCCACTACCGACGAGGGTCGGTGCGGTTGGTCAGCACCGTGATCTGGCCGGACCGTGTCTTGCGGCACTGCCTGGGTGTGGCCTACGGCGTGAGGAAGTCGCGCACCGCCGCGTCCCATCGCCCTGGGTCGGTATTCCACTCCTTGGTGTGCAGCGCCTTCTGCCAGGGCTCGAAGCGGACCAGGTCGGGGCGCTTGGCCGCCAGTGCAACGGACGGCCCGACGGGGACGAACTCGTCGTCCAGGGAATGGATCAGCAGGGTGCGGTGCTTCAGCTCGCCCGAACGGTTCTCCCAGTTCGTCAGGGCCACGTCGAGGGACTCGTGCACGCCGACCAGCCGGCGCGCCCACGGATGGCCGATCAGGGTGCGGCTCAAAGCCCCGACGGGTGGCGGGATCTTGTGCAGGGCTCCGTGATGACGCAGCACGTCAGCCCAGTCGATGACCGGTGCGTCCAGAACGACCGAGGTCACCCTGTCCGAGAGCGACGAGCGATCCAGCGTCTGGAGGATGATCGCGCCGCCCATGGACCAGCCGACCAGCACCACCTCACCGGCGCCGGCGTCAACGGCATACTCGATGGCAGCCTCACAGTCCCGCCACTCCGAAAGACCGAGGCTGTATCGGCCGTCCGGGCTTGCCGGAGCTCCAAGGTCGTTGCGGTACGTAGGGATCAACACGGTGAACCCAAGGTCATGCAGCACCGGCACCGCCCGGAGGCACTCCCCCCGCTCCCCTCCCCTTCCGTGCAGCAGGATCGCCCAGCGACCTGGAGCACGACCCGCTCCCGACCTCGGCGGAGGGACGGGCACCCCCGGGTCAGCATCCATCTCAGAGTCAGCCGGCACCTGAGGGTCTGCGGGCACCTCCCACGAAGGCAGCATCCCGATCTCGGACTCGATCTCCACCTCGCGCCACGGCAGTCCCAGAGCCGCCAGCGGATCACCGGCGAAGTAGTACTGGTTCCAGCGGGCGGGTCCGGCCTGCAGGTCGCCGAAGTCCACCCCCTCGAGAACCCGCCGCACCCGGCCCGACTCGGGATCCGCGTCCAGCACCTCACCGAGCTTGGCGTGGCCCCGCCTCGCGTCGAACCAGATCCCGTAGCGACCGGGCTGCCCCGTGTCGGCGGTGAGCGCCAACGTCACGCTGTCAGATCTGACGTCCAGAATCTGCTGGTCTTCAGGCTTGACCAGATCCGGCGTCAATACCCTCCGGGCCATGTAGGTTGCCGCGCCGACGGTCCCGGCCGCGGACAGTGCCACTGCGGCGACGCCTGCCGCCGCAGCGGCAAGAAGACTATTTGGGGCAACCTTGCGAATTGATGGCACAAATGCATCGTCGCAGGTTAAGAATGCATTCGTGGACCTGCCTATCACCCTCCCTGTGTCGCCCATGCTGGCCAAGGCCGTGCCGGGCGTGCCCGCCCAGGACTCCGTCGCCGGAGGCCTGGCCTATGAGCCCAAGTGGGATGGCTTCCGCTGCATCGTGCTGCGCGATGGTGATGAGGTGGAGCTGGCCAGCCGCGGCTCCAAGCCGCTGACCCGGTACTTCCCGGAGGTGGTGCGCGCAGTCCTGGAGCATCTGCCGCCCCGATGCGCCATCGACGCGGAGATCGTGGTGCGCAAAGGCCCTGCCGGCGCCCAGCGGCTCGACTGGGAGAGCCTGACCCAGCGGATCCACCCGGCGGACTCCCGGGTGCAGCGCCTGGCCGCCGAGACCCCCGCCGAGCTGGTCTGTTTCGATATCCTCGCGCTGGGCGACGACGACCTCACCGGTATGCCGTTCGGCGGCCGTCGCGAGCGCCTGGAGTCCGTGCTGTCCGCTCTGCCTGCGCAGGCGCCCATCCACCTCACCCGGACAACGACCGATGCCACGGTCGCCCTCGACTGGTTCGAACGGTTCGAGGGGGCCGGCCTGGACGGCGTCGTCGCCAAGGCGCTGGCGGTCCCCTATCAGCAGGGCAAACGCGTGATGTTCAAGATCAAGCACTCCCGCACGGCCGAGGCGGTGGTGATCGGGTACCGCCTCCACAAGTCAGGCAGCGGGGTCGGCTCCCTCCTGCTGGGCCTGTATGGCGAGGATGGCACCCTCTACCCGGTGGGCGGGATCTCGGCCTTCACCAACGCCCGGCGCCTCGAGCTCATCGATGAGCTCGCCCCCCTGGTGGTGACCGACGACCAGGGCGACGCGGTCAAAGGCGCCACGGATCGCTCCCGGTTCAGCGGCAACAAGGACACGAGCTTCGTCAGGCTGCGGCCGGAGCGGGTGGTCGAGGTGAAGTTCGACCAGATGGAGGGCCAGCGCTTCCGCCATACGGTGGGCTTCCTGAGGTGGCGTCCAGATCGCGAGCCGGAGTCGTGCTCGGCATCGCAGGTCGACCGGCCCATCGCCTACGACCTGAACGACGTCCTGCAGCACTGAGACCGTGCCCGATGGCGGTGGGGCCCGGATCAGGCTAGACAGGGACCAACGACCGGGTCTGCCACCGACGACGCAGGCCCGGGCCAGACAACCGATGAACGGGTATGAAAGGAAGCGACGGCATGGGCCTGAGCGGCGCCGAGATCTTGGCGATCTACAACGAGCTGGCCGAGGACGGGAAGGAACAGGTGCGTGACCTTCTGCTCCTGCTCATCGAGGAGCAGCGGCAGGGGCCACGGGCGGAACAGCGAGTCTGACCTCCAGCAGGCTTCAGCACGCACAACGACGCCCCTCGTCGGCCAGACGAGGGGCGTCGTAACGTGCGGGCGGCCGTGCGCAGGTGGGGTCGCAGGGATCGAAATGTGCTAAAGAATCCCTAGCCCATCTTCGGCCCGGTCTCGCTCATGTACGCGCGAGCCGGGTGACGTTGACGCGGACTGCCAAGTTCTGAACGTGACTGTACGTAGTGGCCCTGAAAAGGGCTGACATATTGATGGTGTATAAGGGCCCCGGCTAGTCGGACCCAGTCTCAGCGAATCTCATTGGTATCAGGCCGTTTTCGGCTTGGCTGAACCCTGCGAGGCTCCCCCGGCATCTTGGGGAAGTCGGGAGGAAACGGCATCTCCCCCAGCCCCCGCTCGGCAATGTCCCTGTCCCAGAGGGCGATTGCCTCCGAGACGTCACCCACCGCGGAGTCGATCCCGGCCCACGCATCACCCTCGGCGTGAAGAATCGCCGGCACCGTGAGCACCGTGAAGTCCCCCGGGGTCACCCCGTCGAGTCGCTCCCACAGGACGGGCATCGACACCGGCGCACCGGGAAGCGGCCGGGGGCTGTAAGCGGAGGCGATGGTCCGATCCCGGTTCGCCTGGTTGAAGTCGACGAAGACCTTCTGTCCGCGCTCCTCCTTCCACCACGCCGTGGTGACCTCGGCGGGCATCCGGCGTTCCAGCTCGCGGGCGATCCCGATCACTGCGTGCCGCACGTCCAGAAACTCGTGGGTCGCCCGGATCCGGGCGAAGACGTGCACCCCGCGGTTGCCGGACGTCTTGGCCCAGCCGGTGAGGCCGACCTCGGCCAGCAGGTCTCTCAGGACGTGGGCCACCACGGCGGCGTCTGCGAAGTCCGTCCCGGGCTGGGGGTCCAGGTCGATCCGCAGCTCGTCGGGGTTGTCGTTGTCGGCGCTGCGGACCGGCCATGGATGGAAGGTCACCGTGTTCATCTGCACGGCCCACACAGCGGTGGCGATCTCGTCGATGACCAGCTGCGGGTGGCTCCGGCCGGAGGGGTAGGTGCAGATCACCGAACGCGCCCACTCCGGCACCCCCTTGGGAGGGTTCTTGGAGAAGAACTCCTGGCCCTCGATGCCGTCCGGGAAGCGCTGCAAGGTGACGGGGCGGTCCCCGACCGCGCGCATCAGCCCGCCTGAGACCGAGGCGAGGTAGGTCGCGAGGTCCCACTTCGTGATCCCCGCGTCGGGCCACATGACCCGTTCGGGGCTGGAGATCCGGACGTCTCGCACTACGCCGTCCGGGCCCGGGACCTGCAGGATCTTCGCGCTGCTCGCCATGAAGGAAGCCTAGCGGCCGACCGCCACGGCGAGAGTTTCCTGGGGCTTGTCCTGAGAAGCCCCAGGACTTCACAGGGCCAGTGTGCGGCGCTCACATAAGAGACATATTGTCAGCGCCAGGTCACACACCCCGGTGACCCCCGTGACGCCCGACTCCCTCGCAGGGTGGGCGCTCACCGTCTCCTCTCCCTGAAAGGCAAGGCATGTCGGCCTTCAACCCCAGAACGTGTGCGGCGCTGATCGCGCCCATTCTCGCCGCGAGCGGTGTGCTCCTCACCGCCCCGGCTGCCCAGGCGGTCTCCCCCGCCATCGTGATCTCGGAGGTGTACGGCGGCGGCGGCAACAGCGGCGCCACCTGGAAAAACGACTTCGTCGAGCTCTACAACCGCTCGGACGCAGCCGTGGACGTCACCGGCTGGCTCGTGCAGTACTACTCAGCGGCCGGGACAACGCCGGCCAGTGGCGCAGCCACGCTGAGCGGCTCCGTTGCAGCCCACCACACCTACCTCGTGCAGATGGCGGCAGGCACCGGCGGCACCACCGCACTGCCCACGCCCGATGCAACCGGCACGGCTGCGTTGAGCGGCAGCAATGGCCGGGTCGACCTGGTCCTCGCGGACGCCACAACTGTCGTCGACCGGGTCGGATACGGCACCGCGACCACCTTCGAGGGCAGCGCCGCCCCGGGGCTCGGCAGCACGACCTCGGCCACCCGCAACGCCCCCTGCGTCGACACGGACAACAACTCGGCGGACTTCCGCGCCACCGAGCCGTCGCCCGAGAACAGCGCGGTCGACAAGCCCGCCTGCACCCTCACCCCAGCGGTCGACGAGCGCGAGACGATCGCCCAGATCCAGGGCACGAGCCACACCTCGCCATACAAAGGCAAACAGGTCAACGGCGTTCTCGGAGTCGTGACCGCTGTCGGCCGCAACGGCTACTGGATCCAGAGCAGCACTCCCGATGCCGACATCGCCAGCAGCGAGGGCCTGTACGTCTACTCCGGCAGCGCCGTCATCCCGGTCGCAGTCGGCGACAGCGTGAGCGTGGACGGCTCGATCTCCGAGTACCGTCCCGGCGGAGGCACCAACCTGACCACCACCGAGCTGACCGGCCCGAAGGTCACCGTCCTCTCGTCTGGTAACGACCTGCCCAAGCCGGTCGTCATCGGTGTCGACCGGATCGCCCCGCAACAGGTCATTGAGGAGGGAAACCCCCTCAACGTCGAGTACACCCAGGCAATGTTCCGCCCGGCCACCGACGCGATCGACTTCTACGAGTCCCTTGAGGGTATGCGTGCAGCGGTCCACGACGCCAAGGTCGTCGGCGCCACCAAGTCGTTCGGCGAGATGACCGTCATCCCCGGCCAGAACGTCGCGGCCATCAACACCCCCCGTGGCGGGGTGCTCTACTCCGGCTATGACCACCCCAACGCGATGCGAATCCAGCTCGACGATGCGCTGCTGCCCCTGGATGCGATGCCGAAGGCGAACGTGGGCGACTCGATCGCCGGCGACACGGTCGGCGTGATGGACTACACGTTCAACAACCCGAAGCTGGAGGTCACCGCGACCCCGAAACTGACCCTGGGCGGGTTGCAGAGGGAGCTCACCAAGCCCCAGTCCAACAACCAGCTGGCCGTGTCGACCTTCAACGTCGAGAACCTCGCCCCGGCCGACCCACAGCTCAAGTTCGACCGTCTGGCAGGTCAGGTCGTCAACAACCTGAAGAGCCCGGACATCCTGGCCCTGGAGGAGATCCAGGACAACAGCGGAGCGGCCAACGACGGCACTGTCGACTCGACCCAGACCACCGACAAGCTGATCGCGGCGATCACGGCCGCCGGTGGCCCGGTCTACAGCGCACGGTGGGTCAACCCTGAGAACCTCACCGACGGAGGAGCGCCGGGTGCCAACATCCGCCAGGTCTTCTTCTACCGTGCCGACCGCGAGGTCGGCTTCGTGGCTGCTCCCGCAGGCGACGCGACCACGGCCGAGAGCCTGACGATCGTCGACGGCAAACCTCACCTGGCCCTGAACCCGGGACGGATCACACCCGCCAATGTGGCGTGGTCAGACTCCCGCAAGCCTCTTGCCGGCGAGTTCACCTTCCGTGGCAAGACGGTCTTCGTGATCGCCAACCACTTCGCCTCCAAGGGCGGCGACGACCCGCTGTTCGGCCAGTGGCAGCAGCCGGTTCGCTCCTCGGAGGCAAACCGCCACCTGCAGGCCCAGGAGGTCCGCACCTTCCTCGACCAGATCCTCGCGGCTGACTCGAAGGCCAACGTCGTGGTGCTCGGCGACATCAACGACTTCGAGTTCAGCACGACGATCGACATCATGGTCGGCGCCGGCAAGACCGCACTGGTGGACCTGCCGCGCACCCTGCCGGTCAACGAGCGGTACTCATACGTCTTCGAGGGCAACAGCCAGGTGCTCGACCAGATCCTGATCAGCCAGGCCCTGACGATCCCTCCGCCCGGCGCCAAGTACCCGGCTTTCGACTACGACATCGTGCACACCAACTCGGAGTTCCACGACCAGGACTCCGACCACGACCCCCAGGTCGTGCGGCTGGCCATCCGTGGTGGCAAGGGCTGACCCGAGCACGACAACACCCCGCCGGGAACGTTTCCGGCGGGGTGTTGTTGTGTAGGTCATGACGTTGTTTTCAGCCCTGCGCAGGAGGACCCCGATGACTGACGGCCGCACCTATCCGCTGAGCAAGACCGAGCAGCAGTGGCGTGAGGAGCTCACCCCTGCGGAGTACGAGGTCCTGCGGCAAGCCGGGACCGAACGCCCGGGTATCGGCGAGTACACCGAAACAAAGACCCAGGGGGTCTACTCGTGCCGGGCCTGCGACACCGAGCTCTTCCGTAGTGACACCAAGTTCGACAGCCACTGCGGCTGGCCGTCGTTCTACGCCCCTCTTGCCGAAGACCGGGTGGAGTACATCGAGGACCGCAGCATGGGCACGAAGCGGGTCGAGGTCCGCTGTGCACACTGCGGTTCGCACCTGGGCCACGTCTTCGAGGGCGAGGGCTATGACGTCCCGACCGACCAGCGCTACTGCATCAACAGCATCAGCCTGCGCCTGGAGCCGACGGCCGAGTAGGCGAGAATCGGCCAAAAGCTCCCTGACCGGCCCTCGACCTCGTCTTTCGCGTCTTCCAGGTTGTCGACCCGGCCCACCAGGATCTCCTTCCTGTCCTGGTGGGGAATTCAGGTTCAGCCCCCAAGTTTTGCCAGCGTCCAGCCTTCGTTCAAGGCCCCTTGATCGGTAGGTTTGAGCCATGACGACTCCAGATGTCAGCCGATTCCGCATCGATCCGGTCCGCGTCGCCGACGAGCGAATGATGTACCAGGGCTGGCTGGACTTCCATCGCGGGACGCTGTTGTGGAAGGGCGCCGGGCTGACTGACGAGCAGCTCAAGACGGCGTCGGTCAGCCCGTCGAGGATGACCCTGCTCGGTCTCCTTCGACACATGGCCGAGGTGGAGCGCTGGTGGTTCCGTACCAAGGCCGCCGGCCTCACCCTGCCGGATCTCTACTCCCCCGCGGACGACGAGAACGGTGACTTCGACAACGTCGTGGATGCCGTGGTCGACCATGACGTCGCGACCTTCACGGCCGAGTGCCAGGCAGCTGACGAGGCGGTCCGCGCGATGTCGCTGGAGGACACCTTCGAGGGCAGGAACGGACTGATCTCGCTCCGCTGGGTCTATGTCCACATGATCGAGGAGTACGCCCGCCACAACGGCCACGCCGACCTGCTCCGCGAGCGGATCGACGGGTTCACCGGCGACTGACCGGATCAGCCTCAGGGCAGGGAGTTGACCAGCGCCGCGACCTCGACCCGGGGGCCGGTGTAGAACGGCACCTCTTCACGCACGTGACGGCGGGTCTCTGATCCCCGCAGGTGGCGCATGAGGTCGACGATGCGGCTCAGCTCGTCAGCCTCGAACGCCAGGATCCACTCGTAGTCGCCCAGCGCGAACGAGGCGATCGTGTTGGCCCGCACGTCCGGGAAGTCACGAGCCATCTGCCCGTGCTCGGACAGCAGGCTGCGGCGCTCCTGGTCGTCGAGCAGATACCACTCGAAGGAACGCACGAACGGGTAGACACAGACGAAGTCTCTCGGATGCTCGTCGGCCATGAACGCCGGGATGTGCCCCTTGTTGAACTCTGCCGGCCGGTGTAGCGCGGCCACCGACCAGACCGACTCGAGGTGGCCACCAAGCTGGGTGCGGCGCAGCTGGTGGTAGGCGGCCTGCACCGTCCGGATGTCCTCGGCGTGCCACCAGATCATGAAGTCCGCATCGGCCCGGAGCCCGGCCACGTCATAGACCCCCCGGACCACCACCCCCTGTTCTGCCAGGTCGGCAAACAGCGACTCGATCTCGGCCGCGATCTCGGCACGCTCCTGCGGGAGCGGACTCAGGGGGCTGGTGACCTTGAACACCGACCACATGGCGTAGCGGATGCTGTCGTTGATCTCGCGGATCTGGCCGGCGGTGGGCTTCGGGCTCATACCCTCATCCTGACCCGAAGTCGTCTCCGCGTCGCACCAGGGCCAGCATCTGATCCTCCCCGGCCCACCTCCCGTGACCAGATTGATACCCCGGGCGTGGGAACGAACGCCCCGTTGCACCACTCCAAGGGGCATACCGATTCGTTCCGTGCTCGTCCCCGGAGGTCCCTCATGCAAGGCCCGTTCGCTCCCAAGAAGTCCCCCCGGCGCCTTCGCCGGGCACGCACCGTGGTCGTCCTGGCCGTGTTGTCCGCCCTCCTGATGGCGGGTTGTGGCAGTGGCGGGACAGCCACCACCAGCACCACGGGAAGGGCCAGCGGAGATTCCGCCCAGGACAGCAGCGGCCTCAACAGCGCTACCGGGACCAAGCAGGAAGCCCCGTCCGTCGCGGGTGCGCCGGCCCCCGCAGAGGTGTCCAAGTCAGACGTGTCCACGTCAGGGGTGTCCAAACCTGGGGTGTCCAGACCTGGGGTGTCCACCTCGGGGGCGCCAGTGGTCGGGGCCGGTCAGAAGCTGACCCGGAGCGCGAGCCTCGAGCTCACCGTCCAGAACGTCAACGCCGCCGCGGCCAGGGTGCGTGCGGTCGCCACCGGGTTGCAGGCTCAGGTCCTCAGCGAGCAGATCGGCAGCGGGGGGCCCAATGACCCAACGCCCGTTCAGGGCAAGCTTGATGGCCCTGTTGGCTCCCAGGGGTCTGTTGGCTCCCAGGGGTCCGGTGGCTCCCAGGGACCCGGTGGCTCTGCGGGAACCAGTGGAACTCAGGGATTTGGCACGCTGACCCTGTCGGTGCCTGCTGACAAGCTCGACTCCGCGCTGGACCAGCTCGCCAAGATCGGCAGCGTGGCACGACGGACCAGCACCTCGCAGGACGTCACCGCCCAGTACGTCGACACCGAGAGCCGGCTCAAGACCATGCGCGCCAGCGTCGCGCGCGTCCGGGCCCTGATGTCGCAGGCCAGAGACCTCGGTCAGGTGGTCGCGCTGGAGAGCGAGCTCAGCCGCCGGGAGGCCGACCTGGAGTCGCTGGAGTCTCAGCTGGGCGCGCTCAGGAACAGTGTCGCGATGTCCCCGCTGACCGTGCTGCTGAACACTGCCGTGGACAGGCCGGTGACGGACAACGGTTTTGTCGCCGGACTGCGGGCGGGCTGGGACGCCTTCGCGACCTCCGCCAGTGGTCTGCTCACCGCGATCGGAGCGGTTCTGCCTTTCGCCGTATTCCTCTCGCTGATCGCTGCGGGAGTCGTGTGGTGGATCCGGCGTCGCCGGACCATCGCGGCACCCGGACGCTCAGCGAGCTGAGGCCTCGTGCACCAGCTCGACGACCCGGGTCAGCACCTCGGGGTCGGTGCTCGGCAGGACGCCGTGGCCCAGGTTGAAGATGTGTCCAGGCGCCTGTGCACCCTCGGCCACGATCGACCGGACAACCCTTTCCAGGGCCGGCCAGGGCGCGAACAGCAGCGCCGGGTCCAGGTTGCCCTGCACGGCATACCCGTCACCGATCCGGGCGCGGGCATCGGTCAGCGTGGTGCGGAAGTCCACCCCCACCACGTCGGCTCCGGCCGCCCCCATCGAGGCCAGGAGCTCGCCGGTCCCCACCCCGAAGTGGATGGTCGGGATGTCCAGATCGGCCACTGCCGACAGCGCCGCCCGTGAGTGCTGCTGGACGTATGCCTCATAGTCCGCGCGGGACAGCACACCGACCCACGAGTCGAAGAGCTGCACGATCGACGCGCCGGCCTTCGCCTGGACCCGGAGCATCGCCCCGGAGATCTGGGCCAGCCGGGCGCAGAGGTCGTTCCACAGCTCCGGATCGCCGTGCATCATGGCCTTGGTGTTCTCGTGGTTCTTGGAAGGGCCACCCTCGACGAGGTACGACGCGAGGGTGAACGGCGCACCCGCGAAACCGATCAGCGGGGTCGCGCCCAGCTCGTCGAGCACCAGGTGCACGGACTCGGTGATGTAGGGAAGGTGCTCGGGTGTCAGCTCGGGCAGGCGGGCGAGGTCAGCCCGGGTCCGGAACGGCCGGGCCACCACGGGCCCTACTCCCCCGACGATGTCAAGGTCGACGCCGACGGCAGCCAGCGGAACCACGATGTCGCTGAACAGGATCGCCGCGTCCACACCGTGCCGGCGGACCGGCTGCATGGTGATCTCGGCGACCAGCTCGGGCGTACGGCAGGAGTCGAGCATGCCCACGCCCTCACGCACCCTGCGGTACTCCGGCAGCGACCGGCCTGCCTGGCGCATGAACCAGACCGGCGTGTGCGGCACGCTCTGACGTCGGGCGGCACGGACCAGGGCGCTATCGCGGGGGCTTTTCGGGGAAGATGTCACCCGCCGATTCTCGCACGGCGCGACACCCCCCCCGGCGCACCGCTCAGAGCGCGATGGCGACCACGCCGGCCAGGGTGAGGCAGACGCCCAGGGCCTGGACCCGGCGCAGCCGCTCGCCCAGCAGCAGCCTGGCCCAGAAGAGCGTGGCCACCGGATACAGCGAGCCCAGCACGCTGGCCACGCTGACCAGGCCCCGCGAGGACGAGAAGGCGAACAGCCCGTTCGCGGTGACATCGGCCAGACCGATCACCGCCAGCGCGGGCAGGTCGCGCGCATGGGCCCCGCCAACAGATCGGACCACCAGCCCGGCGATGAGGAACAGGAGGACGCTGGTCGCTCTCATCCCCCACAACGTCTCCAGAAGCGCGTACCGGGCCCCGCGGTCGATGCAGTAGAGCGCCGTCCCGAAACACGCCGCGGCCACGGCTGCCAGCAGGACCGGGCGCGGCGGCACAGCCCCGGCCAGCTCCGGTCCAGAGGCCAGAGCTGCCCCGGTCACGGCCACCGCCATGCCGACCCAGGCGGTCGCGCTCGGGTGCTCCCCGGTGAGCAGTCCGAGGAAGACCGGGACCAGGGCTCCCAGCGACGAGATCGGCGCGACCACGCCCATCGTCCCCGAGGCCAGTGCCGTGTAGAAGCAGACCAGCCCGAGGGACCCGGCCAGCCCGGCTGCGATCGCCCACCAGGGCCCGTTCCCGGTGAATGACGCCGACAGCCCGGTATGTCGGACCAGCAGGATCAGGCTCAGCCCGACCAGCGCGAAGCCCTGGGTGATGGCCACCACCGCGGGCGGCGCGATGGTCCGGGCCTTGAGCCCGGCAAAGAAGTCAGAGGTTCCCCAGAACGCGCTCGAGGCCAGGGCGATCAGAGACAGCATCGCAAGACCGTATCCCGGCGCGCCGTGACCCCGGCGAGGAGCGGTCGACATACGCTGCGGTGGTGGACAGTCGCAGCGTCCCCGGCGAGGAGTCGGCCGAGTTCGCACAGGCACTTCGGGACCTGCGCGCGACCAGGCTGCGTCCCGAGGTCCGGCTGGCCGAGGTGCCGGCGCCGAGCCGGATCGCGCCTCAGGCTGTGGCCATGTCAGCCGAGGTCGTCACCATCGACACGCGCGGTGAGGGTGACGAGCTGGCGACCGGGCGATTCGTCCTCCTGCATGACGCCGCCGGTCCCGAGCCCTGGGAGGGGGTATGGCGCGCGGTCACCTTCGTCCGAGCCGTGTTCGACCCCGAGCTGGCCAACGACCCGATGGTCGGTGCGGTCGGCTGGTCGTGGCTGATGGAGGCCCTGGCCAACCGTGGCGCGACCTGCGTGGCCGAAGCCGGCACGGTGACCCGGGTCGTCTCTGAGAGCTTCGCCGGGCTGGCCGAACGCAGCGTCACGGTGGAGATGGAGGTCCGCGCCTCCTGGACACCCTCCGGACCGGACCTGGGCCTCCACCTGCAGGCCTGGGCCGATCTGCTGTGCACGGTTGCCGGCCTGCCACCACTGCCCGACGGTGTCGTGGCCCTGTCACGGCCCCGTCGCTGAGCGCCGGATCTCCTCTCCTGGCCACGGCTGCAACATCCGCTTTGGGCGAACCCCCTGACATCCGGGCAGCCCGGGTCAATACATTGAAGGTGTGATCATCGGCTCAAGCAACGCCCCAGAACCGCTCGACGTGCCCGCTCCCGACGGGGAGGAGCAGGACGCAGAGGCCCGGGTCCTGGTGGCCCTGACCATGCCCGCCGGAGGCGTTCCGGACGTGGTCGTCACCGAACGAGACCTCACCAGGGCGGCCGAGGCCCTGGCAGCCGGCACCGGTCCGGTGGCTCTGGACGCGGAGCGCGCCTCCGGCTACCGCTACGGGCAGCGGGCCTACCTGATCCAGATCCGCCGCCAGGGGTCGGGCACCTGGCTGATCGACCCGATCGCCTGCCCCGACCTCTCCCCCATCGGTGATGTCCTCTCCGAGGTCGAGTGGATCCTGCATGCCGCCACCCAGGACCTGCCATGCCTGGCGGAGGTGGGCATGCGCCCGACCCGCCTGTTCGACACCGAGCTCGGCGGACGCCTGGTGGGTCTGCCGCGGGTGGGGCTCGCGGCGGTCGTCGAGCACTACCTAGGTCTCACCCTGGCCAAGGAGCACTCTGCGGTGGACTGGTCGACCAGGCCGCTGCCGGAGCCCTGGCTGCGCTATGCAGCCCTGGACGTCGAGGTGCTCGTCGAGGTCCGCGACCTGATGGCGGTCGACCTCGCCGAACAGGACAAGGCGGTGTGGGCCGAGCAGGAGTTCGACGCCCTGACCAGGTTTACCGGCCCACCCGTCCGGCTGGAGCCGTGGCGGCACACCTCGGGGCTGCACAAGGTCCGCAACCGCCGCGGCGCCGCGATGGTCCGCGAGCTCTGGCTCACCCGCGATGCCATTGCGGTCCAGAGTGACATCGCACCGGGCCGGATCCTGCCCAACGCCGCTCTGGTCGACCTGGCCCTGCGCGCGCCCAAGACGAATGCCGAGGTCAGCGAGAACGCCTCCGGGCGTGTCTCGCGGTCCGTGCGCAAGTACCAGCAGGAGTGGCTCGCGGCACTGGATCGGGCCCGGCACCTGCCGGAGGCCGATCTTCCGCCGCTGACCGTGCGCTCCGACGGCCCCCCGCCGGCCAGGGCCTGGGCCGACCGGGACCCGGTGGCCGCGGCCCGGCTGGCACAGGCGCGCACAGCCCTGGGCGAGTTCGCGGAGGCGCATCACATCCCCGTGGAGAACGTGCTCTCGCCGGACTTCCTGCGCCGGATGCTGTGGGCCCCCCAGCACCTGGCCGCCGACGGGACTCTCGGCTCCATCTCCGAGGCCCTGCTGAAGCTGGGCGCCCGCCAGTGGCAGATCGACATCGCCGGACCCATCATCGAGGAAGCCGTCAACCGGCCTGCGCTTCCGGCCGCCAACCCGGCCACTGATGACGCCGACGAGGAGAACACCTAGCCAGACTGCCTGGCCCCGGGGGATGGTCGGTGAGGGCGGCCTCGACACGTCACCACACGTCCGGGAGGCCCGGGTCCAGCAACCGGAGTCCACACCGGTGCGGTCACGCCAGCCAACAGGGGCTTCGCCGGGGAGTGGTGAGCGCATCGGCACAAGCTGGGGAACCTTCATCTCTGTCGTCTCGGCTGGCGGCGACTTCTCCGGCAGTAGAAAGGCCGGCCTGCTGGCCATCAACGACGCCGGCAGCCTGATCCTGTATCGCGGCAACAGTGGCGGCGGGTTTGCGGCTGGAGACCGCGCCGTGGGCCAGGGCTGGACCGTCTACCGCTGAGCTTGTCCACCACTGAGCCCTGCGGGGGGTTTCCAGATAAGTTACTGACCGGTAGCATCGCTGTCAGCCCGAAACGCTCGTTCAGTCACCGTTCTCCCCTGGAAGGCTCCCCGTGCCCCGCACTTTGCGTGAAGTCGTGTTCGTCGAAGGTGTCCGTACCCCGTTCGGCAAGGCCGGCGAGAAGGGTATGTACGCCCAGACGCGCGCCGACGACCTGGTCGTCAACTGCATTCGTGAGCTTCTCAGACGCCATCCCGAGCTTCCCCCTGAGCGCGTCGAGGAGGTCGCCATCGCGGCGACCACCCAGATCGGCGACCAGGGCCTGACCCTGGGCCGGGTGGCTGCACTGCTGTCCGGCCTGCCGAAGACCACCCCGGGCTACTCGATCGACCGGATGTGTGCCGGCGCGATGACCGCGGTGACCAACGTGGCCTCCGCCATCGCCTTCGGGTCGTCCGAGATCGCCATCGCGGGCGGTGTCGAGCACATGGGCCGCCACCCCATGGGTGAGGGGGTTGACCCCAACCCGCGGATCATCTCCGAGGGCATCGTGGACCCGTCGGCGCTGGTGATGGGCGCTACCGCGGAGAACCTGCACGACCGTTTCCCTGAGCTGACCAAGGAACGCTGCGACGCGTATGCCGTGGCCAGCCAGGGCAAGCTCGAGAAGGCGTATGCCGACGGCAAGATCCAGCCCGACCTGGTCGCTGTCGCCACCCGTCACGCCCAGCTCGGATACGGCCTGGCCACCACGGACGAGCCTCCGCGGCCGGGTAGCACGGTGGAGATGCTCGCCGGGCTGAAGACACCCTTCCGCCCGCACGGCAAGGTCACTGCCGGTAACAGCGCGGGCCTGACCGATGGCGCCACCGCCTGCATCGTGGCCTCTGCCGATGCAGCCGCCGAGCTGGGCCTGCCGGTGCGGATGCGCCTGGCGGCCTACTCCTTCGTCGGGGTCGAGCCGGAGGTCATGGGCATCGGCCCGGTGCCGGCCACCGAGAAGGCACTTGCCCAGGCCGGACTGAGCATCGATGACATCGGCCTGATGGAGCTGAACGAGGCCTTCGCCGTCCAGGTTCTGGCCTTCCTCGACCATTTCGGCATCGCCGACGACGACCCGCGGGTCAACCAGTACGGCGGCGCGATCGCCACGGGTCACCCACTGGCCAGCTCCGGTGTCCGGCTGATGACCCAGCTGGCCCGTCAGTTCGAGGAAAGCCCGCAGGTGCGGTACGGCCTGACCGCGATGTGCATCGGCATCGGCATGGGCGGAGCGGTGATCTGGGAGAACCCGCACCACAGTGACTACGGCAAGGACGCCGACATGACCAAGGGAGCCACGGCCTGATGAGTACCGACTTCACCGCATTGTTCCCGGACGAGGTCATCACCATGGCCCTGGCACGGGATATCGTCCTGCCTCGCGGCGCCGGCACCTTCGTGCTGATCACGCTCGACAACGGCTTTGACCACACCAAGCCCAACACGTTCGGACCCGCCACGCTCTCCGGCCTGTCCTCGGTGCTCAGCACCGTGACAGCCCGGGCCCGGGCCGGCGAGATCGTCGGGGTCGGCATCACCGGCAAGCCGTTCATCTTCGCGGTCGGCGCCGACCTGACGGGCATCCCCAGGGTGACCACCCGGGAGCAGGCCCTGGACATCGGCCGACTGGGTCACCGGACGTTCGAACAGCTCCGCACGCTGCCGGTGCCCACGTTCGCCTTCGTCAACGGCGCGGCCATGGGTGGCGGCGTCGAGATCGCGCTCAGTGCGGCCTACCGGAGCATCTCGGCGGGGGTGCCCGCCGTGGCGCTGCCGGAGTGCTTTCTCGGCCTGGTGCCCGGCTGGGGCGGCTGCTTCATGCTGCCGAACCTGATCGGCGCCGAGCAGGCCCTGAAAGTCATCATCGAGAACCCGCTGAACAGCAACCGCATGCTCAAGGGCCCGCAGGCCTTCAAGCTCGGGATGGCTGACGAGATGTTCGAGCCGGCCACCTTCCTTGAGGACTCGTTGTCCTGGGCCGCCGATGTGATCAGCGGCAGAGTCGTCGTGAACCGCTCCGAGGTCGATCGCGACAGCACCCTCTGGGAGGGTGCCGTGGCCGCGGCCAGGGCACTGGTGATGGCCAAGACGGGTGGTGCCTCACCCGCCCCGCTGCGGGCCCTTGAGCTGGTCTCAGCGGCGCGCACGGCCACCCGCGAGGAGGCGTACGCCGCCGAGGACGAGACCGAGGCCGACCTGATCATGAGCGACGAGCTGCGGGCCAGCCTCTACGCCTTCAACCTGGTGCAGAAGCGGGCCAAGCGTCCTGCCGGGGCACCGGACCGCTTGCTGGCCCGTCCGGTGACCAAGGTCGGCATCGTCGGCGCGGGCCTGATGGCCAGCCAGCTCGCGATGCTGTTCGCCCAGCGGCTCGAGGTCCCGATCGTGATGACCGACCTCGACCAGGTCCGGGTCGACAAGGGGATCGGCTACGTGCACGCCGAGGTTGACAAGCTGCTCGGCAAGGGGCGGGTCAGCCAGGACCGAGCCAACCGGCTCAAGGCCCTGGTCACCGGGTCGACGGGCAGCGAGGTCGTTGTCGACTTCGCTGATGCCGACTTCGTCATCGAGGCGGTGTTCGAGGAGCTCACGGTCAAGAAGCAGGTGTTCGCCGACATCGAGGCCGTGGTGAGCGACGACTGCGTGCTGGCCACGAACACGTCCTCGCTGTCGATCACCAAGATGGCTGCCGACCTGAAGCACCCTGAGCGGGTGGTCGGCTTCCACTTCTTCAACCCCGTCGCGGTGATGCCCCTGCTCGAGATCATCCGCGGCGAGGCGACCGACGACGCCACCCTTGCCACGGCCTTCGCCACCGGCAAGAGGCTGAAGAAGACAGCGATCCTGGCCAAGGACTCCCCGTCGTTCGTGGCCAACCGGCTGCTCGGACGTTTCATGGGCGAGGTCGGCCGGATCGTGGACCAGGGTACCCCGATGGAGGTCGCCGACAGCGCCTTCGGCGGGTTCGCCCCGATGCCGCCCTTCGTCCTGCTGGGTCTGGTCGGTCCCCCGATCGCGCTGCACAACAACGAGTCGCTACATGCCGCTTTCCCGGACCGTTTCCACGTGCCGGAGGGGCTGCGCCGCCTGGTTGCTGCCGGCAAGCCCGGGTTCTACCTCTTCCCCGACGGCAGGCCGGTGGCCGACCCCGAGGTCGTTGCGCTCCTGGAGACGCCGGCCAGCCCGGTGGTCCTGGACTCCGGCCAGGTGCGCGAACAGGTGCTCTCTGCTCTGGCGGAGGAGGCCGCCCTGATGCTTGACGAGGGTGTGGTGGCCGCACCGATGGATCTCGACCTCGCGATGATCACCGGGGCCGGGTTTGCCTTCTGGAACGGCGGCCTCACGCCGCTGCTGGACCGCACCTCGATCTCCGAGAAGGTCAACGGGAAACGGTTCCTGCCCCCGGGCGTAGCCAGCGTTCCTTCCTGACCGGCCCGGACGGCATATCGGGCGACCGAGGTTCGGTATGCCGACTGCACAGGGCGCGGGTCTCCCAGCTCGCGCCCTGGTGCAGTCACAACAGGGCTGCAGCGACCCCCCGACGGATGAACTGCGAGTAGTCCTCCAGCGACCAGCCCTGGCGTAGCACGAGCAGCTCGTAGATCTCTGGAGCCGTGTAGGTCAGCAGCACGTCGCGCGCCTGGCCGTGGGTGATGCCCTGACGCAGGTGACCGGGCTGTGCGAGGGCATCGGCGTTGTGCGCCATCCGCACCAGCCGCTGGGCAGCCAGCTCGTCCTGCAATCTCTGCATCTCCGGGTCCGTGGCAGCGGCCGCCCTGACCAGCAGCAGGATAGGAGCCACCCGCGGCGCCACCTCTCGGCTCAGCCTG
This sequence comes from Actinomycetales bacterium, assembly GCA_038236535.1. Classification (GTDB taxonomy): domain Bacteria; phylum Actinomycetota; class Actinomycetes; order Actinomycetales; family Dermatophilaceae; genus UBA4719. Next base: position 18,236 of record JBBRZQ010000002.1, read on the forward strand.
GCCCAGCTCGCGATGATCAGGACCGGATCGGTCTCCGCCGTGGACACCTCGTCTGATCGAACCTCGGCATGCACCGGGCCCTCACCGGCCAGGGCCGTCTCCCACAGCGCCCGCACCAGGCCCGCCTTGCCGCCATAGGCCTTGTAGACCATCTCCACTGAGACACCGGCGTCAGCGGCAATGGACGCGACGGTCGTTGCGGCATACCCGTCTCCCAGGAACCTGCGGCCAGCAGCGTCCAGCACCAACCGGCGACGGGTCTCAGCCGCGCTCAGACGCCCGGACGAGTCGTAGCGCCGGCGGGCCTTGACGTCAGCATGGGTCACGAGCCATCCTTTCCATATCGGATACAGTCCACTGTATCGGATACGGCAGAATTCACTGAGGGGCATCCATGGAGAAGATAGGGAACGCGGCATCTTTGGCCCGGCCCGTCATCGACCGCCTGCTCAGGGCGACCAACGACCACGACATCGATGCTCTTGTCGGTTGTTTCGCACCGGGCTACGTCAACCAGACGCCCGGACACCCCGCCAGAGGCTTTCATGGAAACGAGCAAGTCCGTCGCAACTGGACCCAGATCTTCGCCGCGGTACCGGACCTCACGGCAGAGATCGCCGGTCTGGCCGAGGCCACCGGGCCCGATGGTGAGAACCTCGTGTGGACCGAGTGGCAGATGAGCGGCAGCCGCAGCGACGGCAGCGCCCACCTGATGCGTGGCGTCATCATCTTCACGGTGTCGCAGACCCAGATCACGGCCGCGAGGTTCTACCTCGAGCCGGTCGATACCGGCAACAACAGTGTCGATGCCGCCGTCGCCTCCCAGCTCGCGGGCAGGCCATGATCCTGGTCGCCGGCGGTACCGGACGTCTCGGACGTCTGGTCGTCAGCCGGCTGGTCCTGGAAGGCATTCCGGTCCGGGTGCTGACCCGAAACCCCTCTGCAGCAATGGATCTCGCCGCCCTGGGAGTCGAGCTGGTGACCGGTGACGTGCGGGATCCGGCAAGCTTGGGACCGGCCCTGTCCGGGGTGGGCACCGTCGTCTCGGCGATCCATGGCCTGGCCGGGCAGGGCGGGGTCACGCCGGCGAGCATCGACCGCGACGGCAACCGGAACCTGGTCGCCGCGACCGCAGCCAAGTCCGTCCGGTCTGGCCCGTCTGTCCCATCTGGCCCGTCTGTCCCATCTGGCCCGTCTGTCCCTGAGGCCGCTGCGGTCATCCTCATGTCGGTCATTGACGCATCCCCGGATCATCCGATGGAGCTGTTCCGGATGAAATGGGCGGCCGAGCAGCAGCTGGAGTCCAGCGGGGTCCCCTGGACGGTCATTCGCAGCAGCGCCTTTGTGCAGACCTGGGATGAGCTCCTGCGTCAGAGTGCCGGAAGGTCGGGGTCGCCGCGGGTCTTCGGCCGCGGCGACAACCCGATCAACTTCGTGTCGGTACATGATGTGGCCGACGCGCTCGTCCACGCGACGCAAGACCCCGCGTTGCGAGGGCAGAGGATCGACGTCGGCGGACCGGCCAACCTCACGCTCAACGAGCTGGCCCGCCATGTCCAGGAGTCGCTGGGTGGAGGCGGGTCGTTGCGCCACGTGCCGAGGTCAGCACTGCGGGCGCTGGGGACGATCGCCCGGCCGTTCAACCCCACGCTGGCCAGGCTGGCGCGCACCGCCGTGGCCATGGACAGCTGCGACCTGAGCTTCGATCCTGCGGTGAGTATCCGGGCTCACCCCTGGCTGTCGTGCTCACCGGTTGTGACTGATGGCACACTCGCAAGAGGCGGATAACGACGCGCCCGGACGGCATCTGGGGGCCGGGGATCTGCCGGTGATCTAATGTTGCAGGCATGCGCGAGGACTATCCAGCCCGGATCGGGACACTGATTCGGGACGCCCGACGGCACCAGGGGCTGTCGCAGAACGACCTCGCGGAGCTGCTCGGCACCAGCCAGAGTGCGGTCGCGCGGATCGAGCAGGGCAAACAGAACCTCAGCCTGGAGATGCTGGCCCGGATCGGCGCCAGCCTGGACTCGGAGTTCGTCTCAGTGGGTCACTCTCGCGTCCAGCACCTTCGCATCGTCGGCGGGACCAAGCTGTCCGGGGCCATCGACGTCAAGACCAGCAAGAACGCGGCGGTCGCCCTGCTGTGCGCCTCACTGCTCAACCACGGCCGCACGACCTTGCGGGGTCTCGCGCGGATAGAGGAGGTCAACCGCATCATCGAGGTGCTGAACAGCATCGGCGTCAAGACCCGGTGGCTACCGGACAGCAACGACCTCGAGATCACCCCGCCGGCACGCCTCGACCTCACCGGGATGGACCTGGATGCGGCGCGCCGCACCCGCACCGTGATCATGTTCCTGGGGCCATTGCTGCACGAGTTCAACGAGTTCCGCCTGCCGTACTCCGGCGGGTGCGATCTCGGCACCAGGACCGTGGACCCGCACCTGAACGCACTGCGGTCGTTCGGCCTCAACGTCAGCGCCTCGACCGGGTTCTATGACGCCAAGGTCAACCGGTCGGTCAGCCCCAGCTCGGCGATCGTGCTGACCGAGCGCGGTGACACGGTCACCGAGAACGCGCTGATGGCGGCGGCCCGGCACGACGGAGTCAGCGTGATCCGCAACGCGAGCCCCAACTACATGGTCCAGGATCTGTGCTTCTTCCTCGGCAAGCTCGGGGTGGCCATCGAGGGGATCGGCACCACCACTCTCACCATCCACGGACGCCCCGTCATCGACCTCGACGTCGAGTTCTGCCCGTCGGAGGACCCGATCGAGGCGATGAGCCTGCTCGCCGCGGCGGTGGTGACCGAGTCCGCCATCACCATCCGGCGGGTGCCCATCGAGTTCATGGAGATCGAGCTGGCCCTGCTCGAGGGGATGGGGATGAAGTACCTGATCACCCCGGAGTACCGCTCGGCGAACGGGCTGACCCGGCTGGTCGACCTGACCACCATCGCCGGCCCGCTGATCGCGCCGGCTGACAAGATCCACCCGATGCCTTTCCCGGGCCTGAACATCGACAACCTGCCCTTCTTCGCCATCATCGCGGCCAGCGCGACCGGCACGACGATGATCCACGACTGGGTCTACGACAACCGGGCCATCTATCTCACCGAGCTCACCAAGGTCGGTGTCAAGGTGCAGCTGCTCGACCCGCACCGGGTGCTGATCACCGGCCCCACCCGCTGGCGTGCCGCCGAAGTCATCTGCCCGCCCGCGCTTCGTCCGGCGGTGGTCATCCTGATCGCCATGCTGGCGGCGCCAGGCACGTCCTTCCTGCGCAACGTCTACGTCATCAACCGTGGCTACGAAGACCTGGCCACCCGCCTCAACGCCCTGGGCGCCACCATCGAGACCTTCCGCGACATCTAGCCCCCAAACCCAGGGGCCTGTGCACCGTTCGCAGAGGCGAGGTTAGGGGCGGTGTGCGGGATGAGTGCCGAGTGCGCTGCCCAGCGAGGTGGCGACCGCGTCCGGGGTCAGCCCGATCTGGTCAAGCACCTGGCTTCGCGACGCATGCTCTAGGAACTGCTTGGGTATTCCGTAGCAGTGAACCCGCGCGGCGCAGCCGGCCTGGCTCAGGGCCAGAGTCACCGCCGACCCGATTCCTCCGGACACCAGGTTGTCCTCGATGACCGCAACAGCCCCGGCATCGCCGGCCGCAAGGACCAGGTCCTGGCAGACCGGAAGGACCCAGCGCGGATCGACCACCCGCACCGAATGTCCTTGCGCCTCAAGCTTCTCGGCGACGCTGACCGCTGTCGGCGCCATGGCACCGACAGCCACGATCAGCAGGTCCGCCGGGCCTGTGCTCGTCTCTCGTAAGACATCGAGAGTGCCCAGCTGACGGACCCGGGCCAGCGGCTCGGCGACGTCCCCCTTGGGGAAGCGCAGCACCGTAGGGCCATCCGAGACGTCGACAGCCTCGCGCAATGCCTGCCGCAGCTGTTCACCGTCACGGGGAGCGGCAAGGCGAAGCCCGGGCACCACCGAACAGATCGTCATGTCCCACATGCCGTTGTGGGAGGCGCCATCAGTGCCGGTGACCCCGGCCCGGTCGAGCACCACGGTGACCCCGGCCTTGTGCAGCCCGGCATCCATCAACAGCTGGTCGAAGGCACGGTTCAGGAAGGTGGCGTAGACGGCGACCACCGGGTGCAGCCCGCCGAAGGCCAGCCCGGCCGCCATCGTGAGGGCATGCTGCTCGGCGATACCGACGTCGAAGACCCGATCCGGGAACCGGGCTGAGAACTTGTCCAGACCGACCGGGATCAGCATCGCGGCGGTCAGCGCCACGACGTCGGGCCGCCGTTCGCCGATCTCGCACATCTCATCGCTGAACTCGTCGGTCCAGATCCGGCCGCCCTCATCGAACGACAGACCTGTCTCGGGGTTGATGACACCCACGGCGTGGAACCTGTCGGCCTCGTCGTGGCGAGCGGGCGGGTAACCGCGGCCCTTCTCGGTCAGCACATGGACCAGAACCGGGCCGCCGAAGGCCCGGGCCTTGCGCAGCGCCGACTCGAGCGCCTGCTCGTCATGGCCGTCCACCGGCCCCAGGTACTTCAGCCCCAGATCCTCGAACATGCCCTGCGGCGCGACGATGTCCTTCAGGCCCTTCTTCATCCCGTGCAGCGTCTCGTACATCGCCGACCCGACGACCGGCGTGTGCTCCAGGGTGTTGCGGCCCCAGTCCAGGAAACGCTCGTAACCTCGGGTGACCCGCAACGTCGCCAGATAGTCGGCCAGCCCGCCGGTGGTCATCGCATACGACCGCTTGTTGTCATTGACGACGATGACCAGCGGAAGGTCCTTGTCTGCCGAGATGTTGTTGAGGGCCTCCCAGGCCATTCCCCCGGTGAGCGCCCCGTCCCCGATGACGGCCACCGTGTGCCGCTGACGCTGACCCTGCAGTCGCCGGGCCCGGGCGATCCCGTCGGCCCAGGACAGCGCCGTGGAAGCGTGGGAGTTCTCGACGATGTCGTGCTCGGACTCTGCCCGGCTCGCGTAGCCGGAGAGCCCGCCCTTCTTGCGCAGCTCGGCGAAGCCGGCACGGCGGCCGGTGAGCAGCTTGTGGACGTAGGACTGGTGGCCGGTGTCGAAGACGATGGAGTCCTGCGGGGAGTCGAACACCCGGTGCAGGGCGATGGTCAGCTCGACGACACCGAGGTTAGGCCCGAGGTGCCCGCCTGTCTTAGAGACGGAATCGACCAGAAAAGCCCGAATCTCCTGGGCCAGCAGCGGCATCTGCTCGGCCGGCAGGGCTCTGAGATCTTGCGGGCCATCGATCGATTCCAGCAGTTTCACTCGCGTGGACTTCCTTCCTACAGACTCGGACCTTCGAGTCTATGACGTGTCCGGGTCAGCGGATCACGATCTCCACGTCGTCCGGCGCGTCCAGTAGCTCGGTGCTGCCGTCGGGGGCACAGGAGACGCCGAAGGAGCGGCCGGCGAACTGCAGCCCGCGGATCGTCATCTGCCCGTATGCCGCCGGGCGAGCCGGCCGCAGGACGAGCCTGCCCGCCGGGGCGTCCGGCTCGAACCCGAGCGCCACCGAGACCAGGACTGCCGCAGACGCCGTGGACCAGGCCTGCGGACGGCACGAGGCGGGATACGGCACCGGGCGATCCAGCACGCCGGCACTCGCGTACAGCTCGGGCCAGCGATAGTCGAACGCCTCGGCCGAGGCCAGCAGGCCCTGGGCGACCTTGGTGGCCTCGTCCCGCTTACCTTCACGGGCCAGACCCCAGGCGCAGATCGCTGTGTCATGGGTCCAGATCGAGCCGGTGTGGTAGCCGATCGGGTTGAAGCCGCCATTGTCGCGGGCCAGCGTGGAGATGCCATACCGGCTCAGCAGCTCCGGCGAGGTCAGTGTGTGGGCGACCCGGTCGACCTCTGCGGCGTCCAGGGTGCCCGTCCCCAGGACATGCCCCATGTTGGAGCCCAGACCATCGACCGTCTGGCCGTGTCCGTCCACGGCGAGCCCGACGTACTGCTCGCCCGTGGGCCCTACCCAGAAATGCTCACGGAACCGCTGACGCATCTGCCCTGCATAGTCGTTCAGGTCCGCAGATCCGTCGATGTTGAAGTGAGTGAACAGCTCGGCAGCCGCGGAGGCCGCCTCGATGGCGTAGGCCTGAGCCTCGCACAGCGCGATCGGCGCGACAGCGACGTGACCATCGCGCCAGCGGATCGCGTCCCCGGAGTCCTTCCATCCCTGGTTGGCCAGCCCCTTGCCCGAGGTGTCGATGTACTTCAGCAGACCGTCGGCGTCCGGGGCGGCATACTCGGTCAGCCATCGGGTCGCCGCCTGCAGATGGGGCAGCAGCGCCTCGACCTGACGGTCTGCCAGCCCCCATTTCCAGGCGTCGCGAAGCAGGCTGATCCACAACGGCGTGGCATCGATCGTGCCGTAGTAGACGGGTGGGAGGTCGAGGCCTCCGGTCGGGTCGACGAATGTCGTCCGGCGTAGCTCGTGCGGGATCTTCCCCGGCGCCTCAGCGCGGTCGCTGTCGAACACCGACCCCTGGCGTCTGGCCAGCGCCCGAAGTGTCCCGGCCGCAAGGTCAGTGCCGAAAGGCAGGGCCATCCGGGCCGCCCAGAGCGCATCACGGCCGAAGAGCGTCAGGTACCAGGGGGTTCCTGCTGCGGCGAAGATCGAGGACGGCTCCTGCGGATCGGTCAGCAGCAGGTGCTGCAGGTCATTCAGCCCGGCGGTCAGGGTCGGCGCAAGCCGTCGATCCACGCACTGGACCGACACCTTGCTCCAGTCGACCCGGGCAGCGCCGGAGTCGGCGTCGAAGTTGGACTCCTTCAGGCGCGAGGCACGGACGGTGGCCACCACCGAGCCGGTCTGCCCGGGGGCAACCACGAGGCGGAAGCTCGCCACGGAGACCTCGCCAGGACCCCCGACAGCCAGCGAGGTCGGTGTCGGGTCAAAGGTCACCTCGGTGCGATGCCACTCGTCACTCCAGGACAACCCGCTCACAGTATCGACGCCGTGGACACCACTGACAGCTACCGCTGAGGGAATGGCGGCCAGCAAGGCTTCTGCGACCATCCCGGACTTCACGGACGAGATCGGCGCCCCGTCACCCCCAAGGTGGAGCACCAGGTCGGTCTCGACAGCCTCGTCGGCGCGCGAGACGACGTCGACCACCTCGGTGATGCCCTGGACCGTCACCGTCCGGTGACGGCGTACCTCCACGGTGGGGTCGGCACCGGGGTTACCCAGCTGTCGGGCAGAGGAGAAGAAGTCGGAACGTCCGCCCGAGCTGGCGTCGGCCACCGGCACCGGGGAGTCGCTGCCCAGGTGCACCGTGAGCACGCTGACCGCCCGACGGTCGTCCGCGTAGACCCCCTGTGCGCCGGCCGCGGACCCCTGCCCGCCCGCCACGGATCCGATGTCACCACTGGACGCACTCAGCGCCGTCACGTTGCCGTTCACGCAGACCCGGAGGTCATGAACCCAAGGCTGCCGTGAGACCTGCGAGGGGCTCTCGGCCGTCGTTTCGGGCGCCACTTTGACCGTCACTGGCGGTCCTCCCCTTCTGGATAACGAATGCGCATCGAACTTGACAGCACTCTTTCGGGTGAAGCATCCTCCCATTGGGTTGAACGTTCAAATCGAGCGCGGCAACCCGCCGGAGAGGACCGCATGACGGGCCGGATGCCAGTGAAGCAGGAACCAGCGGAGCGAACCCAGCGAGCCACCCTCGTTGATGTCGCCCGTGCCGCCCAGGTCTCCAGGCAGACCGTCAGCAACGTCCTGAACAATCCCGGCAAGGTCTCTCCCGAGACCACGACCAGGGTCCGCCTCGAGATCGACCGGCTCAGCTTCCGGCCGAACCTGGCAGCCCGTTCGCTGCGTCAGCGCAAGGCCAATGCCCTCGGCATCGAGCTGAATGCCACCGGCCGGCACAGGCTCGGCAACATCCAGGACTCCTTCCTGGTGGAGCTGACGGTCACCGCCCGAGAGCAGGATGCGCACATCATCACCTTTGCCGTCGAGGACTATCTTGAGCCCATTGCCGAGTACGAACGGTTGCTGGCCACCCAGATGGTCAGCGGCTTCGTGCTGACCAACACCCGCCACGACGATCCCCGGCCCGCCTGGCTGCGCGCCCACGAGGTCCCCTTCGTGTCGTTCGGCCGGGTGTGGGACGACCCGGCCTTCACCGCCTGGGCGGATGTTGACGGCGGCTCCGGCACTGCCCAGGGCGTACGCCACGCTGTCGCCCAGGGGTATGCGCCGATCGGCTACCTCGGCTGGCCGCAGGGCTCCCCGGTCGGCGATGACCGGCGCTCCGGGTGGGTTGCCGCCACCACAGAGCTCGGGATCCACGACCCAACCCTTGAAGAGGTGCCTCCGCAGGATCTGCCTTCAGCGGCCGTGGCAGTACGGTCCCTGATCGAGCGTGTCGGGACGGGCGGCGCCATCGTGTGCGCTTCGGACACCCTGGCCTTCATCGCCTACCAGGTGATGCGCGACGACGGGCTGCGACCGGGCAGCGACATCGGCCTGATCGGTTTTGACGACACCGACTTTGCCCAGGAGTTCGGCCTGACCAGCGTGCAGCAGCCGCTGGCCGAGATCGCCCAGACCCTGCTGACCTACCTGATCCGGGCCGAGCAGGGGGCGATACCACCGGGCCACGGCGTCCTGTTCGACCCGGTGGTCATCCCCCGGCGCAGCACCGACCGCCACTGGGCCGACCGCTCTGGCACAGGCCCCAGTGGCACCAGTCGCAGTGGCGCCGACGGATCCGCTTCAGCCCACAAGCCCGCAACTCACACCACAGCGGGCAACCGCACTCACCATGGAGAAGGCTCATGAGAACAAGAAAGACACGACCCGGCGCGGCTGCGCTGGTGCTCTGCGCCAGTGGCGCACTGGTCCTCTCGGCATGCGGGGGTGGTGGGAGCAGCTTCGGCGGCTCCACCAAGGCGCAGGCCACCGGACCGGCCAAGCTCACCATCATGATCGGCAGCTCGGGTGACGCGGAGACCAACTCGGTCAAGGCCGCAGCAGCTGCCTGGTCCAAGAAGAGCGGCAACACCGCCACGGTTATCGTCGCCAACGACCTCGGCCAGCAGCTCGGCCAGGGCTTCGCCGGTGGTACTCCCCCGGACCTGTTTTATGCCGATGCCTCCCGGATCGGCGACTTTGCCAAGGTGGGCAACCTCTACCCCTACGGCGACCAGCTCAAGGGCTCGAACTTCCTGCCCAGCCTGGTCAAGACGTTCAGCTACAAGGACAAGCTCCAGTGCGCGCCCAAGGACTACTCGACCCTGGCGCTGGTGATCAACACCGATCTGTGGACCGCGGCCGGCCTGACCGATGCCGACATCCCCAAGGACTGGGCAGGCCTGGAGACGGTCGCCAAGAAGCTCACCAAGGGCAAGGTCACCGGGCTGGTCATCGGCAATGACATCAACCGTGGCGGTGTCTTCATGAGACAGGCCGGCGGCTGGGCCGTCTCCGAGGACGGCACCAAGATGACGGCGGACACCCCGGAGAACCTCGCAGGCCTCACGCAGATGAAGAAGATGATGGCCGCCGGGTCCCTGAAGTTCAACACCGACACCAGGCCGGCTGCCGGATGGGGCGGCGAGGCACTAGGCAAGGGCATTGCCGCAATGACCATCGAGGGCAACTGGATCCGGGGCGCCCTGACAAAGGACTTCCCGACCATCAAGACCAAGATCGTCGAGCTCCCGGCCGGCCCCGCCGGCAAGGGCACCCTGGTGTTCAGCAACTGCTGGGGGATCGCTGCCAAGAGCACTCACCAGACACAGGCCGTTGACCTGGTCAAGTACCTCACCACCGTCGACCAGCAGCTGGCGTTCACCAAGGCGTTCGGCCCGATGCCGTCCACAGCCGAAGGCATCGCCAAGTTCAAGACCGAGTATCCCCAGGACGCAGCCTTCGCTGCTGGTGGCGACTACGGGATGGGCCCGGTCAACCTCCCCGGCTTCGACCCGGTGATGGCCGCGTTCAGCTCCAAGCTCGCGACGCTGGGCAAGGGCGCTGACCCCAAGGCCATGCTCGTCGAGCTCCAGAAGAACGGCACTGCGGCCATCGCCGCCGGCTGACCGACTGCCCCAGAAACCGAATCGCCCGGTCGGCATACAGGCAGCCTCGCCTGTATGCCGACCGCCACAAGGAGAACGACATGGCTAAGAGAAAGACCGGCATCCACGCCGGGCAAGGGGCGGCGGGCTGGGTCTTCACGACCCCGGCGATCGCCGTGCTGACGGTCTTCCTGTTCATTCCGATAGTCATGGCGCTGTGGGTCAGCATGACCAACTGGACCGGCAACGTCGATCCTTTCGGTGGCGGTCCGAACGCGACCTTTGTCGGGGCCAAGAACTACACGGCGCTGTTCCTGCAGGACGGACTGGCCCGGTCCAACTTCATGCAGTCCCTGGGCAACACGTTCTACTACGTGCTGCTGGTGGTACCGCTCCAGACAGCCACCTCGCTGTTGCTCGCGCTGATCGTCAACGAGAAGTTCCTGAGGGGCAAGAGCTTCTTCCGGACCGCATTCTACTTCCCCTCGGTGACCAGCTCCATCGCCATCTCCACGGTGTTCCTGTTCCTCTTCGCCAACACCGGCGCGGTCAACGGGTTCCTCAAGATCCTGGGCATCAACGGGCCTGACTGGTTCAGCGACTCGCGCGGTCTGCTCCATATGTTCTTCGGGCTGTTCGGCGCCGGTGACAACCCGGCCTGGGGTCAGGGGCAGATCTTCGGGCGTTCGCTGTGGGACTGGCTGTCCGGACCGTCGGTGGCCATGTGCGTCATCATCTTCCTTGCCGTCTGGACCACGACCGGCACCTTCATGCTGATGTTCCTGGCCGCGTTGCAGGACCTGCCGGTCGAGGTCGACGAGGCCGCGATGCTGGACGGCGTCTCGCCCTGGCAGAAGCTGCGCCTGGTCACCATCCCGATGCTCAAGCCGGCACTCTTCCTGGTCATCACCCTGGGCATCATCGGCACCTGGCAGGTCTTCGACCAGATCTATGTGATGGGCAAGGGCGCCCCGGCGGGCACCACGATGACGCCGGCCTTCCTGTCGTACAAGACGAGCTTCACGTCCAACGCCTGGGGCTCCGGTGCGGCGATCGCGTTCATCATCTTCCTGATCATCGTGACACTCACCTGGATGCAACGTCGTCTGATGCGAGATGACAAGACCCCTGGCCGACTGCGAAAGGCCATCAGGGCATCCAGCCTGGCGCACAGCAACCGAGGAACGGGGCCGACGTCATGAGCACCACGACCGTCCCCACCCATGGCAGCAGGCCCCAGGACACCGGACCCGGGGACGCTGAGTCCGGTGCTGGGGCGACCACGACCGGCGGTGCGAACGGCACGGAGCCACCCGCCCCCGGTCGGCGCGAACGTCACGTCAGCCCCAAGAAGCTCGCCGGCTACACCGTTCTCATCATCTTCGCGATCATCTACCTGTACCCGTTCTTCATCCAGATCGCGACGTCCTTCAAGTCCGATCCCCAGGCGACCGCACACCCCCTGTCGCTGATCCCGAACCCCTTCGACTTCGCTGCCTGGAAGCGCATGTTCGGGCTGACCTCGGACACGTCGGTGCCGATCATGACCTGGCTGGGCAACTCGGTCCTGGTCACGGTGATCATCACCGCCTCGCGTGTCTTCTTCGACAGCCTGGCGGGCTACGCCTTGTCCCGCCTGCACTTCAAGGGCCGCCGCTTCATGTTCATGGCCTTGCTGGCTGTGATGAGTGTGCCCGGCGTCGTCCTGCTCGTCCCGAAGTTCCTCATCGTCACCTATCTGGGCATCTACGACACCTACGCCGCGATGCTCCTGCCGCTGCTGGTCGACGCTGCGGGCATCTTCATCATGAAGCAGTTCTTCGACTCGGTGTCGGTCTCGATCGAGGAGGCGGCGCGGATGGACGGCGCCTCGGTCTTCCGCACCTTCTGGTCGGTGGTGCTCCCGATGGCGCGGCCGTCGCTGATCACCCTGACGATCTTGTCCTTCCAGGGGTCGTGGAACGAGTTCACCCACTTCCTGGTGGTCACCCAGAGCCCCGAGCTCAGGACGATGGTCACCGGCCTGGCCAGTCTGACCAGTGGCGACCTCGGGTCGGGAACGCAGTTCCCGCTCAAGATGGCGGCGGCACTGCTGACCACCATCCCGGTCGCAATCCTCTTCTTCGTCTTCCAGCGCCACTTCGTCCGCGGCGCCAACGAGGGCGGCGAGAAGGGCTGAGCAGCGCCCCTGTGCCGACGGGGTGTCAGAGGTCAGGGACGGGCGCGCAGGGCCCCGGCAATCAGCCAGCCGCCGAAGATGGCCACGATCGGCCCGACGATCGCCCACAGCGTCACTCCGGTCATCGGGCTGCCCGCCAGGATGCCCAGCCCCTGAAGCATCCAGATCAGCCCCACCAGGAAGACCAGGACGCCGAGGCCGGCTCGCAGATTCTTGTTCATCGCCCGACGCTACCCGACAAAGGCGCTCAAAGCCGTGGTACGTAACGCTTCCCCTGCATGGCGTCATACAGCAGCCGGGCACCCCGGGCGGACGCCCGCAGCCGCAGGCCCTCCGCCTCCAGATCGGACTGGATCTCGGCGAGGGCCTGGGTGCTGACCTGGTCCCCTAGGTCGACCCGGACCTCGCGGTAGGCCTGCCGCATCACCTCGAGCTGGGCGTCGATGTGCCGCACCGCGACCCAGGCCAGGGCCACCGGGTTCTTGCGCCATCCGGCATACCCGCGGTAGTCGGCCGGGCAGTGGTCGAGCAGCCAGGACACGGCAGGTTCCTGCCAGCCGGGTGACTGCGGCGGTGGCACCGACTGCGGCCAGCCTGGGGGCGTACGCGGTGAGCTCACTCCCCCAGTGTGCCCACTCGCCGGGACACCCGCCCGCCGACGGAAGCCAGACGGCTCGAACCCGCGATGCTGCTGAGCGGGTTCGAGCCGTTTGCGTCTGTGCAGCGTATGCCGGGCAGCCGGGTCAGCAGCCCGGCGCAGGGGTGCGCTACGGGGCGCTGACCAGCGAACGCAGGACGTACTGCAGGATGCCGTCGTTGCGGTAGTAGTCCGCCTCGCCGGGAGTGTCGATCCGCAGCACGGCGTCGAACTGCACCCGAGAGCCGTCGGCCCTGGTCGCCGTGACGTGCAGCGTCTTGGGCGTGCTCCCGTCGTTCAGCGCGGTCACTCCCGAGATGTCGAACGTCTCGGTGCCGTCCAGCCCGAGGGTGTCGGCGTCCTGGCCCGCCGGGTACTGCAGCGGAAGGACGCCCATGCCGATCAGGTTCGAGCGGTGGATGCGCTCGTAGGACTGCGCGATGACCGCCTTGACGCCCAGCAGCCGGGTGCCCTTGGCCGCCCAGTCACGTGACGAGCCGGAGCCGTACTCCTTGCCTGCCAGGACGACCAGCGGGATGCCTGCGCTCGCATAGCTCTGGGCGGCGTCGTAGATGCTCGACTGCGCGCCCCCGGCGGTGAAGTCCCTGGTGAAGCCGCCCTGGACGTCGTCGAGAAGCTGGTTGCGCAGGCGGATGTTGGCGAAGGTGCCGCGAATCATGACTTCGTGGTTGCCGCGACGCGAGCCGTAGGAGTTGAAGTCACTGCGGTGCACACCGTGAGCCGCGAGGTACACCCCGGCAGGGCTGTCGGCAGTGAACTGACCGGCCGGGCTGATGTGGTCGGTGGTCACCGAGTCGCCGAGCTTGGCCAGGACCCGGGCGCCGGCGATGTCGGCCACCGGGCTGGGCTCGAGCTGCATGCCCTCGAAGTACGGAGGCTTGCGCACGTAGGTCGAGTCAGGCGCCCAGTCGAAGGTCTTGCCCTCGGGCGTCGACAGCGAACGCCAGCGCTCATCGCCGGCGAAGACATCGGCGTAGTCGCTGCTGAACATCTCCTTGGTGATCGAGGAGTCGACCAGCGCGGCGACGTCGGCCGCGTTCGGCCAGATGTCGCGCAGGAAGACCTCGACACCCTGCGGGTCGGTGCCGAGCGGCTCGGTCTCCGGGTCCCAGCTCATCGTGCCGGCCAGCGCATAGGCGACGACCAGCGGCGGTGAGGCCAGGTAGTTCATCTTGATGTCCGGGTTGATCCGGCCCTCGAAGTTGCGGTTGCCCGAAAGCACCGAGACAACGCTGAGGTCGTGCTTCTGGATGACCGCTGAGACCTCTTCCGCCAGCGGGCCGGAGTTGCCGATGCAGGTCGTGCAGCCGTAGCCGACCAGGTAGAAGCCGAGCTTCTCGAGGTAGGGCCACAGACCGGCTTTCTCGTAGTAGTCGGTGACCACCTTGGAGCCCGGGGCCATCGTCGTCTTGACCCACGGCTTGGAGCTCAGCCCGCGCTCGACGGCATTCTTTGCCAGCATCGCCGCGGCCACCATCACCGACGGGTTGGACGTGTTGGTGCAGGAGGTGATCGCGGCGATGGCGACGTGGCCGTCATCCATGGCGGTCGTGGTGCCGTCGGCCAGGGTGAACGGCACCCCCGTGGCGCGCGGGGACTCTGCGGCGTTGACGTAGCCCTTGACCGTCCCCAGGAAGGACTCCTTGGCCTGCGTCAGCGAGATGCGGTCCTGCGGTCGCTTCGGCCCGGCGATGGAGGCGACGACGGTGGACAGGTCGAGCTCGAGGTACTCGGAGAAGAGCGGCTCGACCGAGGCGTCGTGCCACAGCCCCTGCTCCTTGCTGTAGGCCTCGACCAGCGCGACCTGCTGCTCGCTGCGACCGGTCAGGCGCAGGTAGGCGCAGGTGACCTCGTCGATGGGGAACATGGCCGCGGTGGAGCCGAACTCGGGGCTCATGTTGCCGATGGTGGCGCGGTTGGCCAGCGGTACCGCCGAGACGCCCTGCCCGTAGAACTCGACGAACTTGCCGACCACGCCGTGGGCGCGCAGCATCTCGGTGATGGTCAGCACGACGTCCGTGGCGGTGACCCCGGACGGGATCTCGCCGAGCAGCTTGAAGCCGACGACCCGCGGGATGAGCATCGAGACGGGCTGGCCGAGCATGGCCGCCTCGGCCTCGATGCCGCCGACGCCCCAGCCCAGCACGCCCAGTCCGTTGACCATCGTGGTGTGCGAGTCGGTGCCGACGCAGGTGTCGGGGTACGCCATGCCGGCGCGGTCGAAGATGACCCGGGCGAGGTGCTCGATGTTGACCTGGTGCACGATGCCGGTGCCGGGCGGCACGACCTTGAAGTCGTTGAAGGCGCTCTGGCCCCAGCGCAGGAACTGGTACCGCTCCTCGTTGCGCTGGTACTCCAGCTCGACGTTCTTCTCGAAGGCGTCGGCACGGCCGGCGACATCGGCGATCACGGAGTGGTCGATGACCATCTCGGCGGGTGCCAGCGGGTTGATCCGGCTCGGGTCCCCGCCCAGCTCGGCGACGGCCTCGCGCATGGTGGCCAGGTCAACGATGCACGGAACGCCGGTGAAGTCCTGCATGATCACGCGGGCCGGCGTGAACTGGATCTCGGTGTCGGGCTCGGCCGCCGGGTCCCAGCCGGCGAGCGCACGGATCTGCTCGGCCGTGATGTTGGCGCCGTCCTCGTTCCTGAGCAGGTTCTCCAGCAGGATCTTGAGGCTGAAGGGCAGCCGCTCGACACCACCCACCGCCGAGAGACGGAAGACGTCGTATGACGTGTCCCCGACCTTGAGGGTCCCCTTGGCACCAAAACTGTCCACGCTGTGTTCGCTCACCCTTGACTCCTTCGCCGATTTATCTTGACGTCAAGATACATTGAACCACATCCTGCCCGCAGTTTCAGGTGCCCGCGTCAGCGGCTCCCGGCCCGGCGTGATCTGACACCAGAGCCTCACGCAGGCCCGGCGGGATCGGCACCGTGTTCCGGCCGTCGATCCCGACACACACATACGTGATCGCCGCATGGGCGCACCGGGTCTGCCGGTCACCCGGCGTCTCCACCTGCTCGACGCCAACGCGGCTGATCTCCACGCGGTGGATGTCATAGGCGAGACGGAACGACGTCGTCCCCACATGGTCTACCCTCACTGCGACCTCGGCATGCTGAAAAGCCTGGAGGCTGTCGAGCCACTCAAGCTCCGCCTTGCGGAGAACCGCGTCCAGGCCGCCCGCCCGCAGGGTCGCGTACCCGTAGCCGATCGACTCCATGAAGGCGCTCATCGCCTCGTCACACCAGCCGAGGTACCACATGTTGAAGACCACCCCGAGCGAGTCGACCTCAAAGAACCGCACGTCCAGCGGGTACCGGAAACCACCGTCGCTCATCAGGATCGCCAGCCATCGGGAACGTCATCTATGGTCACGGTGACTCATCATGGCGCTCACCGTTCAGCAGCGCCACCGCACCTGAGCAACCGCCGGCCTGAACAACCCGGGACCTGAACATCCGCCCACCTGAACATCCGCCCACCTGAACATCCGCCCACCTGAACATCCGCCCACCTGAACGACTGCCGCCCTGATCGACCGGCCACGGCAGCCGCGGTTC
Source organism: Actinomycetales bacterium (assembly GCA_038236535.1). Lineage (GTDB taxonomy): Bacteria > Actinomycetota > Actinomycetes > Actinomycetales > Dermatophilaceae > UBA4719. Next base: position 34,719 of record JBBRZQ010000002.1, read on the forward strand.
CTCAGGGCTGTCTCGTCAGCGGCCGCCTGGCCACCAGGACCACGTCTATGGCATCGCCCTCCGGCAGGTGGCGGACCACCTCGCCGAGCTGTTCGAGCACCAGTCCCTCAGCGACCGCGCGGTACCCGGCCTCCGTGTGGAGCAGGCCCGGGTCAGCAGGGCCGCCCACCCCCTCGGTGAGGTTGCGCAGGGCGTGACCGATCACCACCAGCACCCCGCCGGGGGCCAGCCAGTCACGAGCCCGGGCCAGCGCGTCATCGCTCAGGTGCAGGTAGGCCACCAGGATCAGGTCGAAGGTGACCCCGGCGGTGGGCCGCCAGGTGCGCACGTCCGCGACCACCCAGTCGACCTCGACGCCCACCTCTTCGGCCCCCTCCCGGCCGCGCTCGATCCCCGTCGCCGAGAAGTCGACCGCCGTCACCTGCCAGCCCAGTGCGGCCAGCCAGACGCTGTGACGTCCCTCTCCCGCCCCCAGATCGAGCGCCCGGCCGGTGAACCAGGAACCGATGGTGCCGGCCACCCAGGCGTTAGGTGCCGCGGACCAGACCCGGTCCGGCTCGGCATACCGGCTGTCCCACGCCTGCGCGTCGGGGATGCCGGCTGTCACGACTGGAAGTCTTCAGGCAGTCGCCCGTCAGACCCTGACCCGTCAGTCAGGGACCGGTCAGGCAGGGACTCCTGAACCAGGGGCTCCAGGATGGCGATGCACTCCATATGGTGAGTCATCGGGAAAGCGTCAAAAGCACGCACGGACCGTATGCCGTACCCGGCGTGACGCGCGTAGGCCACATCTCGGGCAAGAGCCGCCGGATCACAGGCGACATAGGCGATGAGCCGGGGAGCAAGGGCTGCGATGTCCTTGATCACCGACTTGCCGGCCCCAGTACGGGGTGGGTCCAGGACGACCAGATCGGTACGGATCCCCTGCCGCACCAGCGGTTTCAGGGCGCGGTCGACCTTGCCACGACGCAGCTCGATCTCGGGGCGCAACCGCAGGTTGCTCTTGGCGTCTGCCATGGCATGCGCGTCCGACTCGATAGCCAGCACAGCCCCGGACGGGCCCACCGCATCGGCCAGGGCCAGCGCGAACAGACCGACACCGGCGTAGAGGTCCAGCGCCCGTTCGCCCGGCTGCGGGGCCAGCTCGCGACGAACGTGCGAGACGAAGGTGGCTGCTGCCTGCGGGTGAACCTGCCAGAAACCGCGCGCCGAGAGCCGGAACTCCGCCGACCAGTCCCCCGTGTCGACCCGTTCGGTGACATGAGGAACTGTCGAGTCCCGTGATGGCAGCGGCACCATGACAGCCTGTTCCTCTCCGCTGGCGTCCACCACGTCCACCGAGCTGGCCATCGGCCAGCGGCGCCCGAGCACCCCTGTCTCGATCACCCGCCTGGTGGAGATGAGGCAGTCCTGAACGGGGATGACCTCCCGGCGGTGGTGCGGGTGCAGACCGGCCACCCCGGACGCATCGATGGCGAACTCGGTCCTGGTCCGCCAGCGCATACCGTCCGTGTCGCCGGGGAGAGCCTCCACCGTGACGTCGAGGCCGACCCCGGCCAGGCGCTGGAACTGCTCGGCCACCACCGCGGCCTTCAGCTCGCGCTGGTAGCTGAGCTCGCAGTGCTGCCAGTCGCATCCGCCACACCTGCCGGGACCCGAGAACGGACAGGCCGGGGTGACCCGGTGCGGAGAGGCCTCGATCACCTCGACGGCATCGCCGAGCAGGAACCTGTCGCCCGCCCTGCCGTCGGTGATCAGCACCCGCACCGTCTCGCCGGGCAGCGCGTGTCGCACGAAGACCACCCGGCCGTCATGACGGGCCACACAGTGACCACCATGGGCGACCTTGCCGATCTGCGTCTCGAAATCGCTGCCGGCCAGCGACGGGCGCACCTCATCCGCCCCATCGTGGGTGCTCTCATGGTGCTGACTCTGATCTGGTCTCACGGAATGCCTCAGATCCCTCATTGTCCTCGTCTCACCGAACCCACGCCAGAACCCTCGAAGCGATCTTCGGCGCCTTCGGAGGAGCGCAGCTGCCAGGGCACACTGGTCACCATCACGCCGGGAGTGAAGTACAGCCGGCTCTTGAGGCGCAGCGCACTCTGGTTGTGCAACAGCTGCTCGTACCAACGACCCACGACGTACTCCGGGACGTAGACCATCACGACGTCACGGGGGCTCCCCCGGCGGACCGACTTGACGTAGTCGACGACTGAGCTGGTGATCTCGCGGAAGGGCGAGTCCAGCACCTTCAGCGGCACCGGAATATCGAGGCGGTCCCAGTCATCCTGCAGCGCCGTGGTCTCATCCGGCTCGACGTTGACAGTGATGGCCTCGAGAAGCGAGGGTCTGGTCGCCCGGGCGTAGGCCAGGGCACGCAAGGTGGGTTTGTGGATCTTGGAGACCAGGACGATCGCATGAACCCGTGACGGCAGGAGCTGGTCGTCGCTGGACTCGTCCAGGGCGAGCTCGGTGCGCACCCGGGCGTAGTGCCTCTGAATGCCGTTCATGATGATGAACAGGACCACCATCGCCGCGATGGCATAGCCGGCTCCCTTGACGAACTTGGTGGCCAGCACCACCAGGAGGACCGTGCCAGACATGAAGGCGCCGATGGTGTTGATGATTCGGCTGCGCATCATCCGCCTCCGCACCTTGGGGTCCCGCTCGGTGCGCAGGTTGCGGTTCCAGTGCCTGATCATGCCGCTCTGGCTCAGCGTGAACGAGACGAAGACCCCGACGATGTAGAGCTGGATCAGCCTGGTCACCTGCGCGTCGTAGATGAAGATCAGGAAGATGGCGGCTCCGGCCAGGATGAGGATGCCGTTGGAGAACGCCAGCCGGTCGCCGCGGGTGTGCAGCTGGTGCGGAAGGTAGCCGTCCTTGGCCAGGATCGAGGCCAGCACAGGGAAGCCGTTGAACGCCGTGTTGGCGGCCAGGATGAGGATGACCCCGGTGACCACAGAGATGAAGAGAATGCCGAAGGGGAAGCCCGAGAAGATGGTCTTGGAGAGCTGACCGATGATGGGGTCCTGGACGTAGGAGCTGCCGACGGGCTTGCCGTTCAGCGTGAGCTGGCTTCCCGGGAACTCTGCGTACTTGATCCCGGTCATGTTCACCAGCGTGATGATGGACATCATCATGGTGACCGAGACGATGCCCATCATGAGCAGGGTCGTGGCCGCATTCGTGCTCTTGGGCTTCTTGAACGCCGGTACGCCGTTGGAGATCGCCTCGACCCCGGTCAGGGCCGCGCTGCCGGACGAGAACGCGCGTAGCAGCAGAAAGACCATGGCGAACCCGGCAAGGCCTTCGGCGCCCTTCTCGGGCAGCAGTTCGAACTGGGCGCTGGCGGCCTGCGGCAGGGTTCCGGTGGCCTCCCGGTAGAACCCGAACAACGCCATCCCGATGATCCCGATCATGAACGCGTAGGTCGGGAACGCGAAGGCCGAGCCGGACTCGCGCACCCCGCGCAGGTTCATCGCGGTCAGCAGCACCACCAGCAAGACCGCCACCGGCATCTCGTGACCCCGCAGGAAGGGCAGGGCTGCGGCGGCGTTCTGCACCCCCGAGGAGATCGACACCGCCACGGTCAGCGTGTAGTCGACCAGCAGGGCGCTGGCGACGGTCAGGCCCGCCCGCGGCCCGAGGTTGACGGTCGCCACCTCGTAGTCACCGCCGCCAGAGGGGTAGGCGTGCACGTTCTGGCGGTAGGACGCCACCACGACGAGCATGACGAAGACGACAGCGAGGCCGATCTGCCACGAGTGGGTCGTGGCAAAGGCACCACCGGCCACAGCGAGAGTGAGGAAGATCTCGTCTGGCGCGTACGCCACCGACGACAGCGCGTCGCTGGCGAACACCGGCAGGGCGATCCGCTTCGGAAGCAGCGTCTCGCCGAGCCTGTCGCTGCGCATGGCACGTCCGACGAGGAGCCGTTTGATGATCCTGCCTGAAGTTGACACGGCAATCACTCTAAACGGCGAGCCCAGCCGAGAACGCCGCAGCGCTCCCCGCAGGGGTTTGGGCGCGAGCGCGTCCTCGTGCGGTGTAGCGTCGCTGCGTGTACTTCGTCATCATGGGCTGTGGCCGGGTTGGGTCGACCCTCGCACTCAGTCTCGAGCGCCAGGGCCACGACGTGGCCGTCATCGATAGCAACAGCACGGCGTTTCGCCGCCTTGGGAACAGTTTCGAGGGCAAGCGGGTGACCGGCCTCGGATTCGACAGGGACACCCTGATCGAGGCCGGCGTCGAGAACGCCTACGCGTTTGCCGCAGTGAGCAGCGGTGACAACTCCAACATTCTCGCTGCCCGGGTGGCCCGTGAGACGTATGGCGTCGAGCACGTGGTGGCACGGATCTACGACCCGGGCCGGGCGGCGATCTACCAGCGCCTGGGCATCCCGACGGTCGGCACCGTGCGCTGGACCTCCGACCAGATGCTTCGCCGCCTGCTCCCCCAGGGTTCAGTCCCCGAGCACACCGACCCCAGCGGACATGTCGTCATCGCCGACGTGTCGGTCAACCCGGCCTGGATCGGGCACCGGATCAGCGACCTCGAGTCGGCTGCGGGCGCTCGGGTGGCCTACGTCACCCGGCTCGGCGACGGACTGCTGCCCGGCGTGGACACCGTCTACCAGGATGGCGACCTTGTCCATGTCCTGACGACCGCCGCCGCGCTGACGGCCGTGGAGCGGACCCTGGACCAGGTGCCGCCGGCCGTCTGACCACCTTCGCCAGAACGGTCACGTGCGAGACCATCGCCTGAAACCATTACTTTGAGAGACGAACGCAGACTTTGAGAGACGAACGCCGTCTTTGAGAGACGAACGCCGTCTTTCAGAGACCAGAGACCATCGCCGTCTTTTGAAAGACCATCGCTGTGAAAGGACTTGCCCCCTATGCGAGTAGTCATTGCTGGAGCGGGCAGCGTGGGTCGCTCGATTGCCCGCGAGCTGCTGCACAACGGACACCAGGTCCTGTTGATCGACAAGGACGTCGACGACGAGCATGTCCGGACCGTCCCGGCCGCCACCTGGCTGATGGCTGACGCCTGCGAGATCAGCTCCCTGCATGAGGCGGGCCTGGCTGAGTGTGACGTGGTCGTGGCCGCGACCGGGGACGACAAGGCCAACCTGGTCCTGTCACTGCTGGCCAAGACCGAGTTCGGCGTCCCGCGCACCGTTGCCCGGGTGAACAACCCGAAGAACGAGTGGATGTTCGACGAGGCGTGGGGTGTCGATGTCGCAGTCTCGACCCCGCGTCTGATGACCGCCCTGGTCGAGGAGGCGGTCAGCATCGGCGACTTGGTCCGGATCTTCACCTTCGGACAGGGCCAGTCCACGATGGTCGAGCTCACGCTCCCCGAGAACAGCCCCTACGCCGGCAGGCGAGTCGGCGACGTCCCGTGGCCCGACGACAGCGTCCTGGTCGGAATCATCCGCGAGGACCACCCGATCGCGCCCAGCCGCGACGACTCGCTGGAGGCTCACGATGAGCTCCTGTTCCTTGCCACGCCGGAGATCGAGGACGCCCTCGAGGCCATGCTCAGCCCCGGTGAACGGGTCCCCCGCGAGAAGGAGTAACCGCACCAGCACCCGACGTCAGCGCCCAGTCCAACGTCAGCGCGCAGACCACGTCGGTACGGCCGGACCTCTCTGGTCCCTTCCGGGCTTGTCGGGTCAGCTGGCAGGGTTGGCCGACGAGGTCGAGACCTCGGTCGGCGTCAGCGGCGTCTTGCCGCGCACCAGGATCATTCCCATGATCGCCAGAGCGCACAGGTAGGCCGGCCAGCCCAGTGCGATCTTGGCGACCCCGAGCAGGGTCACCTGCCCCGCGAGGTAGAGCGGGAACATGATCAGGACCCGTACGGCATACAACAGGACCAGGACCATGGTGAGGCGCTGACAGACAGCGACCAGACCGCGATCGCGTCGCCAGGCGGTGGGGTCCTCGGCCAGCCGGGGGTCACCGGCCGCGACCATGAAGCCGACGATGGGCCAGCGCACGAGGACCGAGAACAGCGAGGCGACTCCCCAGCCTGCGCTGGTCAGGATTCCGGGCAGGAACGCGGCCTCGGCCTTCCCGCTGCGGAGTGCGAAGAACGCCGCGATAGCGGTGGCAAAGATTGCTGCCAGCACATAGCGAGGGGTCTGCCGTGTCGCCAGACGGACGACCAGGAGCACCAGCACGATAGCCACCGAGGCACCCACCGCGATGGTGATGTCGTGGGTCCAGGCCCAGGCGATCACGAACGCCACAGTGGGCAGCGCCGTCTCGAACGAGCCCCGGGCACCCCCCAGCGCGGACGAGAGCCGCTCGCGGATCAGGGACTCGACGGTGTGCGCGTCAGCCAGGGCGGGCCTGCCTTCCACCGGAGGGGCGATCTCGTCGTCAGTGGCCACGGTGAGGCCTTATCTCATAGGCGGGATTGAAGATGGTCGGTATGCCGTGCCGGAAGGTGATTCGTCCTTGCGCGCTCAGATAGGTACCCGGTGCGATGCCACCGATCCGGCGACGGCCGAGCCAGATGAGGTTCAGGGTCTTGCTCCCGTCGTAGATCTCCACGACCAGGGCCGGCACATTGACCCTAGGCCTGAGAGTCACGCTGCGGACGGCGCCGCAGACCCTGGCCTCGGAGCGGTCCACCAGGTCGATGATCGGGGTCCCGCCAAGGCGCCAGGTGTCTTCCTGCAGATCCTTGGCCTCGATCTCGGACTCGGTCCTCGCCAGACGCGCCGTCACCCGCGAGAGCAGCCCGGCCTTGCTGCCCTCGTCGGAGTGCCCGGTGGTCATCGCAGGTCCCATCCGTTAGTGGATCTCGGTGATCTCTGGCCCGCGCTCGAACGGCTTGAAGTCATCGAGGGAGGGTGCGGATCCGGCATCTGCCCCGGAGCCCGGGCCGGCAGAGCCGTCATCTGCCAGGTCCTGCGCTGCCAGCTCGGCCGCATCGGCCTGCTGGGGCAGCTTGAGCGACAGCAGCTCTCGTGGGGCCATGGCCTCGTCGCCACGCACGACGACCGTCGACCTGACCACGTCGAGCAGAGCCGAGGCGACGCCGTCGTCGGCGGCGGCCGGACCGCTGATGACTGCCCGCAAGAACCACCGTGGCCCGTCCACGCCCACGAAACGCACCGGGGAGAACACCGTCCGCCCCTCGGCGCCCTGACTGGGCATCTGGGCCCGCAGCTCCGCTCCGAGCGGACCCGACGTCTTGTCCGCGGTACCGCCCTGGCTGGTGATGCTGGCCGCGATCTCGGCGCGGATGTCCTCCCAGATACCTTCAGTGCGCGGGGCCGCGAACGCCTGAAGCTGAACGGCCGACTCGCCCAGCACTGCAGTGACCCCGACCACGTTCTGCGACTCCTCCTCGACCTCGAGACGCAGCTCCATCCCCGGGAAGCCAGTCAGCCACAGGGCTCCAAGATCGAGTCGCTCCTCGAGGCCCTTGACCTCTGAACGGTCGAACGGGCCACCGCGGCGGCCCACCTGGGGTGCCTGTGCCGCGGCCCGGTCGGTGCTGGTCCTGTGCTGACCATCCGACGCGCCCGTGTCCGGGTCGAGTTCGTCGCTGGTGGCTTTGCTGCCACGGCGGAAGATGCCCACTGTTGTCAGTCCTTAGCGGTCGTCGGTGATGTCATGGAAGTCGATGCCATGGAAGTGGATGTCATCAAGTCGTCGTCGAGGGGGCCGGCATGCCAAACCCTCCGCTGGCTCCATGTCCATTGTCCCCCCGCTGACTGCCCGGAAGCGACCTCACCTCGATGAAATGGGCCCGGCTGACCTGTTGGACCACCAGCTGGGCGATCCGGTCGCCCGCGGCGATCGCGAAGCCCTCATGGGCATCGGTGTTCAGCAGGTTGACCAGGATCTCGCCGCGGTAGCCCGCATCCACCGTGCCGGGCGCGTTCAGCACGGTGATCCCGTGCTTCGCAGCGAGGCCAGAGCGCGGGTGGACGAAAGCGGCGTACCCGTCGGGCAGGGCGATGGACACCCCGGTGGGAACCAGTGCACGCTCTCCCGGGGCGAGGAACACGTCCTCCCGGGCGTACAGGTCCGCCCCGGCATCGCCCGGGTGCGCGTAGCCGGGGACCGGCAGCCCAGGGTCGCCGCGCACGATCAGCACCTGGACCTCGCTGGGGTCAGTCATGAAGCCGGTCCTCCTGTCGCAAGCCTCTGCTCCGGCGGTCGGGCGCTCCGCTCAGGCAGCGCACTCGCGGCACACCGGCTGGCCCTTGACTTCCTTGGCCAGCTGGCTGCGGTGATGAACCAGGAAGCAACGTGAGCAGGTGAACTCGTCGGCCTGCCGCGGGACTACCCGCACCGACAGCTCCTCGCCGGACAGGTCTGCTCCGGGGAGCTCGAAGCCGTCGGCGTGCTCGGTCTCGTCAACGTCAACGCTTGAGGCGCTCTTGTCAACGCGGCGGGACTTCAGCTCCTCGATGGAGTCTTCAGCATCGTCATCGTCAGTCTTGCGGGGCGCGTCATAGTCAGTCGCCATAGGTGGTGGCCCCCTCCTTCAGGTCGTGGGTGAATGAGCACCCAGGTGAGAACAGCGGTGATCAGAGTCAGTGGTGAGAATAAGTGGGTTGACGCGATCTGCCGCGTCGCTGGGGGGTTAACGCCGGGCCCTTGGTTTTTGTGCCCGCTTGCGCCGCGCAGTGTGCCCTATCCGGGCGCCGATGTCACTTTTGGAAGCCCCTCGAGTTGATCCAGACGTTCTTCTCAGGTGGTCAAACGGCCCATTACCAAGACAAAGTGCCCAATGTCACGATGTTGTGACCAGACACACAGTAGCGACAGACAGCGGCGATTGATGGCTTGCGAGAACGGGCTCTTGGAGCGGGCAAACCCGTGGCCGGGGCACCGGGAGCAGGACGGTCACCGCAAGGGCGCCAGAGCCTCCAGCCTGGACCTCAGAGCCTGGTGTATGCCGGGTCCGGCCGCCACCACGGCGCTCTCGCCGGGCCCGATGGCACCCAGGCCACTGACCAGGGCCCCCGCCTCCGTGGCGATAACCCAGCCCGCCGCGAGGTCCCAGGGGTTGAGGCCAGCCTCGTAGTAGGCGTCGACCGTGCCACAGGCGACCGCGCACAGGTCGAGTGCCGCGCTGCCGGCCCGCCGGATGTCCCGGACCTCAGGCAGGATCGCGGCGAGCACCTGCCCCTGCCGCGCTCGCACCTCCGGCAGGTACCCGAAACCGGTGGCCACCAGCGAGTGCAGGAGCACGTCCACCGGGTTGACCCTGATCGCCACGTCGCGACCGTCCTGCAGGACGTGCGCCCCGCCACCCAGCCGCGCATGGAAGATCTGCCCGGTCAGCGGGTTGAAGATCGCGCCCGCCACCGGTCGCCACTGCCCGGGCGTCCCGGCATCACCGATGACGGCGGCCACCGAGACGCAGTAGGCAGGGATCTCGTAGAGGTAGTTGACGGTCCCGTCAATCGGGTCGATGACCCAGGTGATGACTGAGGTCCCCCGAGAGGCGCCATCCTCCTCACCAAGGACCGCGTCGTCAGGCCGCGCACTGAGCAGGTGTGCCCGCAGCAGCACCTCGGACTGCTGGTCCATCACTGTCACGATGTCGTTGATGCTGGTCTTGGTCCGCAGGACACCCAGGCCACGGGGACGCTCGGCCACGATGAACGTGCCGGCCGCACGGGACGCAGAGACCGCCAGATCCTCCAGCTCACGAAGGAGCAGCTGCGGCAACGGCTCGAGGAGCCCCTGACCGGAGAAGCTCAGCTTGGCGCACATCAGTCGGACCCGCACAGAGCCGGCTTGGCCACTCTCAGGTTGGGACAACAGCCGGGACGGCACACGGACGGCGACGCCTCGTGGTCGGGCCATGAGGGCGAGACGGGCTCGGCACCGCTGGCTTCGGCGGCCCGCTCGAGCAGCAGGTCCACCAGCCCCGAGACGAACTCGGGGTCGGTACCGACCGTGGGCACCCGCACCATCTCCAGTCCGACCTCGGCCGCGGTCTCGGCGGCTTCGGTGTCGAGGTCGTACCGGACCTCCATGTGGTCCGAGACAAAACCGATCGGCGCGACGACCACGGCGCTGACCCCCGATGCGGCCAGGGACCGGAGCTCGTCGTTGACATCGGGATCGAGCCAGGGTTGCTGCGGAGGACCTGATCGGGAGCAGTAGACCAGCTCGTGGTCCAGCTCACGGCTGAGGGTGGCGTTGACCTCCTCGGTGATGGCCGCCGCCAGTGCCAGGTGCTCGCGCCGGTAGGCGTTGCCCTCACCGTCGCCGGGGCCAGAGGTGTCGTCCATGGCCTCCGGGATGGAGTGGGTGACGAAGACAAGACGGACAGCCTGGTCGGGATGGTGCTTCAGGCCACGAACGGCTTCGGTCACGTGCCGCGCGTTGACCCGCGAGAATCCCGGGTGATTGAAGTAGGGGCGGACCTTGTCGACCTCGATCACCCGCCCCTCCTGTGCCAGGGTCGACACCGCAGCGCCCAGATCCTCACGATACTGGCGGCACGAGGAGTAGGAGGTGTACGCGCTGGTCACGATGGTGACCAGCCGGCGCATACCAGCCTCATGAGCTCCGCGCAGGGCGTCGACCAGGAACGGGTCGAAGTTGCGGTTGCCCCACAGGAGCGGTGTGGCGACCTCCCGCCGGTCCAGCTCTGCACGCAAAGCGGCCAGCAACAGGCGGTTCTGGTCGTTGATCGGGCTCTTGCCGCCGAACGAGTAGTAGTGCTCGGCCACTGCTGTCAGACGCTCGTCGGGTATGCCGCGGCCCGCGGTGACGATCCGCAGGAATGGCATCACGTCTTCTGGCTTCTCGGGCCCGCCGAAGGACAGCAGTAGGATGCCGTCGTACGGGCTGAGTGGGTTGATGTCGGACCCGGCCTGGGGTGAGGTCACAGGCATTCTCCGGTTTCGCTTGGGCGCGTGGTGCACCATTGACTGCAGCTTGGACTTCGCCAAAACTACCCTTGCGGCGTGGCCTGCAGCCGCTTGGGCCGAGAAGATGGCAGAGTCTGTTGTTAATGGGCGACTCAGGAGAAGGCGATGCAAGACCTGCAACTGATCGGCGTGCATGAGGACGGTGAGCACCTGATCCTCGGCGGAGATGGTGACGAGCGTTTCCAGATGCCAGTCGACGATGCGCTGAGGGCTGCCATCCGGCGTGATCGACCACGCCTTGGCCAGCTTCAGATAGAGGTGGACGGTGGCCTGCGTCCGCGCGACGTCCAGGCTCTGATCCGCGCGGGAGCCTCGACCGAGGAGACCGCCCGGCGGGCTGGGTGGTCCGTCGATAAGGTCCACCGCTACGAAGGACCCATCCTCGCCGAACGTGAACACGTGGCCGGTCTGGCTCAGCGGGCTCACCTTCGTTCCCGCAGCAACAGCTCCAGCGGCGTCAGCGCACCCACGCTGTCCGCCCGGGTGACCGAACGCCTCAGGGCGCGCGACGTCGAGGTGACCGAGTCCGGCTGGGACTCCTGGCGCACCGAGGGCGGCCCGTGGACAGTCGTGCTGACCTTCGCCGCCGGTGGCCGCCAGCGTCAGGCCTCCTGGAGCTTCGACCTTGCCGACCGGACCGTCTCTGCGGTGGACGACGAGGCCCGCTGGCTCAGCGAGGACGTCCAGGAGACCAAGGGACCGATCCCGGCGCCGAAGCTGCGCCCCGAGCCCGGCCGCAGCACAAGGGTCTATGACCTGGAAGCCGAGGGAGGGCTGCTGCCGCCCGCCCGCGACCAGGAGCGCGCCGACAACCCCGGCGAGCAGGCCGATGATCCGCTTGACCTGATGACGGCCATGCGCAAACGCAGCAGCGCTCGCGGGCGCCGCAGGCCAGGGGCTCGCAGCAGCTCATCCGGGTCCCCCAGAACCGCCTCCGGCGCGCCAGCGCCGTCCCAGGAACGCAAGGCCCCGGACGCTGCACTGCCGATCGAGGACCTGAGCTCGGACCCGGAGCCGGATACGGCTGATGCGGGCGACCTCGTACCGCCCCAGGTCCGTGGTCACCAGACATCAGCCGTCCCGGGCGACAACACAGACCGGGACGATAACGCAGACCGGGACGATAACGCCGGCCGGGACGACGGGACGGCCGAGAAGTCCACCCGACATGGTGAGTCCGCCGCTCAGTCCGGCGAGTCCGCCGGGCGCTCGAAGAGGCAGTCCCGCGAGGCCACCCGAAAGACCGGCCGTCCCAGCGTGCCGGCCTGGGACGAGATCATGTTCGGTTCCAGGCCGGGCATCGATCGTTCGTCGTCGTCCTAGGCCTCGTCGTGGTCGAGCAGGCTGGCTGAGTCAGGTCAGGCTTTGCCGGTCTGTGCCTGGATCGGGCAGAAGTCCAGGTCGAAGGGCAGGACGTCGGGTGAGGCGGCAGCGTTGCGTGCGGCATACGACGTCATCCTGCGCATGTAGTGCCGTCGGCACAGGACTTCGTACTGCACCCGTCCCTGCTGGCCCTCGGCGATGTCACCCAGCGCGACCTGCTCCCCCTCGATCACCATCACCCCATCCACCACCCGGGCGTTCTGGGTGGCCCGGGTGCCACACCAGCACAGGGCCTCGACCTGAAGCGTCTGAACGCGGTCGGCCAGCTCGATCATTCGCTGGGATCCGGGGAACAGGGCGGTTCTGAAGTCCGCCGTGATGCCGAAGGCATAGACGTCGACCCGCATCTCGTCGACCACCCGGGCCAGCTGGTCCACCTGGGCCGGCGTATAGAACTGGGCCTCGTCGCAGATCAGGTAGTCCACCCGCTGGCCGCTGGTGGCCCGTCCGACGATGACCTCCCAGAAATCGAGGTCGTCCACCACCTCAAGGGCGCTGGTGGACAGGCCAAGACGCGAGGACAGCACCGACTCGCCGGCGCGGTCGTGCTTGGTGAAGATCAGGCCGGACCGCCCTCGGGCAGCATGGTTGTGGTCCATCTGAAGTGCCAGGGTGGACTTGCCGCAGTCCATCGTGCCAGAGAAGAAGACGAGTTCAGCCACGACGCCGAACTCTACGCGGCGCCGGGCCGGCTGAGGTCCCGGCCGGCCGGGCGGACCAGCCGGACTCCGCGCCGGCCTGGCCGGTCACGGGTCCTTGACGGTGTCCCTGGCAGGGATCTGCAGGAGCGGGATGGCCATCTCGGCGGCGGTCAGCGACCCGTGCAGGCCCAACAACGCCAGAAGTGCCGGCCGGGCGGTCCGGGAGTCGACAATGGCGAAGTTGTCCCGCATCGCCACGATGACGTCGCCTATCCGGGGCAGCACCCGCTCCGAGACGGCGCCGAACAGCCCCTCAGCCACGGCTTCGTCCCGGCTGAGCACCCAGGCCCGATCGCCGACCCTCTCGCGCCAGGTGGCGAGCACGTCGACCGCAGCCCCCTGCTCGCAGTAGAGCTGGAGCGAGCGCGCCTCACCGCCCACGTGGCGGATGTCAGCGGCAAGCTCGCTGTCGTGGGCCAGGTCGATCCGCACGGCATGAGGCGAGTCGACCATGCCGTGGTCGGCCGTGATGTGGACGGAGGTGTCAGCAGGCACCCCCGCCACGAGCCGGGCCAGCGAACGGTCGATCAGCTCCAGCTCGTCGCCCCACTCCCAGGACTGGCAGCCATGCACGTGCCCCACCTTGTCGAGGTCTCCCCAGTAGAGGTAGACAAGGGCGCGCTTGCTGGCCCGGACCGCAGCCAGGGCAGCGTCGACCCGCGCATCCAGGGAACGGGCCGCGGTGAACCCGCCACCGCGCAACGCCGCATTGGTCAGCCCGGATCCGTCGAAGAACCCCGGGCCGATCCGGGTGACCGGCACGCCCTGGGAGACTGCCTGTTCGAAGACGGTCCGGCTCGGTTGCCACACACGCGGGTCCGGGCCGTTGTCCCAGGACAGCTCGTTGAGCAGGCGGTCCTCGCCCGGGACGAGCACTTCGTAGCCGACGAGACCGTGAGAGCCGGGGGGCAGGCCCGTCCCGAACGTGCCCATGCTCGTCGCGGTGGTCGACGGGAAGCCGGCGCTGAGCCGGTGGGCCGCAGGCAGCAGCCCTCGCAAGAACGGCGCATGCCCGCTGCGCTGGCGCAGCAGGTCATAGCCCAGCCCGTCGACCAGAACCACCACAGCGCGTCGGGCCGGAAGCACCTCAGACAGGTCATCGTGTCGCGCCGGGCCATCGGGATCAGCGACGTCGTCGCCAGCCACCCCCAGCGACCGGGCGACCGCGGGCAGCACGCCAGCCAGCCCCAGCGCGCCATAGGTCGGCATCAGCGTCTGGCCCAACACGGACGCGACCTCACCCCCCGATCGCGGCAGACAGCGTCCGCGCAAAAGCCATGGCCTGGGCCAGCGCGGTCTCGCCGTCGGCATCCGCGCTGATCCGCAGGCCGATGTCGTCGGTGGTCACGGTGCCCTCGTAACCGTGATCCGCCTCGCAGTTCGGGTCTCCGCAGGTCGCCGGGATCATGTCGACCCTGCTGACCGCGCCCCAGCCGAGAGTCAGCGTGAGCTCGCGCCCCAGGGATCCTGGCGTGTAGGTCGCCGGGGAGGTCACCACATGGGTCAGCATGACGCCTCGGACGGCGCTGAGCGGCACGCACTCGGACGTCGCCGTGGCCGTTGCCGTCGACTGCGCACTGAGCTCATCGGGCTCCGCCGGATCATCCTCAGCCGCGTGGTCATCGGCGTGAGCGACCACCAGCCGGGTCGGGGTCAGGGCCAGCACCGTGATGTGACGGCGCACGCTGTCATGGTCGAAGGTTGTCTCCTGGTGCACCAGGTGCGAGATGACCTCACCCCCGGCGACTGCCGACTCGACCACGTCCACCACGAGGGCCGGGTAGTATCCGGCGCGCTCGATGTCCTTGGTCAGCGTGCTCGGAAGCGGACGTCTGTGCGTCGTGATCTGGTCGGCGATGTCACCCATGGGACCCATCTTCGCCCATGCCCCGTCCCGCTGCGTACTGTGCCGCCGATACGGCGTGCCACGCTGACTGCGCGCGAGCGCCACGGTGCTACATCAAGGCCCGGCGTTCGGTGTCCGCCCGCTTCGTCGAGGGCGTCACCATGATCTCGGCCCCGAGCACGTCGACCCCGCCTGGATGGCAGAGAACGGGGTTGATGTCCAGCATCGACACGTCGGGCTGCCCGTCGGCGAGCACCGAGGCACGGGCGATGAGGTCGGCCAGCGCGACCCGGTCCACCGGCGTGGCGCCGTGGTAGCCGTCCAGCAGGGGCGAGGCCTTCACCGAGGAGATCAGGTCGGTGACGTCGACGTCGGTCAGCGGCGGGATGCGGTACCCGATGTCGTCCAGCAGGTCGGTCGGCGGCCCGGCGATGCTGAAGCTGACCGCGGGCCCGAAGACGGGGTCCTCCGAGGTGTGCACGACACAGGCGACCCCCGGGGTTGCCATCCGCTGCACGACGAACTCGTCGGCATTCAGCGGGGTCAGCCGGGCCGAGAGCGCTTCGAAGGAATCCCGCACCGAGGCCTCACTCCTCAGGTCGACATGCATGGCCGCCTGCCCCGGCTGGTGCCGCACGGCCGGCGAGACCGACTTGACCACCACCGGGTACCCGAGCTGTTCAGCGGCGGCGATCGCCTCGTCTGCCGTGGTCACCGGGATGGCAGGCCAGAGCTTCACCCCGTATGCCGCCAGCAGCGTCACGGTCTCGGCCGGGGTGAGCCTGCGACCCTCCGGGCTGTCGGCCAGGACGCCCTCGATGAGGCTCTCAGCGGCGGCAAGGTCCAGCCCTGCGGGATCGACCGGACCCCCTCGTTCACGGGCCCGCCACTGGCCGTAGCGGGTGGCTGCGGCCAGTGCCCGCACCGCGTCCTCCGGCATCGCAAAGGCCGGGATCGCCCGCCGCTGGCTGCGACCGGCCCCGTCAGGGGGGCTCCCCGCGACGTCCTGGTCACCGCCCGACAACGCGTCGGTAACGCCCACCATGCCGAGAAAGGTTGCCCCGCAGGGTTTTCCGGAGCCGGAGGCCGCGTCGACGACGGCTCGGGCGACATCCTCGCCGGAGGTGACCAGGGGTGGGATGAAACAGGTCAGCACACTGTCGACCGAGTCATCGGCGAAAGCTGCCTCGAGGACTGCCGAGAACTCCGTGGCGCTGGCCTCGGCCTTCAGCGAGACCGGACCATGGGTGATCCGCAGGCCCCAGCTGACGCAGGCCTGCGCAGTGAGACTTCCGAGGGCATCAGAGTTGCCGACGATGGCGACCCGGTCACCGCGCGGCAGTGGCTGGTGGACCACCAGCTGGGCCACGTCGAACAGCTGGTGAACGTTCTCGACCCGGATCACCCCGGCCTGGCGCAGCATGGCATCGAAAGCCCGCGAGGGCACGTTGCTGGGACGGACCCGGTGGCCCGGCGGAACGCCATACGAGCTGATCCCGGACTTCACCACGATCACCGGTTTGCGCAGGGCGAGCTGCCGGGCGATCCGGGAGAACTTACGCGGGTTGCCCATCGACTCCAGGTACAGGCCCACCGCGTGCGTGTCGTCGTCGTCGATCCAGTACTGCATGAAGTCGTTGCCGGACACGTCGACCCGGTTGCCGGCCGAGGCGAAGACCGAGATGCCGAGGTTGCGCCGGGCGGCGAGCGCAAGCACCGCGATTCCCAGGGCTCCGCTCTGGGCGACCAGGCCGAGGGTCCCGGCGGGGGGCATCTCGGGTGCCAGGGTGGCGTTCAGCCGGACGTCCGGATGGGTGTTCATGACGCCGAACGAGTTGGGGCCGACGACCCGCATGCCGTTGGTCCGTGCCGTCCGCAACAGGTCTTGTTGACGGCGTAACCCCGCCGGCCCGGACTCCGCGAAACCGGCGGACACCACGAGCAGGGTCTTGACGCCGGCCGTTGCGCAGTCCTGGATGACCAGCTGCACCGACTCCGCCGGCACCGCCACCACGGCCAGGTCGACCTGGTCGGGGATCTCGCTGACCCTCGAATGGGCCTCCAGCCCCTGCACGTGCCGGGCCTCGATGTTGACCGCATGGACCCGGCCCGTGAACCCGCCGGCCCGGATGTTGGTCAGCAGCTGGTGGCCCACCGACTCGACCCGGCGGCTGGCGCCGATCACCGCGATCGACTCCGGGAACAGCAACGAGCGCACGCTGAGGGCATCGGCACGGTGCTCGCGGGACAGCCGTACCGCCTGGGACTGTGCCGTCGGCTCGATCGTGAAAGCCACCGCGATCACGCCGTCGTCGAAGTGGTAGTCGACGTCATACCCGGCCTCGGTGAAAACCTGGATCATCTTGCGGTTCTGGGGCAGGACATCGGCCACGAACTTGACGACGCCGCGCTCCTGGCCGATGGCTGCCAGGTGCTCGAGCAGCACCGAACCCACGCCCTTGCCCTGGTGGTGGTCGGAGATGTGGAAGGCGACCTCGGCGGTCGTCGCGTCGAGCCGGTCGAAGCGCGCGATCCCGATGATGTCGTCCCTCAGCGTGGCCACCAGGGCAACCCGCCAGTCATAGTCGACCTGGGTGAAGCGGGCGACGTCCTTGTCGCTGAGCGTCTTCAGCGGCGCGAAGAAACGCAGGTAGATCGACTCGGCGGACTGCCCGGCATGGAAGCGGCGAACCCGGTCTGCGTCGCCGGGCACGATGGGTCGCACATGGGCCACCGACCCGTCCCGGAGCACCACATCGGCCTCCCACCACACCGGATAGGCATTGGGGCGGAGGTCCATATCAGTCATAGGTTCAGGATGGCAGATCAGGGGTGTCAGGTCCCTGTGATCTCGAACGGCGGAATTCCGGATACGTGACTAAGGTCATGCCATGGCCGACGCATACGCACAGTTCCGCAGTGCCCGAGACTTCCTCCTGACTCAGCGCAAGGACTATGGCCGGGCAGTGGCGAACTACGAACCGCCCAGACCTGCCGATTTCAACTGGGCCCTTGACTGGTTCGACACGGTGGCCGCGGACGCCACGACCGGCCCCCGTGCCGCCCTGCGGATCGTCGAGGCAGACGGGTCCAGCCACTCGGTGACGTACGCCGAGATGTCGGCCCGTTCCTCGCAGGTGGCGGCCTGGCTGTCCTCGATCGGCGCGGCCAAAGGCGATCGCCTGCTGCTGATGCTGGGCAACCAGGTCGAGCTCTGGGAGACCCTGCTGGCCTGTATCAAGCTCGGCGTGGTGGTGATCCCCGCGACGACCCTGCTGACCCCGGCCGACCTGGACGACCGGATCAGCCGCGGCAACGTGGTGCACGTGGTGAGCGCGTCCGGAGATGCCGGCAAGTTCGATGACGTACCCGGCGACTACACCCGGATCACCGTCGGAGACCCCGTCCCCGGCTGGCTCTCATACAGCGGCTCCCGCAGCGCTGCCACCTTCTCCGCGGACGTCAGGTTCGTTCCTCCGGTGGCGGCCGGGGGCGACGACACCCTGCTGCTCTACTTCACCTCAGGCACCACGGCCCAGCCCAAGCTCGTGGAGCACACGCACCTGTCCTACCCGGTCGGGCACCTGTCCACGATGTACTGGGTCGGCCTCCAGCCCGGGGACGTGCACCTCAACATCTCCTCGCCGGGGTGGGCCAAGCACGCCTGGTCGTCGTTCTTCTCACCCTGGAACGCCGAGGCCACGATCCTGGTGGTGAACCAGCCGCGCTTCGACGCCGCCTCACTGCTCGCCACGATGGCCCGGGAGTCGGTCACGACGTTCTGTGCCCCGCCGACCGTCTACCGGATGCTGATCCAGCAGGACCTGGCGCCGTGGCGCAGCAAGCTCGTCCTGCGCGAGATGGTGGGCGCCGGAGAGCCGCTCAACCCCGAGGTCATCCAGCAGGTCCAGGACGGGCTCGGGATCGTCATCCGGGATGGCTTCGGCCAGACCGAGACCACCGCTCAGATCGGCAACAGCCCTGGCCAGGAGGTCGTCCCCGGCTCGATGGGACGCGTGCTGCCCGGATACGACGTGGTCCTGCTCGACCCGGCCACCGGTCAGGAGCGGCTCGGTGAGGGCGCCGAGGGCGAGCTGTGCCTGCGCCTCACCGGCGCCGGCGGGCGCCCGGTAGGCCTGATGGCCGGCTACCACGGCGACGTGGAGAAGACCGCCGACTCGATGCGCGACGGCGCGTACCACACCGGCGATGTCGCCTCCCGCGATGCGCGCGGCTACATCACCTATGTGGGCCGGGCCGACGACGTCTTCAAGGCCTCCGACTACCGGATCAGCCCGTTCGAGCTCGAGTCGGTGCTGATCGAGCACCCGGCTGTCGCTGAGGCGGCGGTGGTTCCCTCACCGGATCCGACCCGTCTTGCCGTGCCGAAGGCGTACGTCGTGCTGACGCCCGGTTTCTCGCCAACAGCAGAGACGGCCCAGTCGATCCTGGCCTACGCTCGCACCAACCTCGCGCCCTACAAGCGGATTCGCCGGATCGAGTTCGCCGAGCTGCCCAAGACCATCTCAGGCAAGATCCGCCGGGTTGAGCTGCGCGGCCGCGAGCAGGCGATTCACGGACCTGATGCCACAGACACCACTGTGGGCAGGGCCAGCAAGCTGGAGTTCTGGGAGTCCGACTTCCCGGGTCTGAAGGACTGACGTCGCCGGCCGGGTGTCCGAGGGCACCCGGCCGGCCCGGTCCGTCCCGGTGGCGCGGCGACCCGTGACAGAGTGATCCCGTGGAGTTCTCCGAGGTCATTCGCAAGCGTCACATGGTCCGCCGTTACGACCCTGACCGCGTCGTGCCGGCCGAGGTCATCAGCACGGCGCTGGGCAACGCGATCCGTGCGCCAAGTGCGGGTTTCAGCCAGGGCTGGGACTTCTTGGTTCTCACCGATCCTGAAGAACGACAGGCCTACTGGTCGGCCACCACCGATCTCGACGACGAGCCCGACTCGTGGCTGGCAGGCCTGATGAGCGCCCCCGTGCTGATCCTGTGCCTGTCCGACGAGGGCACCTATCTGCGGCGCTACGCCGAGCCGGACAAGGGCTGGACCGACCTGGACGAGGCGCGCTGGCCCGCTCCCTACTGGGACATCGACACCGGCATGGCGGCCCTGCTGATCCTGCTGACCGCGGTCGACCAGGGATTGGGCGCATGCTTCTTCGGGACACCCCCCGAGACCCACGAGGACGTCTTCGAGGCCTTCGAGGTTCCCCGCGACCGCAACATCGTCGGGGTGGTCTCCCTTGGCTACCCGATGCCGGCGCCGAGAAGCCCAAGCCTGAAGCGCGGAGTGCGCGGCCTTGACCAGGTGGCTCACTACGGACGATTCGGTCGGCACGTCCACCCGTGATCAGATCCATCCAAACGTCTGTTTCTGTTGTTTTTTCTTCGAAACTCTTTACATCGACGTCTCCGAGGCGCTATACATGTCTCAATAACCGATGCCACTCGGGAGACTTCATATGTATGCAGAGGAACGCCAACAGCACATCCTTGACCGGGCACGCGCCGCGGGACGGGTCGAGGTCAACTCCCTTGCCGAGGCACTGGACGTCACCCCCGAGACGGTCCGACGGGATCTGACCATCCTCGAACGGCACGGAGTCCTGCGCCGGGTCCATGGTGGTGCCATCCCGGTGGAGCGCCTCGGGTTCGAGCCCGGCGTCGAGGCTCGCGCAGAACGCTACGTCGCAGAGAAGGAACGGATTGCCAAGGCGGCGCTGCCCCACCTGCCCGACGAGGGCACCATCCTGCTGGACGCCGGCACCACCACACTGCGGCTGGCTGAGCTGCTCCCCCGCAACCACGAGCTCACCATCGTGACCAACTCCCTGGGAATCGCCACGATAGTGGCGCAGCGCCCGAACCTCTCCCTGTATCTGCTCGGCGGCCGGGTCCGCGGCCGCACCCTCGCCGCGGTGGGCTCCTGGGTCATCGATGCACTGAAGGACATCTTTGTCGACGTCGCCTTCATCGGCACCAACGGACTGTCCGTGGAGCGCGGCCTGACCACCCCGGACCAGTCCGAAGCATCTGCCAAACACGCCATGATCACGGCCGCCCGACGCAGTGTCGTCCTGACCGACCACTCGAAGATCGGCGTCGACCACTTCGCCCGCTTTGCCGAGCTCGGCGACATCGCCGCCGTGATCACTGACGACGGGCTGGATCCCGAGACAGCCGCCGAGATCGAGGCAAAGGGTCCGGAGGTGGTGCTGGCATGATCGTCACACTGACTCCGAACCCGAGCGTCGACCGCACGGTATCCATCACCGACCTGCAGCGGGGCGAGGTTCAGCGCGCCACCGCCAGCCGGATCGACCCGGGCGGCAAGGGAGTCAACATCTCCCGTGCGCTCACCGCCCACAAGGCCCCGACCCTGGCGGTGCTGCCCGCCGGTGGCCCTCAGGGACGTCTGCTGGCCGTTCTTCTCGAGGACGCTGGGATCGAGGTAGCCATCGTGCCGATCGGCGGCACGACCCGCGCAAACATCGCCCTGGTGGAGCCCGACGGCACGACAACCAAGATCAACGAGCCCGGCCCTCCCCTGTCCGGCGCAGAGCTCGACGCCCTGCTCGCCGGCGCGGTCGCCACGCTGGTGGATCAGCCCAGCTGGCTGGTCGGCTCAGGCAGCCTTCCCCCCGGAGTCGACGAGGCGCTGTATGCCGGCCTGGTGAGCCGCTGCCGCGACGCCGGCGTGAGCGTCGCGATCGACGCCTCCGGCCCCCCCATGAGACTGGCGGTCGCGGCAGGCCCCGACCTGATCAAGCCGAACCTCGAGGAGCTCGAAGAGCTCGTTGACCGCTCGCTGGACACCGTCGGTGACGTGCTCACCGCCGCGCTCGAGCTCATCAACCGCGGCGTCGGCACGGTCGTGGTCAGCCTGGGTGGTGACGGCGCGCTGCTGGTCTCACCATCGGCGATCGCCCTCGCCGTGGCACCCGTCTCGACTCCGCTGTCAACGGTGGGCGCGGGCGACGCGCTGCTGGCTGGATACCTCTACGCGACGGGCAGCGGGTCCAGCCCGCAGGATGCGTTGTGCACCGGCGTCGCCTGGGGTGCAGCAGCCGTCAGCCTCCCCGGCAGCCAGATGCCCACCCCCGCCGACGTCGCCGGCATACCCGTCTCGATGACCACCAAGCCCGATCTGACTCTCCCTTTGAAGCACTGAAGTCCCTTCTCCGATAAGGAATCGCACCATGGCACTGATTACCGAGAATCTCGTCGTTCTGAACCTGGACTCCGCTGACCGCCACGCGGCGACCCGCGTCCTCGCCCAAGCCCTGGCCGACGAGGGGCGGGTCACCGACCTGGACGGCTTCATCGCCGACGTCCGCAAGCGCGAGGAGCAGATGGCGACCGGGCTGCCGGGAGGTATCGGCATCCCGCACGCCCGCAGCGCCTACGTCACCGAGCCGTCCCTGGCTTTCGGCCGCGCGCCGCAAGGCATCGACTGGGGAGCCGAGGACGGCCCCGCCACTCTCATCTTCCTGATCGCGGCCCCTGAAGGCGGCGGCGACGACCACCTCAAGATCCTGGCCAGCCTGGCCAGGCGTCTCATGCGGACCGAGTTCCGTGAGTCCCTGATGAAGGCACCCGACGCGGCCGGCGTGGTGGACGTCGTGACCCGAGAGGTCGTGAACCCATGAAGTTCGTCGGCGTTACCTCCTGCCCCACCGGCATTGCCCACACCTACATGGCCGCTGAAGGCCTCGAACAGGCCGCCAAGGCAGCGGGCCACACAATCGAGGTGGAGACCCAGGGCTCTGCCGGGTTCGACAAGCTGAGTCCCGAGACCATCGCCGCCGCCGATGCAGTGATCTTCGCCGTGGGCGTCCCGGTCCGCGAGCGGGCCCGGTTCGCCGGCAAGCCCACGATCGACACGGACGTCAAGAAGGCCATCTCGGACGGCCCAGGCCTCATCGCGCAGGCCGTGGCCGCCGCCGAGCGAGAGGCCGCGAACCCCACCACCGCAACGGCGGGCTCACCTCCCCCGCCGGCCGGCGGACTGGCCACCAAGGTGAACGAGACGGCATCGACCGGCGCCCATATCCGCCAGTGGCTGATGACGGGTGTGAGCTACATGATCCCGTTCGTTGCTGCCGGCGGCATCATGATCGCCCTGGGTTTCATGCTGGCTCAGTTCTTCGGTGGTAAGGACGGCCCGATCGTCGTCACCAAGCTGTACTCGCTCATCCCCCCGCCCGAACCGAACCCGACGCACATCGTCAACATCGCCGCCAACTTCAACCCGGGCGACGGAATGCACTGGGCGGCTCTCCTCTTCCTGGTCGGCGCCGCATCGTTCGCCTTCCTGGTACCGATCCTGGCCGGCTTCATCGCCTTCGCGATCGCTGACCGCCCGGGACTCACCCCCGGAATTGTCGGCGGCGCCCTCGCCTTCACCATCGGCGCCGGCTTCCTCGGCGGCATCGCTGCCGGCTTCATCGGCGGCTTCACCGCCCTCTGGATCAGTCGCTGGAAGGTCCCCAAGGGAGTGCGCGGGATCATGCCCGTCGTCGTCATCCCGCTGCTCTCGGTGCTGTTCACCGGCTTCATGATGATCGTCGTGCTCGGGCGTCCGCTCAAGGCCCTGACCGACGCCCTGACCTCCTGGCTCAACGGGCTCACCGGCACCAACCTCGTCGTGCTCGGGGTCATCCTGGGCCTGATGATGGCCTTCGACCTGGGCGGGCCGGTCAACAAGGTCGCCTATACGTTTGCCACGACCGGCCTGGTTGCCGCGGCCGGCACCACCGGGAGCACGAACCTCAAGGTGATGGCAGCCGTCATGGCAGCCGGGATGACCCCGCCCCTGGGCCTTGCCCTGGCCACCACGATCCGCCGGCGGCTCTTCAGCGAGCCCGAGCGGGAGAACGGGCAGGCCGCCTGGCTGCTCGGTGCCTCGTTCATCACCGAGGGCGCCATTCCGTTCGCCGCCGCCGATCCGCTGCGGGTGATCCCGTCGTGCATGGCCGGATCCGCCGTTGCCGGTGGCCTCGTGATGGTCTTCGGCAACACCCTGCTGGCACCGCACGGAGGCATCTGGGTCCTGCCGCTGATCGGTAACCCGCTGCTCTTCCTGCTTGCGGTCGTGATCGGCGCTGTGATCACCGCTGCTGCGGTGATAGCCCTGAAGGCCGCAGGCCCCGGTCCGGTCAAGACCGACCTCGACACTGCCGAGGCCGACACTGCCGAGGTTGTCCCGGCCTGACGCAGCAGGCCGCCTGTGCCTGACTAGGCTCGGACCCACAGCCGAGCTGCCGCCTGTGCCTGACTACGCTCGGACCCACACCCGAGCTCAGGCCAGGCGGCTCAGGCACTTCGACCAGATGCCGTGATACCTGCTCGACACCGACCAGCTGCACCTATGAAACCAACCAAAGGGATCCTCATGTCACAGGTACAACGCACCGTCACGATCGCCTCAGCGGTTGGCCTGCACGCCCGACCTGCCGCGCTGTTCGTCCAGGCGACGACCGCGACAGGCCTCGCCGTCCAGATCAGCAAGGCGGGCGAGGAGCCAGTGGACGCACGCAGCATCCTCGGTGTCATGGCTCTGGGTGCCAAGCACGGTGAGCAGGTTCTCCTCACCGCCGAGGGCGACGGCGC
This sequence comes from Actinomycetales bacterium, assembly GCA_038236535.1. GTDB lineage: Bacteria > Actinomycetota > Actinomycetes > Actinomycetales > Dermatophilaceae > UBA4719. Next base: position 59,197 of record JBBRZQ010000002.1, read on the forward strand.
TGAGGCCGCCCTCGACGGGCTGGTGGAGTTGCTCTCACGCGACCTCGACGCACAGGAGTGAGCGAGATGTCGGCCAAAGACACCCGTCACGGGATCGGCGTCTCCCCCGGCATCGCTGTCGGGCCGGTGGTTCAGGTACGCCCACCCGTCCGGCCACCGGAGCATGAACCTGCTCCTGCCGACGCGGCTGAGGCCGGCAAGTTGGTCCGTGAGGTGCTCGAGTCGGTGGCCCGAACCCTTGACGACCTCGCCGGGCGGGCCGACCCCACGGCCGAGCAGATCCTGACGGCCACCGCGATGATGGCCCGTGACCCGGGCCTGGCAAGCGCGGCCGACAAGCATCTGGCCAGTGGAAGCGGCCCCTCCACGGCCGTGGACGCCGCGACAGAGGAGTACTGCGCCATGTTCAGCGCCGCCGGCGGCTACCTCGCCGAACGGGTCACTGATCTGCGCGATGTCCGGGACCGGGCTGTGGCCAGGCTGCTCGGGGTCGAGGACCCGGGCGTTCCCGAGCTCACCGAGCCGTCCGTGATCGTGGCCAACGACCTTGCCCCGGCAGAGACGGCCAGCCTGAAGCGCGACCTGGTTCTGGCCATCGTCACCCAGTCGGGCGGTCCCACCAGCCACACCGCGATCCTGGCCGCACAGATGGGTATTCCCGCGGTTGTCCAGCTCCCTCGTGCGGTCGCCATCGCTGCCGGCACGGTGCTGGCCGTCGACGGTTCCACCGGCGAGGTCTTCGTCGACCCCGATCCCGACACCCAGGCCGACCTGGTCGAGCGCAGCGAGCGCCGGGCCAAGGCTCTGGGAGCGATCTCCGGTCCCGGCGCGACCAGCGACGGGCATCCGGTCGCTCTGCTGGCCAACATCGGCACCGCCGCTGATGCCGAGCGAGCCGGCAAGCTCGATGTCGAAGGGGTCGGGCTGTTCCGCACCGAGTTTCTGTTCCTGGATCAGAAGACCGCCCCGTCCCTGGAGGACCAGGTCGCCGTCTACACCCAGGTGTTCGAGGCCTTCGGCACACGGAGGGTAGTCGTGCGGACCCTTGACGCCGGAGCCGATAAACCGCTGGCCTTCGCCGACCTCGGCCCCGAGGACAACCCTGCCCTGGGCCGGCGCGGCCTGCGGCTGTCAGCCGAGCGCCCGGACCTGCTGGATACCCAGCTCACCGCCCTGGGCGTGGCGGCTGGCGCCACCGGAGCGGACGTTCGGGTCATGGCGCCGATGGTGGCCACGGCCGAGGAGGCCGCCTGGTTCGCCCGTCGGGTGCGTGAACATGGGCTTCCCGTGGCAGGCGTGATGATCGAGATCCCCGCAGCCGCCCTGCGTTCTCGCCATGTCCTGGCTGAGGTCGACTTCGCAAGCATCGGCACCAACGACCTGGCCCAGTACACCCTCGCCGCCGACCGTATGCAGGGCGAGCTGGCCACGCTGCTGGACCCCTGGCAGCCCGCGGTGCTCGACCTTATTGCCGCAGCCTGTGACGGCGGCCGCGACCAGGGCAAACACATCGGCGTCTGCGGTGAGGCGGCGGCCGACCCGCTGCTGGCCCTGGTCCTCACCGGGCTGGGCGTCAGCAGTCTGTCGATGGCTCCGACCCGGGTGCCGGCCGTCCGGGCAGCACTGCGGACCCACGACCTGAGCACCTGCACGGCGATGGCCGCAGCGGCACGGGCGGCCCGCTCGCCACAGGACGCCCGTGAGGCAGTACTGTCGCTGGCCGACAAGCTCATGGGTGATCTCGTCTGAACCCGGCACCGCGGGTCGGCCTCGTCCGGCCCGCGCACCGGCGGGGGTGAGCGTGTCCGGGCCCGGCCGGCGAGGGCGACCTTGTCGGAGCCGGGCCCCGGCGCGTCGGGGGCAGGCCGGGTGCGGAATGGGGCGAAGATACTGTATTGACCTGCATATCGTGTTCGTCTCGAAGCCACGCACACTCAGCCGGTGACGTGGCCGCGGCGCCTCGGCCACGCACCGGCCCGGTGCGGTGAACCACTGCCCGCAACCGTTGCACTGATCTCAAGGAGAACCCCCGAGCATGGCCCGTCGCACGTCAGCATCCCCACCGCCCCCGGCAGACTTCACCGAGCGGATCGTGGACATCGACGTCGAGGAAGAGATGCAGGGGGCGTTCCTGGAGTATGCCTACTCGGTGATCTACTCCCGCGCACTGCCGGACGCCCGTGACGGGCTCAAGCCGGTGCAGCGACGAATCCTTTTCGGCATGAACGAGCTCGGGCTTCGCCCCGAGCGCGGACACGTCAAGAGCAGCCGGGTCGTCGGCGAGGTCATGGGCAAGTACCACCCGCACGGTGACGGCTCCATCTACGACGCACTCGTCCGGATGTCCCAGTCCTTCACGATGCGGCTACCGCTGGTGGACGGCCACGGTAACTTCGGGTCGCTGGACGACGGGCCGGCTGCGGCCCGCTACACCGAGGCACGGCTGGCCCGGGCCGCGATGCTGATGACCGAGGGCCTCGACGAGGAGACCGTCGACTTCGTCCCCAACTACGACGATCAGCTGATGCAGCCCGGGGTGATGCCGGCGGCCTTTCCCAATCTGCTGGTCAACGGTGCCAGCGGTATTGCGGTCGGCATGGCCACCAACATGGCGCCGCACAACCTGGTCGAGGTCATCGGCGCGGCTCGCCACCTTATTGCCAACCCGCAATGCTCGCTGGACGACCTGATGAAGTTCGTGCCCGGACCCGACCTGCCCTGTGGCGGCAAGATTGTCGGCCTGGAAGGAATCCGGGACGCCTACCTCACCGGACGAGGGTCCTTCCGGACCCGCGCGACGACCCGGATCGATCACGTCACCCCCCGCAAGATGGGCATCATCGTCACCGAGCTGCCGTACCTCGTAGGGCCTGAGAAGGTCATCGAGAAGATCAAGGACCTGGTCCAGTCCAAGAAGCTTCAAGGCATCAGCGATGTCAAGGACCTGACCGACCGCAAGCACGGCCTGCAGCTGGTCATCGAGATCAAAGGTGGATTCTCCCCGCAGGCAGTGCTCGAGCATCTTTTCAAGCTCACCCCGATGGAAGAGAACTTCGGCATCAACAACGTCGCACTGGTCGACGGCCAGCCGCGCACCCTTGGTCTGAAAGACCTGCTGCGGGTCTACGTCGAGTTCCGGCACGACGTCGTGCGCCGTCGCAGCGCCTACCGCCTGCGCAAGCGCGAGGAGAGGCTGCACCTCGTCGAGGGTCTGCTGATCGCGATCCTGGACATCGACGAGGTCATCCAGGTCATCCGGGCCTCGGACGACGCCGCCATCGCCAAGGCCCGGCTGATGGACGTCTTCGACCTGTCCGACCCGCAGGCCACCTATATCCTCGACCTGCAGCTTCGCCGGCTGACCAAGTTCTCCCGGGTCGAGCTCGAGTCCGAGAAGGCAGAGCTGGAGCGCCAGATCGAGGCACTACGCGCCATCCTGGGTGACGAGAGACTGCTCCTGAAGACGGTGTCGAACGAGCTGGCCGAGGTCGCCAAGGCGCACGGGACACCGCGTCGCACCGTGCTGCTGGAGTCCGCCGGCAAACAGGTCACCTCCGCAACGCCGCTCGAGCTCACCGACGACCCCTGCTGGGTGCTCCTGTCCTCCACCGGCCTGATGGCGCGCACCACCAATGTCGAGGCACTCCCGGGCCAGGGCGCCCGGCACAAGCACGATGTGGTGATCGCCGCCGTGCAGACCACCGTCCGTGGCCATGTCGGCCTGATCACCTCACGAGGGCGGATGATCCGGCTCGCGGCCCTGGACCTGCCCATCCTGCCACCTACCAACGGCACCCCGTCACTGTCCGGCGGCGCGCCGCTTGCCGCCTTCGTCGACCTTCCCAAGGGCGAGCAGCCGCTGGTCCTGGCATCGCTGGTGCCGCAGTCGCCGGGCCTCGCCGTCGGGACCGCCCAGGGCGTTGTCAAGCGCGTGACAACCGACTACCCCGGCAACAAGGACGACTGGGAGGTCATCAGCCTCAGGCCGGGAGACGAGGTGGTGGGTGCTGTCGAGCTGCGTACCGGAGCAGAGGACCTCGTGTTTGTCACCTCCGATGCCCAGCTGCTTCACTTCCCGGCGTCCTTCGTGCGCCCGCAGGGTCGCACCGCCGGTGGCATGGCCGGCATCAAGCTGGCGACCGGTGCCCACGCGGTGTTCTTCGGCGCCATCGATCCCGAGGCGCCCAACCTGGTGGTCACCTCCAGTGGTTCCTCGGGTGCACTGCCCGGCACGGAGGCTGGCTCGCTCAAGGTCACCCCGTACGCCGAGTACCCGGCCAAGGGTCGCGCCACCGGCGGCGTCCGGTGCCATCGTTTCCTTCGCGGAGAGGACACCCTGATCCTCGGATGGGTCGGCGGCAGCCCGGCCAGGGCCGCAGCCGCGAACGGGGTCGCTCTCGAGCTTCCCGAAGCCACCGGCAAGCGCGACGGCTCCGGCCTCCCGGCGGCCACACCCATCGGCGCCATCGCCGGGCCGCTGGCCGAGCCTCAGGTCATATCCTCGCCCGCTGCGCCCGAAACCACGACAGAGGAGCTGGCACTGTCGCTGGATCTGGAGACAACGCCCGAGTTCCCGGCGGGCAAGGAGTGAGCGACGCTGCGGTCGGACAACACGGTCGCAGCAGACCCGATGCCTGTTCGGTGATCTGGGACGAAGCGCACGCGTCGGCTCTTGGCACCGCCCCGTCGGCGCTGTTCTGGGTGGCGCTGGAGCAGAACGGCCCGTGGGGCGCCAGGGCCGCGACCCAGTCCCACCTCGATCCGAACCTCGGCCGTGAACTTGACCAAAGCTGCCGGGAGGCCTCTGGGAGGTTCATCCTTATCCGCCGCCCTGGCACCCATCCTGACCTGCCCAGCAGCGACTCTGCCACCGCCCGCACCCAGAGGGTCTACGTCGCCGGGGCGCTGAGCGGCACCCCCTGGCTGCTCGAGGCCGACATCGAGGACCCGGCGAGGCTGACGCGACTGACCATGGCCCTGCCGGGCCGTGATGATCCGGAGACGGTCAGGGACACCCTGCCCGAGCTCAGATACTCCCCAGGTCCCGTCCTGATGATCTGCACCAACTCCAGACGCGACGTCTGTTGCTCGGTGCGGGGGCGTCCGGTGGCTCTGCAGGCAGCAGCGCAGCGTCCCGGCCAGGTGTGGGAGTGTTCGCACACCGGTGGCCATCGCTTCGCCCCGACCGGCGTGGTGCTGCCCCACGGCCAGACCCTTGCCCGGCTCTCGAGCGCCTCAGCCGTCGCGCTGCTCGATGCGGCGACACGCGAAGAGCTCCCGCCTGAGCTGCTGGGCGGAGCCCACGACCGGGGCCGAAGCCACCTGACCGCCGCCGGACAGGCGGCCGAGTCTGTGCTGAGGCACCAGATCCGGGAGCCCGGACTGCTGGCCCTCTCGACGACCGCCGAGCCGCTTCCTGATCGCGAGAACACCTGGCGGTGCCGGGTCAGTCACGTTGATGGTCGCCAGTGGGATGTCGTGGCGGTGCGTCGTCCGGACGGCGATGATCGTCCAGAGTCCTGCGGCAAGGAACCGGTGCGCGCCTGGCGATGGTCCGTGATCAGCGATTGCGGTCGATGAAGCCGAGGATCCGAACCCACGCGTCCGTGCACTCTGGCTGCCATTGCTCGAACGCCCGGTCGAAGAACGAATGCGGCGCACCCTGGTAGAGAACGTAGTCGTGCACAGCGCCGGCTTCGTCCAGGGCTGTGGTGAAGGCGGCATTCTCCTGGGGTGAGGTGGCCTTGTCATCGCCGGCAGCCAGGATCAGCAAAGGAGCCGTGAGTTCGCCCAGGACGTCTTCGACGGTGGACGGCCGGCCGTAGAAGCCGATCGATCCGGCCGGGTGGAGGTCGGTGGAGGCCAGGCGCCACGACTGGCCGCCGAACATGCAGAAGCCGAGAGTGAAGACCGGATTGTCGCTGCGCTCCGCAAGGCGCGATGCTGCAGCCTGCGCGTCGGCCAGCACCTGCTCCGGGATCAACCTGCTGGCATGTTCGGCGTACTCGAAGTCGTCATCGCGCCCAGTAAGCCCGGCGGTGCGTCCGTAGGGGTCGATGGCAACCGTGTCGATGCCGGCCTGGGCACAGCACAGGGCAAGGTCGGTATAGAAAGCGTGCATCCCCCGGATATCCGGCAAGAGCACCAGGCTCGCTCCGCGGGGGGTCGTTGGCACCGCCTCGAACGCTGAAAGACGGTTGCCGTCGGCCGCCGTCAGCACCAGAGACCCGTGATCGCCCACATCACTGGTCCTGGGTGGTTCGGGTGGCCGCTGGTCGCTGGAGAAGCACATGAGTGGAGTCTCTCCTCCCCGCCTCACCTCAGGTCAGATATCGGTCCGGACACGCCGCACTGAGCAGACTGACGAGCACGGCTCAGGCGTCGATGCGCTGACGGTCAAGCTCCGCGGCGGAGTCGATGATGAAGTCCTTGCGAGGAGCGACGTCGTTGCCCATGAGAAGGTCGAACGTTCCCTCAGCGGCCTCGGCATCCTTGAGCGTCACCCGTCGCAGCGTGCGGTGCCGAGGATCCATCGTCGTCTCCGCCAGCTGGTCCGCGTCCATCTCACCCAGACCCTTGTAACGCTGCAGCGGCTGTTTGACCTTGCGGCCCTTCTTCTCCAGTGAGGTGATCACCTGACGCATCTCGGCCTCGCTGTACGTGTAGAGGAGGTCGTTCTTCTTGCCGCCGGCGTTGATCACCTCGATCCGGTGCAACGGCGGGACAGCGGCAAAGACGCGGCCGTCCTCGACCAGAGGTCGCATGTAGCGGAAGAAGAGGGTCAGCAGCAGGGTCCTGATGTGGGCGCCGTCGACATCGGCGTCCGTCATGATGATGACCTTGCCGTAGCGCGCGGCAGCGAGGTCGAACGAGCGGCCTGAACCGGCGCCGATCACCTGCAGGATCGCGGCGCACTCGGCGTTCTTGAGCATGTCGGCCAGCGATGCCTTCTGGACGTTGAGGATCTTGCCTCGAATGGGCAGCAGTGCCTGGTGATCGGAAGAGCGGGCCAGTTTCGCGGTGCCGAGCGCGCTGTCACCCTCGACGATAAACAGCTCGGTCCGTTCGACGTCACTGCTGCGGCAGTCGGCCAGCTTGGCGGGCAGCGAGGAGGTTTCCAGGGCGTTCTTTCGGCGTTGCGTCTCCTTGTGCTGCCGGGCACTGATCCGCGACTTCATCTCGGCGACGACCTTTTCCAGGAGCATCGACGCCTGGACCTTCGCGCCCCGTCTGGTCGAGGTCAGCATCGTGGTCAGCTCCTTCTCGATGACCTTGGCCACGATGGCGCGCACCGCGGAGGTGCCCAGCACCTCCTTGGTCTGGCCCTCGAACTGCGGCTCGGCCAGCCGCACCGTGACGACGGCGGTCAGGCCCGCGAGAATGTCGTCCTTCTCGACCTTGTCCAAGCCGACCTTCAGGCGTCGCGCGTTGGCCTCCAGCTGCCGGCGGAAGACCTTGAGCATCGCCTGCTCGAAGCCGGCCATGTGGGTGCCGCCCTTGTGCGTGGCAATGATGTTGACGAACGAGACCGTCTTGGTGTCGTACCCGGTCCCCCACCGCAACGCGACGTCGACATGGCACTCGCGCTCGAGATCGGTTGGCGTCATCCGTCCCCGCTCGTCGAGCACGGGCACGTTCTCGTGGAACGTCCCGGACCCCTGCAGGCGCCACACATCGGTCAGCGCCGGGTCGATCGCCAGGTACTCGGCGAACTCGCTGATGCCACCCTGGTGAAGGAAGGTCTCCTCGTGCGGTCCCTCCTCACCAGGGGTACCAGGCAGCCCGCGCTGGTCTCGGATGATGATGGTCAGGCCGGGGATGAGGTATGACGTCTGGCGTGCCCGGGATGCCAGGTCGTCGTAGCTGAACGCCGCGTCCTTGAGGAAGATCTGCTGATCGGGCCAGTAGCGGACTCTGCTCCCGGTCCTGCCACGGCCCACCTTGCCGATGATCCGCAGCTCGCTGTTGTCGACAAATGGCGTGAAGCCGGCATCAGGGGTCTTGACGCCCCCGATGTCGTCGAAGATGCCCGGCTCACCGCGGCGAAAGCTCATCGCGTGGGTCTTCATCCCACGGTCCACCTCGACGTCCAGGCGGGAGGACAGCGCGTTGACCACCGAGGCGCCCACGCCGTGCAGACCCCCCGAAGCCGTGTAGGAGCCGCCGCCGAACTTGCCGCCGGCATGCAGCTTGGTGAAAACCACCTCGACGCCCGAAAGGCCGGTGCGCGGCTCCATGTCGACCGGAATGCCTCGCCCGTTGTCCCGGACCACCACCGACCCGTCAGCCATCAGCGCCACCTCGATGTGGTCACACACCCCCGCCAGCGCCTCGTCAACGGAGTTGTCGATGATCTCCCAGACGCAGTGCATGAGCCCGCGGGAGTCGGTCGAGCCGATATACATCGCCGGCCGTTTGCGAACCGCCTCGAGGCCCTCGAGGACCTGGAGGTGCCGTGCCATGTAATTCGGTGACTCAGTGCTCGGTGAGCCCGGGTCGGCCGAACGGGCGTACTTCGGGCTCCTGCCAGGGGTGCCGCCAGAGGCGCCTGCGGTCTTGCTCGTGCGGGTGGCGATGGCCACGGACATCCTTTCAGCGGGACGGAAACGTCGGCCTGAGCCGAGCTCGAACTCGCTTGCAGGTTATCGCCCCGCACCGACACAGACGGCACAGGCACGCGGAAGGACCCGGCAACAGGCCTGTGGGGCATTGCGCCGGGAGTGAAACACGCCATGAAACTGGCCAGATGAGGTCAGAATGGACATCGGGAAGCAATCTTCGTGTTTGACTGTTACAACCGGCGAATGGGTGTGCCCACAACGCAAAACACTCGGCAAGCGTCTAGGAAGTATCACCAAGAGCCAAGGATCACCACGGATACCGACAGACTGCGACACCAGGTAGGACCGAAAAGGCGCCCACTACGACGAAAAGGATGGCTGACGTGACAACTGCACTGGCACCGACTCTGACCGCGGCCGACCGCTGCGACCGCTGTGGCGCCCGAGCGTATGTACGCGCCCGCCTCAGCTCGGGTGGCGAGCTGCTGTTCTGCGCGCACCACGGTCGCGAGCACCTGCCCAAGCTGCAGGGCCTGTCGACGAACATCCAGGACGAGACTGACCGTCTGACTCCGACGCCGGTCGGCGCCGAGGCGGACGCACAGTAGGTGGTAGCCCGCCAGAAGCTGGCGCGCTCACACCCGGCATGCTGAACGTCGCGCCCCGCTGATCTCGCGATGGACGGGGTCACCGTTGTCGTAGGGCTGATGATGCTGGTCGGACTGGTCGGAATCGTCCTGCCCCTGCTCCCGGGCCTCCTCCTCATGTGGGCGGCCGTGCTGATCTGGGCTCTTGAGGCACAGACTCCTGGCGGCTGGGCCGTGTTCGCTATCGCGACGGTTCTGACCCTGGCGGGCGTGCTGCTTCAGTACCTCCTGCCAGGGCGACGGATGGCCAAAGCCGGTGTCACGACCTCCAGCACTCTGGCCGGGGTAGGGCTGGGGATCCTGGGCTACTTCGTCATCCCGGTCGTCGGGGCGTTCGTGGGCTTCGCGCTTGGTGTCTACCTGGCCGAGCGGGTCAAACTGGGCTCCCATGGCACGGCCTGGCCGGCCACCAAACACGCGTTGAAGGCCATTGCGCTGAGCATGGGTATTGAGCTCCTGGCCGGTCTAGCAGTTGCTACCACATGGGTGATCGGCGTGATGGCAACCGCCTAGAAACCCCCCGCATTGCTCAGCCTGCCGTAGTGGTGCGGCCGGTGTCACTGCTGGCCGGAGTCCCGACGTCGATCCCAGCGGTCCTCGATCCGACGGCGGAGCGGCTGCTTGTTCGCATTGGTCTTCTTGTTCTTGCGCTGCTTGCCCGGACGGCCTTCGGAGTCGTGGGCACGCACCGACCCATCCTCGGTGACCGTCCCCAGCGTGGCCTTCGGCACCTTGGGAGGGCTGATCGCGTAGGCGACGCCGCCCACCATCAACGCGAAGCCGATAGCCCCCCACAAGATGGACTCGGTCGCCACGCCCAGCACGACCAACCCGAGACCAACGATGATGCCCCCGGCCCCGATCGCGATCCCCCGGCGCAGGCGGGCGCGCGCAGCGGAACCCTGCATCTGCGAGGCAAACTTTGGATCCTCGGCATACAGCGCTTGTTCCATCTGTTCGAGCAGATGTTGCTCGTGCTCTGAAAGCGGCACCTTCGACCTCCCGTGGGCGGCTCAACTCTATGACAACTTCGTCCCGCGATGCCGGTTGGCCTGCCAGAAACCGGCGTTGTGTGACGCTTGGTTCAACCTCGTGCTTTCTACCGTGCTCAGGATATGTCCCCGCGCAGCGGAGTGGTAGCCGACCGCTCACCTTCGACCAAACTGGCCGGCCGAACGGCGCCGGCACCGAATCGGGCACTGGCCTGGTCAACTGCCCGATCGGCGTCTCGCCAACCGTGCTCGGGTGCGTCGAGCAGGCCCTGTACGGGTGCCACGGCAGAGTCCAGAAGGCCCTCCATCCGGACCCCGACCAGGCGCAGGCGGGCCCGTTGCAGACCCAGCCCGTCATAAAGCGCCCGCGCCGTCGCGTAGATGTCGCGGCTGACGTCAGTCGGGTCACGCAGAGTCCTGGAACGGGTGATCGTGGTGAAGTCGGAGAAGCGCACCTTGATCGAGATCGTTCGTCCCACCATGCCCGCCGCGCGTACCCGGGCCGCCGTGCGGTCGCTGAGCTTGAGCAGCTCCCGGTGGATGTATGCCGGGTCGTCCACGTCAAAGGAGAACGTCTCGTCCGCTCCGATGCTGCGTTCACGACGGGTGGGCATCACCGAGCGTGAGTCGCGGCCCCAGGCAAGCTCGTACAGCGCAGGCCCTGCGTTGTCCCCGAGGGCCCTACGTAACGTATCGACCGGCGTATGGGCGATGTCGGCCACAGTGCGCAGCCCCAGTCGCTGCAGGACCTCCTCCGTGCGCTCCCCGACGCCCCACAGGGCGCCCACCGGCAGCTGGTGAAGGAATCCGACCACCTCGGACTCCGGAACGACGAGTAGCCCGTCAGGCTTGGCCAGACCCGACGCGAGCTTCGCGATGAACTTGGTGGTGGCCACCCCGACCGAACAGGTGATGCCCTGCTCGTCGGCGATCGTGTCGCGGATCCCCTGGGCAATCTGACGTGGTGTGCCGAGCCGGCGCCGGGCGCCGGACACATCGAGGAACGCCTCGTCCAGCGACAGCGGCTCGACCACCGGGGTCACACTGGCGAACACCGCCATGACGGCCGCGGAGATGCGCTCGTAGCGCGCGTAGTCAGGAGCCACCACGGTTGCCTGCGGGCACAGGCGGCGGGCCCGGGCGATCGGCATCGCCGACGCCACCCCGAACGCGCGTGCCTCGTAGGTTGCCGAGAGAACGACCCCGCGGTTGCCGCCGCCGGCGATGATCACGGGCGTGCCTTTGAGCTCGGGCCGGCTGAGCAGGGACGCCAGCGCGTAGAACGCGTCCATATCCACGTGCAGGATCGAACAGCCCTCATCGTCGGGAACCTGCTCGTCCTGGCGTTCGGGCACGGCGTACTGACGCCGGCTCATCGCGGCGACCCGGTCTGGTGATCAGCAGGCGGGGGCGCAGAGAGGGGCCTTGCCCGTTGAGCGCCGGAACGCGGCGGCTCAGCTGCGGCGGGCCAGCACGTGAAGAGCTGCACCGATTTGCCCCAGGAACGCGTAGTCGGGATGACGGGAGGCAGTCTGCTCCAGCTTGAGCAGCGCCGCCCGGTCTGCGTCAAAGTCGAGATAGGCGGCAGGTACGAGGTCACTGAAGATGCGCACTCCATGGATGTCGACGACAGCCAGTCCGGCGCCCTCAACGAGCGCGGTGACTCCAGCCGCGTCGAAACGCCGTGGCAATGGGTCCGCGGGGCCCCAGCGACCATCGTCGCTGGTGAGCGCGCACTGAGCCTGAGCGAACTGCCCGGCGAGCGCCCGGGCGAGCACAGCGGCGATGCGGGTGGCCACCACGAGGCTGACGTATCCGCCATCGGCGAGCACGCCGGCAACCGATCGCAGGGTCGCCGCCGGGTCGTCGACGAACTCGAGCGTGCCATGGCAGCACACGAGATCAGCATCGGCGTCGGGGTGCACCTCGAGCAGGTTTGCCGCATCGCCCTGCACTGCGACGACCCGCTCAGCAACTCCGGAGTCTCCAGCCCGGCGATAGAGCGAGGCCAGAGCATCGAGGCTGGGGTCGATGACCGTGACATGGTGACCGAGCTGGGCCAGCGGAACGGCCATGCCGCCGGTACCACCGCCGAGGTCGACGACGCGCAGACGGCGGCCGAGCTGTTGCTCGCGCTCGACCACGACGGCACGCAGGGACTCCCAGACAGCTGAGGTGCGCTCCGAGGTCTCGACGTCGCCACGACTACTACGTCGGCCTTCATCAGCCACGGCAAGGCTCCTCTGGTACGGGTGGTCGCCGGCGGGCAACGAGCCTGACGGGGCGACTGCGGTGACGCTCGGGTCGTCTCCACCCTAGCGCCCTGAGCTTCCGGGGCTGGCGTGCCACAGCTTGCGCGGCGGGGTCCCCTCCTGCCCCTGCGTGGGAACCGCGCGACCTTCCCCGGGCAGCTTGCGGGAGTCTCTGACATCGCCGCCGGCAGGCTTGACGTCCGCGTAGGGCGACTGCCTGAAGCCCGAGGCGTGCACCAGCACCCGGGTGCGGGATCCGTCCCTGCCTGATGTCTGGCCCCGGCCTGCCCGCTCCCCCTCGACGTCCTGGCCATCGGCCTCGGACAGGGCCTCGTGCACTGCCTCAAGCCCCCCCTGGCTCCAGGCATCCCACAACCTGGACAGCTCCCACGCCCCGGTCGCACGCAGGGAGACCCCCCTGGGCCCCGTCCGTCGCAGGATCCCGCGGACCAGCAGCATCCAGGAGTGGAAGACCGTGGTCGCATAAGGGCCTTGGGCATCCTCGAAAAACGTTGCGTCGACCGGGCCGGTCGAGTCGTCAAGGGTCAGGAACACCACGCGTCGACCGGAGCGGACCGGTGGTGTCTGGGTGGCAACCTTGACACCGGCGACCCATAGCTCGGAGCGGCTACGTCGTCCGAGCAGCTGATCGGACCGGGCCACTCCGAGCGCCTCCAGCATCGGGGCGTAGAAGTCGATGATGTGAGCGCTGGCGTCCAGCCCGAGGATGTCCAGCTCGGCCCGGACCCGTTCAGGGCCTGTCATCTCGGGCAGGCCGGTAGCCGTGGTGAGCTCAGGGGCATCCCCCAGGTCGAGGGCAAGCTGAGCATGCTGGGCCCCAGCCGGTGTGACGGGTGCCGCGCCCTGGGACTGGGCCGCAGCCAGAAGCCGCACATCACGCATCTGCGCGGTGGTCGCTCGCACCGGCATTGCCTCACGGGCACCAGCGGCAGCGTTGGCAGCGGTGGACCTGGGCGTCCGGGTGGTCACCCTGCGACCGGATCGGCGCACCGAACGGGACCACCGGTCAAGTTCGGCCACATGCAACAAGAGGTCGCGCCGGGTCACCCGGCCACGTCGCCCGGTCGTACCGCTGCCACCGGTGACCCCGCCGAGCCCGCTGCTGCCGTTGAGACCGTAGATCGAGTCGAATCCCCCGGCCATGACCAGCCGCTCGACCACCGGACGGCTGACCTGGCCGCGGTGCCAGAAGTCGGCGAGGGTGAAGTAGGGCTGGCCGGCCACCACGCGCTGCACCTCAGCGTCACTGATGCCCTTGACATCGGCCAGGGACAACCGGATGCCATAAGCCCGCCCATCGGGCAGGTCGGAGACCGACTGCCACTCAGCCGACTGCCGCTCAACGGGGTCGTCAGCCATGTCACGGTCGCTTGCTGTCTGCTCCCACGGCGCTACTCGTTCCACCCGGTAGCTCTCGTCCGAGGCATTGACATCCAGCCCCAGGATCGTGATGCCCAGGTGGCGTGCGTCGTCCAGGATCAGCCGCTTGGGGTACATGCCGGGGTCATGGGTGAGCACTCCGGACAGGAAAGCTGCCGGATGATGAGCCTTGAGCCAGGCCGACTGATAGGTGGGCAACGCGAACGCTGCCGCATGGGCCTTGCAGAACCCGAAGGAGGCGAACGCTGTGAGAACCTCCCAGATCCGGTCAACGGCGGCCGGGGCATACCCCCGGGCCGTCGCTGCCGGCCGCCACCATGCCTCGACGTCCAGCTGACCTTGGGAGGAGCCAAGAGCCCTTCGTACCTCGTCGGCCTGAGCCAGGGTGACGCCGGTGGTCTCGGCAACCATCTTGAGCACCTGCTCATGGAAGACCACCACGCCCTGGGTCTCCTTCAGGGCTGGTTCCAGGCTGGGGTGGAGATACTCCGGCGCACGCCAGTGCTGACGGGCCAGCAGGAACGGGTTGATCATGTCGGACTTGACCGGGCCGGGACGGAACAGCGAGATGTCGATGATGAGGTCCTCGAAGGTCTCCGGCCCGAACTTGCCGATCAGCTCACGCTGGCCAGGACTCTCGATCTGGAAGCACCCCAGCGTATGGGTGGAGCGGATCAGCCGGAATGCCTTGTCGTCCTCGAGACTGACCTGTGCGCGATCGTCGAGGTCGATGGTGATGCCATCGACCCGGGACACCTCATCGACCGCATGGGCCATCGCGGATTGCATGCGGATGCCGAGGATGTCGAGCTTGAGCAGCCCCAGGGTCTCGACGTCATCCTTGTCGAACTGGCTCATCGGGAAACCCAGCCAGCTGGCCTCGACCGGAGTCCGGTCGAGCAGCTCCTTGTTGGACAGGATCACCCCGCAGGGATGCACGGCGATGTGGCGGGGCAGACCGTCGAGCCGCTCCACGAGATCGAAGAGAACCCCCAGCCGGGGAGCAGTCAGGCCGCTGGCGCGCAGCTCGGGCAGCTCGGCCAGGGCGCCCCGGACATCGCGGGCACGAATGTGAGGAAACGCCTTGGCGATGACGTCGATCTCGCCTGGCGGCAACCCGAGCGCGGCGCCCGCGTCCCTGATCGCGTGGCGCGCCCGGTAGGTGTCCATCATGGACACACAGGTGACCCGGTCCCCGCCGAAGCGCTCCAGGACGTGCTCGTAGATCTCGGTCCGCCGCGCTGACTCCACGTCGATGTCGATGTCGGGGAGCTGGGCACGCAACGGTGAGCAGAACCTCTCCATGAGCAGGCCGTGACGCAACGGCTCCACCCCGCTGATACCGAGCAGGTAGTTGACCAGGCTGCCGGCGCCGGAGCCTCGTGCCGCCACCCGCACCCCGAGGTCGCGGATCAGGTCGCACACGGCGGCCACCGTCAGGAAGTAGGTCGGGTAGCCGAGCTCGGCGACGACGCGGAGCTCGTCCTCGAGCCGCGATGCCACCGCTGACAGCTCGGCGTCGGCTGCTCCCCCGTATCTGCTGGCGACGGCCCCCCGGCAGCGAGCAGCCAGAATCTCCTGAGGGCTCTCATCGTCGCCGATCCCGAGCGTCGACGGCTCAGGCAGGTGCACCGAGCCGATGCCGAGGTCGGTGTGCGAGTCCAGCGCGCACGACCGCGCCAGGGCCACGGTGTCGGCCATCAGCTGACGGGCCCGATCACGTTCGTCGCTGCTGCCCCCGCTGACCCCACCGCCGGCGGCCCGGGCGATGTCGCAGGCCACGACATACATCTGGGCTGATGAGCTGAGATGACCCGCCGTGGTGACCCGGTCGAGATGACGCGTGTCCAGCGGCACGAGGCGACGAGCGGCATCAAGGACGTCGACGGTCACCGCGCCGCCAGGGTCGGCATGACGAACTGCTGCCGTGAGCACCGACGGCAAACCGGCCTCCGTGGCCAGACCCAGCAGCCGGGCGGCATGTCCGAGGCTGGCCGGGGTGCCCTCAGGCCCGCCGTGACAGACCACCTCGATGACCACGCCGCCTCGGGGAAGCAGGTCGACCCAACGCCGCAGCAGCATGCGTGCCCGGTCCCGGCGGTGTGCCAGCAAGGCCTGGCCGACGTCTGAGCCCGGTCCGAGCAGGACCACCAGGGCCAACGCTCCGGTCCGCGGGTCGACGGCATGCTCGGCGATGAGCTCCGCACTGCTGACCGGGGCCCCGCGTTCACCACGCAGGTGGGTCTGGGTCACCAGGCGACACAACCTGCCCCAGCCAGCGCCAGGGTCGACCCCGGCGGCCTGCCCGCGGGCCAGCACCGTGACCCGGGGGTGTCGGGGATCGACCTCGGCACCGCCCCGGGCGGGACTGACCCGACCGGCCTGAACCTTCCGTCCGGCATCGGCGCCCCTCTGCGCCACGGCCAGGTCCGCCCCCAGCACCGCAGCGATACCGGCCTGGTCACAGGCCTGCACGAAGCGCACCGCGCCATAGAGTCCGTCGCGGTCGGTCAGTGCCAGCGCGGGCTGGCCCAGCGCGCAGGCTCGTTCCACCAACGCCGCCGGGGTTGATGCGCCATAACGCAACGAGAAGCCGGACGCGACGTGCAAGTGCGCAAAGGCGTCGCTCATTGTCATGTCGCAGCTTGTCGTGTCACGGCCTGGTCACTGCCATGAACTCAGGCAAAGGCCGGCTCATGGGCAGGCCGAGGGCCCCCTGAACCAGTTCGAAGAAGGTCTCAGACTGCCGGAGAAGGTCATCGGCCTCACGCGCGCCAGGCCCGGTCGAACCCCGTTCGAACGCCGCGCGGCGTTTGGCCGAGGCGGCGAAGAAGACCGCCCACTCGGTCAGCTCAGGAGCCACCTGCGGCAGCACCTCCCACACGCTGCGAAGCTGCGAGGTCCGGCTTGGCCTGCTGCGTGCAGCCAACAAAGCGGCAGCAGCCCGCAACGCTGCCAGATGCGCCTCGACGTAGCGCCCGGCGGCAGTGTCAGCGTGGCAGGCCGACAGCAGGCCCGCCCGGGATCGGTCAAGCAGGTCCAGCGCAGTGCCGGCCAGGGGCGCCCGGAGCGCGGCCGCGGTGCGAGTCGTCATCACCAACCTCCTAGTCGGCCACGCGCAGGAGTCGCCAGCTGCGCGCGGGCCCGTTCGTGCCATCCATGCCAAGGTCGTAGACCCCGCTGCCGGCCAGCCGGCCGGGGCTGGCCTCCACCCGCCACACCTCGTGCTCAAGGCAGCCCAGCCCGCGGGTGGCAACCTCCTCGTCTGGGTCAAGGGCCTCACGCCACCAGGCCCGGCGCTCTCGCCAGTGCCCGATCACGTCGCGGACGACGTAGAGCCGGCCGCGCCACAGGAAGGCCGAAGGTGACAGGTCCTGGACGTCGACACCTGCCCTGACCTCGATGGACTCTTCATAACGACGCACCATGGTCGGGCTCCTTCGGACGTATGTGAGAGGTGAGGTAGGAGGTGCCATCTGGCCTGCGACGGACGGGGTCGAGGCGCCCGCCGCAGGTCCAGACGTACCAGTCGATCACAAAATCTAGAACAGGTGTTCGACTAGATCCAAAGGTACACCGGACCCCCGACAGCCCGTCAATCCCCGAAACGCGGGACGGGTTCTTCCGGGCAGGGGCCTTGCTGACCTACCGTGCGCAGATGACCGATCCACGTCCCCGGGACGTTCTTGACGATCGCTGCGTGCTCCGCGTGGCCGCAGCCCTGGCCTCCTTCAGGGTCCGAGGTCAGATCACCGTCCTGGACGATGCCGCCCAGACCGCCCGACAGGCAGCCGGGGCGCTGGGAGTCGAGCTCGCACAGATCGCCAACTCCCTGGTCTTCGTGGCCCGTCGCGAAGACCGGATCCAGCCGCTGCTGGTCGTCGCCTCAGGAGCCCACCGGGTCGACACCCTCAGGCTCGCGGACCTGCTGGAGCTCAGCGCGATCTCCCTCGCCGACGCCGAGTTCGTCATCGAACAGACCGGATTCACGATCGGAGGGGTCGCGCCGATAGCCACCACCCATCCCGTCGAGACGGTTGTCGACGTCTCCCTCAGCCGCTACGGGCAGGTCTGGGCCGCCGCAGGCCACCCGCAGGCGGTCTTCCCCACCTCCTACGACGAGCTGCTGAGGCTCACCGGAGGCCAGCCGGCCGAAGTCTCCTGACGACCCAGTCCTGACCCGACCTCTGCAACGCATGGAGAGCAGCTGTGCCCGATCCCCTCCCGGACGACGCCAGGACCTACCAGGCAACCGCAACCTGGCATCGGGTCACCCGCCGGCTCAGCGCGCTTCGACCGGTCAGCGCGGTGATGGCCCTGGCGCTGCCCTACCTTGACCCGCCGGTGAGCCGGCTGACCCGGGGACGGCACACCCTCACCGGCCTGATGACCGGGCTGACCGTCGCTGAGCTCACCACGTCAGGGGCCCGCAGCGGGCGAGCGCGGACGGTGCGGCTGCTCGGCTTCACTGCGGATGACGGCTTCGTGGTCATCGCCTCAAACTACGGGCGGACCAGACACCCTGCCTGGTACTACAACCTGATGACCCATCCGGGGGCCGAGCTGACTGTGGATGGCCGGTCACGGCCCGTGGTCGCCGAGCTGACCACGGGCCGGCAACGCGCACGGCTGTGGGAACGCGCACTGGCGTTCTTCCCCGGATGGCAGCAGTACCAGGCACGGCAGCAAGGCCGTGAGATCGGTGTCTTCCTGCTGAGAGGTCGCTGACCCTGCCAGAGCCACCCCGCACGGTCGACGGTGGTCATCCCGACCGGTGGTCATCCCGACCGGTGGTCATCCCGACCGGTGGTCATCCCCCGCCGGGGTTGCCCGCGGCGCTCTCGCAGGGGGCTGGATGCCGAGGTTGGCATACACCTGGAGCGTGGCCAGCGAACGGTTCATCGTGTAGAAGTGCAGACCCGGCGCGCCCTCGGCCAAGAGCCGCTGGGACAGCTCTGTGGCGATCTGAACCCCCACCTCGCGGATCGCCTCAGGGTCGTCGGCCACCACCTCCAGCCGGGAGACCACTGCCGCGGGCAGCGGCGTCCCCGACATCGTGGCCATCCGGCGTACCTGGCTGAAGCTCGTCACCGGCATCAGACCAGGAATGATCGGCAGATCGCGTCCGCGGGCGACCACCCGGTCGCGAAGCCGCACGTAGCTGTCGGCGTCGAAGACGAACTGGGTCACCGCGAACTCGGCCCCGGCATCGGCCTTGCGCACGAGCACGTCCGCGTCCTGGTCCAGGCCGCAGGACTCGGGGTGCCCGTCGGGGAACGCGGCCACGCCAACGGTGAAGCTGCCCAGCGAGCGAATCAGTGCGACCAGCTCGTCCGCGTGATTGAGGCCTTCAGGGTGAGCGGTCCAGGCAGCGCCGGGGCCACCGGGCGGGTCTCCCCGCAGAGCGAGCACGTTGCGGATCCCGGCATCGGCGTACTCCCCCACCACCCGGCGCAGCTCGGCCACCGATGACCCGACGCAGGTCAGATGCGCCATCGGTGTCAAAGTGGTCTCCAGAGCGATCCGGCCGGTCACCCGGACCGTGCGTTCGCGGGTGGAGCCACCGGCACCATAGGTCACCGAGACAAAGGTCGGGTGGATAGGCTCCAGGTGACGAATCGCCTCCCACAGCGTCTGCTCGCCCGCGTCATTCTTGGGCGGGAAGAACTCAAAGCTGTACGACGTTCCCTCCTGCTCGAGTATCCGCGGAATCGAGCGGGTCAGATGCTGGGCCTGAGGCATCATCGATGAGGTTCCGTGCGCCATACCGGCCAGAGTATGCGACGGGAGGCCACGTAGGCTCATCTACTCACCATCCGGGAGGACCGCTTGTCGAATCCACTGGACACCAGTGACCTCGCTGCCCGCGTGCAGGCCGCTGTTGATGCCGAGATCTCATCCCAGTCCAGAGTCCTGTCCGAGATCGGCGATGAGCTGGACCCGCTGGTGTCGGCTGTCGGAGCCCTGTTGCAGGGCGGCAAGCGGCTGCGGGCCGCCTTCCTCTACTGGGGTTACCGGGCTGGCGGCGGGCCGGACACCGGCGCGGTGATCCGCGCAGCGACGGCGATGGAGTTCTTCCAGGCCGCAGCGCTGCTGCACGACGACGTGATGGACGACAGCGACACCCGTCGCGGGATGCCCGCGGCACACCGACGCCTGGCCGATGAGCATGCCGCTGCGGGCTGGGCCGGAAGCGGCGACCGCTTCGGCGTCGCCGGAGCCATCCTCGGCGGGGACCTGTGCCTGATCTGGAGCGAAGAGCTCCTGGCCACCTCGGGGCTGTCTGTGGCCGAGCTCACCCGCGCCCGGCCGGTCTTCGACCGGATGCGCACCCAGCTGATGGGCGGTCAGTTCCTGGACGTCCTGGAGTCCGCCCGCGGCTGGGACGACCTGAGCACCGACCAGCGAGTCACCCGCGCCCGCACCGTGATCCGCTACAAGAGCGCCAAGTACACCATCGAGCACCCGCTCCTGATCGGGGCCGCGGCCGCTGATGTCAGCCCCGCCGACCTGGACGCTCTCTCGACCTACGGGCTCGACCTCGGTGAGGCCTTCCAGCTGCGGGACGACCTGCTGGGCGTCTTCGGAGACCCTGCGCTCACCGGCAAACCCGCCGGCGACGACCTCCGCGAAGGCAAGCGCACCGTCCTGGTCGCCCTGGCACTGGATCAGGCCAGTGCCCACGACACCGCGCTCTTCGACAAGCTGCTGGGTGCTGCGGACCTGGACCAGGCCAGCGTCGACGAGCTGCGCGCCACGATCACCGCCAGCGGCGCGACCGAGCGGGTAGAGCAGATGATCCTGGAGCTGTGCGACTCGGCCCGCGCGGCTCTCCGATCGACCACGGGGCTGACCGACCAGGGACGAGCGGCGCTGGACGCCCTCATCGACGTCTCGACCGCCCGCACCACGTGAACCGCCCGCCCACGAGGCGGTCACCAGCCACCCTCCACGGGGCATCCGAGCACGTCGTGGTGGTCGGCGCCGGCCTGGCGGGCCTGTCCGCAGCCATGCATCTGGCCGGGGCCGGCCGGAGGGTGACCGTGCTCGAGGCCGCGGGCACTCCCGGTGGCAGCGCCGCCCGGGTGGACCTTCCCGCACCAGGCGGGGGGACATACCACCTGGACACCGGCCCCACCGTGCTCACCATGCCGGACCTGCTGGCCGACTGCTTCGCGGCCCTGGGCGAGTCACTGGCCGACCGGGTCACCCTGCGCCGGCTCGATCCCGCCTACCGGGCCCAGTTCGCCGACGGCACGGGCCTGTCGGTCAGCAGCGACACCGCCGCGATGACCGAACGCATCCGCGGGTTCGCCGGGGCGGCCGACGCGGACGGGTACCAGCGATACGTGAAGTTCGTGACACGCCTGTACCACCTGCAGATGCGGCACTTCATCGACCGCAACTTCGACTCGCCCATCGACCTGGTCGGCTCCTCGCTGGCAAGGCTGGTGGCCCTGCGCGGGTTCTCACGCCTGGCGCCCACCGTCGCCCGCTACTTCCGCGACGAGCGGCTGCAGCGGGTCTTCAGCTTCCAGGCGTTGTATGCCGGTGTCTCCCCGGCCCGGGCCCTGGCCATCTACGCGGTCATCTCCTACATGGACCTCGTCGAGGGCGTGTTCTACCCGATGGGCGGGATGAACGCGGTTCCCGCCGCGATGGAGGCAGCGGCACGTAAGGCCGGCGTCGAGTTCGTCTATGACACGCCGGTCACCAGCGTCACCTGGCGCGGCGACCGGGTCAGCGCACTGCACAGTCCCGACGGCCGGGCCTGGTCCCCCGACGCCGTCGTGATGACCCCTGACCGTCCCGCGGCCCTCAGGATCCTCGCCCGGTCGCAGCGTGGCTCGCTGACCGGACGACCCGGCCGCCGGACCAGGTACTCGCCGTCCTGCGTCGTGCTGGCCGCCGGGGTGAACGCCCGGTGGCTGCCCGGGGCGGCCCACCACACGATGCACTTCGGCCACGCCTGGTCGCAGGTCTTCGAAGACCTCGAGGCGGGGCGGGTCATGCGCGACCCGTCGTTCCTGGTCTCGCTGCCCTCGCTCACCGACCCGGCGCTGGCACCGGCCGGAAGGAGCACGGCATACGTCCTCTTCCCTGCCCCGAACCTCGACCAGGCGCGCCCGCTGGACTGGTCCAGGTTGCGAGGCCCGTACCGCGAGCGCATGCTCGACGCCGTGCACGACGCCGGCTACCAGGGCTTCGCTGAGAACATCGAGGCCGAACAGCTGATCACCCCCGCAGACTGGGCCGACCGTGGCCTGGCCGCGGGCACGCCGTTCGCGGCCGCCCACACCTTCGGGCAGACCGGGCCGTTCCGCTCCCCCAACACCCTTGGCCAGAACGTGGTGTTCGCCGGCTCGAGCACCACTCCGGGGGTGGGGGTGCCCATGGTGCTGATCAGCGGACGCCTTGCCGCCGAGCGCCTCACCGGCCCAGACCCGGCCTACCGCTCCCTGGCGTGGCGTTGACCACCCGGTCCGGACGTCCTTGATGCTGAACGACATGACGCCGGACCTGGCCGCTTCCTATGAGCACTGCCGGCGGATCCACGCGGCTCACGGCCGGACCTTCTACCACGCGACCCTGCTGCTGCCGCGCGAGCGACGCCCCGATGTGTGGGCCCTCTACGCGTTTGCCCGGGTGGCCGACGAGCTGGTGGACGCACCCGTCAGTCCCGACCCGGCGACCCTGCTGGCCTGGCGCGGCCAGGCCATGGCTGCCATCAGATCCGAGTCCAGGCCGGACCCGGGGCTGCCAGTGCTGGACGCCACGTGGCACACGATCCGCGCTCTGGGGCTCGAACCTGACCTGCTGGGAGAGTTCCTGGACTCGATGGTGATGGATCTGACGGTCTCCCGCTATGCCACCTGGCAGGATCTGCGCGTCTACATGCGAGGCAGCGCGGCCGTCATCGGGGAGCTGATGGCGCCGCTGCTGGGGGCCAGGGGGGACGCCGCCCTCACCCACGCGGCCTCGCTGGGTGAGGCCTTCCAGCTGACCAACTTCATCCGCGACATCGGTGAGGACCACGTCCGGGGCCGGATCTACCTGCCTGCCCAGGACCTGGCCCGGTTCGGTGTCAGCGAGGACCTGCTCGCCCAGGCCGTGCACACCGGGCAGCCCTGCGCGCCGGTGCGTTCCCTGGTGGCCTTCGAGGTGCGCCGCGCCCTGAGCCTGTACGACGTTGCGCAGCCCGGGCTGCAGATGGTCGACTCCCGCAGCAGACCCTGCCTGGAAATGGCCTTCACCCTGTACCGGCGGATCCTGCATCAGGTGATTGCCAGTGACTTCAACGTCTTCGGGGGCCGTCTGGTCGTGCCCCCCTGGCAGCGGCTGGCCACGGCCGGACACGTGGCAGGGCGCACTGCCGTTGCCGGGATCGGCGGCTACCCCTTCCGGAGGTGACCTGCCCGGATCCTCGCGCCGGCCCGCACCCACAGGCCGCAGCTGAGGAGCACCAGCGAGAACCCGAACGCAAGGTCCTCGACCGGTGCGTAGGCGATGCGGCCGTCACCGATGAAGGCGATCCGGCCCGAGCCGAGGATGGCGTCACCGCTGTACCGGACGATGCCACGCCCGGTCAGCCAGCCGTTGCTGAGCAGCTGGAAGACGACAACGATGCCGTAGGCGCTCCACCAGACCCCGGAGCGCACCAGCGCGGTCCGCAGGACGAAGAGGTCCGCCAGGATCGCGAACAGCACGGCCACCGTGGCGGCGGTGGTGTAGGAGATCATCTGGTCCCGGTCATCATGGCTCAGTGCGGAGCTGTCGGCGTTGTCGGCTCAGTCGGCGGTGCCAGGGTCGCAGACCTGCGACGCCGGGAGCCAACCTCAGTCACCGCCTCGAAAGTGAGGATCCCGGCGAGCGGGATCACCACGAAGAACGCGTACTCCTCCAGCGGCAGCCCCCACAGCCGCGGGGCGAACGTCTGCGCCGGGTCGAACCGCCAGTGTCCGGCCGAGGTCGCGATCAGGTCCCAGACGACGAACAGCACCGCGACCGGGAGGATCGCCGCGAGCAGACGCCACGGCTGCCGAAAGACCCGCAGGTGGTAGATCCGGTGCAGGGGCAGGGTCCCGATCAGCACGAACGCGAGCATCGCGGCATACGAGGCATGCTTCCAGCTGTCAGTCACCGTCTAGTAGGCAGCTTCCATAGCGCGGCGGCGCACCTCGGTCTTGAAACCGGCCAGCAGCGCATCCATCGGGGAGCCCGTGACGGGCAGGGACTCATCGGGGGTGAACAGCCATCTCAGGATCTGCGCGTCCGTCATCCGGCTGTCGCCCAAGACGGTGAACGTGCCGGGCAGCTCAGCCAGCGGCCCCTCGTCGTTGAAGAACTTGGCCGGCACCGACAGCACGTTGCGGGGGCCGATCCGCACGCCGAGAACCTGACGGTCCTCGATCATCTGGCGGACGTCGCTGAGCCGAAGCCCCATCCGCTCGCCGATGTCAGGAACGGTGAGCCACTGGCCCACGAGCCGCTCAAGGTCCTCGTCGGCCGGGGCATCGGGGTTGCTGTCGTTTTCCACGGGTCAAGGATGCCATGGTCCTGACCGGGGGCATACAACCTCGGTGGCAGGCACCTGCGGCGGTCGCCAGGACTTGTCGGGTGCGTCCCAGCTCGCCCTGCGCGGATAACTCAGCGGAGTTCCGTAGACTCGGCCACGTGTATGCGCCGGGTCCCTCCTCCTTGATCGATCGAGTCCTTGACGGGCGCTATCGTGTGCTGTCGCATCTGGCCGACGGCGGGATGGCAACGGTCTACGTAGCGCTGGACGAGCGCCTCGATCGCAAGGTGGCGCTCAAGGTCATGCGCGCCGACCTCGCCAAGGACGAGTCCTTCGTCGAGAGGTTCCGTCGTGAGGCCCGGTCCGCAGCACGGCTGAGCCACCCCAACGTCGTCGCGGTCTACGACCAGGGCGAGGACGACGGCCAGGTCTTCCTGGCCATGGAGCTGGTGAACGGGCTGACCCTTCGGCAGGTGATGCACTCCGAGGGGCCGATGACCGCGCGGGCGGCCCTGGACATCTTCGACCCGATCCTGCAGGCGCTCGGCGCGGCCCACAGCGCCGGCCTGATCCACCGGGACGTCAAGCCCGAGAATGTCATCCTTCGTGACGACGGCACCGTCAAGGTCGCCGACTTCGGGCTGGCCCGGGCGATCGCCAACACCACCTCGACCGCGCAGACCGGCCTGCTGCTGGGCACCGTCGCCTACCTCTCGCCCGAGCAGGTGGAACGCGGGGTCGCCGATGCCCGCAGCGACGTGTATGCCGCCGGCCTGCTGCTGTTCGAGATGCTCGCCGGGTCCAAGGCGTACGTGGGCGACTCAGCGATCCATGTGGCCTACCAGCACGTCCACAGCGAGGTGCCGCTGCCCTCCAGCCGGGTCGACACGGTTCCAGCCGTCCTCGACCAGGTCGTCGCCCGGGCCGGCGCACGCGTGCCGGACGAGCGCCCCCGTGACGCCAACGAGCTGCTCGCCGAGGTACGACGGGCCCGCCAGACGCTGACGCCGGTCGAGCTGGACCAGCTGCCACGGGCCGTCTTCGGCACAGCCACCGACCCGACGGTGGCGATGTCGCGCACCGCCGTTGTCCCGGCGGCCATGATGTCCACCCGTGCCGGGACGTCCACCCGTACGCGGGCACGCCGAACGGGGAGTCGGTGGCGGCTGCCCGACCTCGGCCCCTGGCGTGGTCGCACCTCGAACATCGCAATGATCACGCTTGCCCTGCTCCTGGCAGCCGCGACCCTGTTCTTCTTCACCGCCGGCCCGGGCGCCAAGTCCGCCGTGCCCAAGGTCGTCGGGTCTACGGTCCTGGTCGCCCAGAAGGCGCTGGCCCAGGCCCATCTCGACAGCAAGGTGGTCAAGTCGTACGACGAGATCGTCAAGGTCGGGATCGTCCTCGCCGGTGACCCGCCGGCCGGGCGCGAGGTCCGCCGGGGGTCCACGGTCATCCTGACCATCTCGCGAGGGCCGGAGCGACACGACGTCCCCGCCCTTGTCGGGCGGACTCAGGCGGATGCCCAGGATCGGGTCACCGGCGCCCTGCTGACCGTCGGAACGGTCACCAGGGCCTACAGCGAGACCGTTCCCGAGGGCCAGGTCATCTCCTCGTCGCCACCAGCAGGGACCGCGCTCAAGCGGGCTGCGCCGGTCGCCATCGTGATCAGCCAGGGCCGTCAGCCGATCACGCTCGCGGACTGGACCGGCCAGCCGCTCGCCAAGGCCGTGGCGGCAATGACCGAGGCCAAGCTCAAGGTCGACGCCACCCAGCAGACCTACAGCGACACGGTGCCCAAGGGCTCGGTGGTCAGCCAGTCCCCGGCGACCGGCACCCTGTTCCGGGGGGGCCTGGTCACCTTGGTCGTCTCCAAGGGGCCGGAGTTCGTTCAGGTCCCGGACGTCATCGGACAGCAGGAGCAGCAGGCCAAGAGCATCCTTGAAGGCCTGGGCTTCACCGTGCAGGTCCAGCGAGCGCTGGGCGGCTTCTTCGGCACCGTCCGGCTCCAGTCCGTGCCCGCGGGAACGAAGGCGCCACAGGGCTCGGCCATCATTCTGACCGTGGTCTGACACCTCACCCCGAGCACGAGGCGGATCACGTGACTGGACCCCGGTGACTGCGGCCCGTTCCCGTCAGGTCGCGACCCTTCTGCTGATCGCCCTCACCGCGATCTGGGGCTCGACGTTCTTCCTGATCCGCGACGTGGTCCGGCAGCTGTCCCCGGCTGACTTCCTGGCGGTCCGCTTCACGATCGCCGCGGTGGCCACGCTGGCTGTGTTCTGGCGGCCCATGCTGGCCCTGAACAAGCGCGAGATCGAGGTTGGCCTGGGCCTGGGGATCGTCTACGGCGCTGCTCAGATCCTGCAGACGGTCGGTCTTGCACACACACAGGCGACCCGCTCCGGTTTCATCACCGGCACCTACGTCGTGCTGACCCCCATCATCGCTGCCGTCCTGCTGCGCGAACACATCCCCCGATCCACCTGGGTCGCCGTGCTGATGGCCACGGCCGGGCTGGCCACCTTGTCGCTGAGCGGCTTCGGGTTCGGCTTCGGGGAGACCGTGACCCTGTTTGCCGCTGTCTTCTACGCGCTGCACATCGTGGGCCTGGGGAAGTACTCCTCACCGGCTGGCGCGGCTGGCCTGTCTGCAGTCCAGATGGTCGTGATCGCGGTGGTGTCCCTGGTGGCGGCAGCCCCCGGGGGCATCGAGCTCCCACAGGGAGCAGGCGCCTGGACCTCGGTGGTCTACATGGCACTGATCGCCGGAGCCGTGGCCATCTGGGCCCAGACCTGGGCCCAGTCCCATCTGTCGGCCACCCGGGCCGCGATCGTGATGACCCTCGAACCGGTCTTCGCGGCCGGCTTCGCGGTGGCACTGGGCGGTGAGTCGATGACCGTGCGGATGTTCCTCGGCGGAGCGCTGGTCCTGGCCGCGATGTACACCGTGGAGCTGATCGGCCGCAGGGGCGACCTGACGGCGGAGCAGAGTCCCCCTGCCGAGCTGCTCCATCACGAGGTTTGAGCGAATGCTCAGCCCAGCCTGACTGGTCTTCTCGTGCGCGGTTACAGTGTGGCCAGACCAGCCGGCGACCTGACCTCTCAGTGTCTGCCAGGCCGGTCAACCGGGCCGCGAGACGGCCCGCCGACCTGAAAATGGTGTTCACATGGTGATGATCCGTCCGTCCGCTGGCAACGCGCTGACCCTGCGCGTGTCGCTTCAGCGCGTCCCCGGCATGCTGGGCAAGCTGACCTCTGCGCTCGGCGCGGCCGGAGCCCTCGTGGACACCGTCGACATCGTGGAGCACCAGGGTGACGTCATCGTCCGGCAGATCCAGGTTGAGACCCGCGGGGTGGCCCACGGCCTCGAGGTCGTGGAGGCAGCCAGGTCGGTCGAGGGCGTCGAGCTGTTGTCCGTCACCGACCGGGTGTTCGACCGTCACCGCGGCGGCAAGATCGAGATCACCCCCAAGTTCCCGGTGCTCACCCGTGACGATCTCTCGATGGCCTACACCCCCGGCGTCGGCCGGGTGTCCACGGCGATCTTCGAAGAGCCCGAGCTGGTCTGGGACTACACGATCAAGTCGAACGCGGTGGCCGTGCTGACCGATGGCACCGCCGTTCTCGGCCTCGGCAACCTCGGGCCCGAGGGGGCCATGCCCGTGATGGAGGGCAAGGCGATGCTGTTCAAGCAGCTCGCCGGCATCGACGCCTACCCGATCTGCGTGCGCACGTCCGGAGTCGAGGAGCTCGTCGCGGTCGGCAAGGCCATTGCCCCCGGATTCGGGGGCATCAACCTGGAGGACGTGGCGGCACCGGTCTGCTTCGAGGTTGAGCGCCGTCTTCAGGAAGAGCTGGACATCCCGGTCTTCCACGACGACCAGCACGGCACCGCGATCGTCACGCTGGCGGCCCTGTACGGAGCTGCCACGGTCGTCGGCAAGCGCCTCGAGGACCTCCATGTCGTCTTCCTCGGCATGGGCGCGGCCGGAGTTGCCTGCCTCAAGCTGTGGCAGTACGCGGGAGTCGGCCACTTCATCGGGGTTGACCGCAAGGGCATCGTCCACACAGACCGCACCGACCTCAACGAACAGAAGCGATCCATCGCCGAGACGACCAACCCCGAGGGACGCCGCGGCGGGCTGGCGGAGGCGCTGGTCGGTGCAGACGTCTTCGTGGGCGTCAGCGGTGCCAACCTGGTCAAGCCCGCATGGGTGGCCACGATGGCCAAGGACGCGATCGTGTTCGCGATGGCCAACCCGATCCCGGAGATCATGCCCGAAGAGATGCCTGACAACGTGGCAGTGGTGGCCACCGGCCGAAGCGACTACGCGAACCAGATCAACAACGTGCTGGTGTTCCCGGGCCTGTTCCGCGGGCTGCTCGACAGCCGGGCACGCTCGGTGGACATGTCCATGAAGGTCGCGGCCGCCCGGGCGATCGCGGACATCGTCTCCGAGGACGGCGCCTCGCCGGAGTTCATCGTGCCCTCGATCTTCGATGCCCGAGTGGTCCCGGCCGTGGCCAGGGCCGTTCAGAAGGCCGCGGCTGAAGCCGGTCTGGGCAGCTCTGCCCCGCTGGCAAAGACCGCTCTCATCTGATCGAGGGGACCGGTTGTTCGAGATCGGTGGGAGGATGGGTGCCACCGATCTCGAACACGCCCCGCTCCCGCCGGCCTGTCCCCCGGCACCACTGAAAGGCCCCGCCCGACGTGACCAGCACTCCTGTGCCCGAGCCCAGCCCACCCGGTGATCCATCGGATCGCACTCCAGCGAGCCAGGCGCCGGCCACCAGGGTGGGTGACCTGCGCGGTCGCCCATTGCGCGACCTTCGTATCTCGGTCACCGACCGGTGCAACTTCCGCTGCGTCTACTGCATGCCCAAGCGGATCTTCGGCTCGGACTTCACCTTCCTGCCACGCGACGAGCTGCTCACCTTCGAGGAGATCACCCGGCTGGCCAGGATCGCCGTCGCTCACGGCGTCGAGAAGATTCGCCTGACCGGCGGCGAACCGCTGCTGAGAAGAGGGCTGGAAGAGCTGGTGGGCATGCTCGCGGCCCTGCAGACCCCAGACGGTCGTGACATCGACATCGCGCTGACGACCAACGGATCGGTGCTGGCCCGCAAGGCAGGGTCCCTGAGGGAGGCGGGCCTGAAGCGGGTGACCGTTTCGCTGGACTCGCTGGACGAGACGACCTTCCAGATGGTGAACGACGTGAGCTTCCCGGTCGCCGATGTGCTGCACGGAATCGAGGTCGCCCACCAGGTCGGCCTCGGGCCGGTCAAGATCAACATGGTGGTGAAACGCGGGCAGAACGATCAGGACATCGTGGCGATGGCACGCTACTTCAAGGACACGCCACACATTCTGCGTTTCATCGAGTACATGGACGTCGGCACCAGCAACGGCTGGCAGATGGCAGAGGTGGTGCCCTCGGCCGAGGTCGTCAGCCGCATCAATGCCGAGCTACCGCTGGAAGAGGTCCCCGCGAACTACCCCGGCGAGACGTCCGCCAGATGGCGCTATCGGGATGGGGATGGCGAGATCGGCGTGATATCGAGTGTCACCCAGGCCTTCTGCCACTCGTGCACGCGGGTCCGGATTTCCACCGAAGGCAAGCTGTTCACCTGTCTGTTTGCCACCGAGGGCCACGACCTGCGGGCCCTGATCCGCGGCGGCTGCTCCGACGACCAGCTCTCAGACGCGATGGCCCACATCTGGCGCGAGCGCACCGACCGCTATTCGGAGCTACGCAGCGCGAGGACCAGCGAGCTGCGCGCCACGGGCAAGAAGAAGATCGAGATGTCCTACATCGGCGGCTGAGGCTTGCCGGTGCCCTGCGTCGACGTGATCCCTGAACCCGTCTGATGACCGAGGTACAGGTGCTGGCGGCGAGGGCACAGGGAATGGGGACGCAAGATACACGCCTTGGCGGCCACCAAACTCGTGAGGGCGAGTGGCATCGGTCACAGATCGCCGATCTGAGCCATCAACGGGACCTTCGTCCCGCTCCGGCCTTCATGCCGACGCAAGTATGGCGATGCCTGCATCCGTCAGGTTCACCTCCCACGAGGAGCCGAGCACCCCATGGCAATGTCGCCAAGTCGAAGGACTGTTCTACAGGTCGCCGTCACCGGAACTGCGGTGGCGGCGCTCCCAGTTGGTGTGCGGGAGCTGGTCTCGCCGCCGGCTGCCGAAGCCGCGGAGAAGCCAGGCACCGAGACCGTGGTGACCAGCGTCTGCGAGATGTGCACCGTGCGCTGCCCGATCCTGGTTCGGGTCCGCGACGGCAAGGTCGTCCGGATCGAGGGCAACCCCAAGGAGAAGTCGACCCAGGGCGCGATCTGCGCCAAAGGCAACGCCGGCATCTCCCTGCTGGAGGATCCCGACCGGATCCGCACGCCACTGATCCGGGAGGGCAAGCGTGGCGAGGGCAAGTTCCGCAAGGCCAGCTGGGACGAGGCGTACCGCTATATCGCCGACAAGCTGAAGGCCATCCGACCAGAAGAGCTCGCGGTGGGCCGTCGCCCCAGCGCCGGTGACGTCTTCCTGCTGACGTTCGCGAAGGCGTTCGGAACGCCCAACATCTTCAGCCATGAGTCCTCGTGCCCGCTGGCACGCAACGTGGCGATGGAGGTCACCCTCGGCACGTCAGGCCTGGCGATCGACTACTCGAAGGTCGACTATCTGGTCTCCTTCGGCCGCAACCACATGGAGACGCTCGCGGTTCCTCAGGCCCAAGGCATCGTGAAAGCAGTGGCCCGGGGCGCGCGGATGGTCTATCTCGACCCCCGCAGGACCCCCACCTCGACTGCGGCGACAACCTGGCTACAGCCCGAGCCGGGAACCGACCTGGCCTTTGTCCTGGCGATGCTCCAGGTGCTGATCGCCGAGAAGCTGTATGACCAGGACTTCGTCAAGCGCTACACCCTGGGATTCGAGCAGCTGGCCGCATCGGTCCTGCAGCACACGCCGGAATGGGCGGCCAAGGAGACCGGCATCCCGGCTGGCACGATCCGCGACGTCGCCCGCGACTTCGGCGGTGCCCGGCCGCGCGCAGTGGCCGACTTCGGGTGGTTCTCCGCCACCTATCTCAACGACTTCCAGCTGCGCCGGGCGATCCTCGCCCTCAACGCCCTGGTGGGAAACCTCGAGGTGCCCGGCGGCATCTTCCTGGTCAAGGGCCTCAAGGGTGCCGGCACCGAGCTGGGTGAATGGAAGAAGCCGAAGTTCCCCAAAGTCACGGCAGAGCGGGTGGACGGTGCCGGCGTGCCTGGGAAGTTCCCGCTGGTCCCGCTCAAAGACGGGCTGTGCCAAGTGCTTCCGGAGTCAGTGCTCACCGGCAAGCCGTATGCGCTGAAGGCGTACATCGCGCATCGCTTCGACCCGCTGGCGGCGATCCCCGACCAGCCGGCGATGATCGAGGCGTTCACCAAGCTCGACCTGCTCGTCAGCGTTGACGTCTACATGAGCGACACCGGCGCCTATGCCGACGTCATCCTCCCGGAGTGCACGTACCTGGAACGTACCGACCCGGTGATGGAAGCCTCCGGCCTGACGCCCAAGATCCGGTACCGCCAACAGGCCGTGCCCCCCCAGGGCGAGGCGCGGCCCAGCTGGCGGATCTACAAAGAGCTCGCCAAGGCCACGGGCCTCGGGCAGTACTTCGCCTACCGCGATATCGACGAGATCGTGGCCACCCAGCTCGCCCCGTTCCGGCTGAGCGCAGCCGAGCTGGCCAAGAACGGGCAATGGGCTCCACCGGGAGCAAAGCCGACCTACCTGCGCCAGAGCGACCCGG
The DNA here is from genome assembly GCA_038236535.1 of Actinomycetales bacterium. GTDB lineage: Bacteria > Actinomycetota > Actinomycetes > Actinomycetales > Dermatophilaceae > UBA4719. The sequence goes on from JBBRZQ010000002.1 coordinate 91,367, forward strand.
CTGCCCCGGTCAAGCTCAAGACCGCCAGCGGCAAGATCGAGCTGTACTCCGCCAAGCTCGCCAAGCTCGGCTTCGAGCCCGCCCTGAAGTACACGCCACCCCCCACCCCTCCCAACGGCAGCTTCCTGATGATCCAGGGCAAGTGCGCGGTGCACACCAACAGCGCCACCCAGAACATCCCCTGGCTGCACGAGCTGCGCCCGAACAACGAGCTGTGGATCCACCCTGCGCAGGCCACACCCCTCGGCATCCGAGACGGTGACGGCGTCGTCGTCACGGTCGGCGAGCTGAAGCAGAGCGGGGTAGCCAAGGTGACTGAGGACATCCTCGAAGGCACCGTGTTCACCTACCACGGCTGGGGCCGGATATCGCCGGGGCTGTCCCGCGTGAAGGGCAAAGGCATCGGCTTCAACGCGCTGATGCCGATCACCACCGATCCGATCAGCGGCTCCCTGGTGATGCGTGAGACCTTCGTGAAGGTGGTGAAGTCATGAGCACCCCTGCCAAGACCACGGTGCGCCACCAGTACGCGCTGGTTGTCGACACCAACAAGTGCATCGGCTGCGAGGCCTGCAGCGTGGCGTGCAAGGCCGAGAACGCCGTCCCCGGCGCGCACTGGCGTTCCAGGATCTCGCCGCCTGCCTCAGGCAGCGGCAAGGCGCCGGTGAAGTGGTCATGCATGCACTGTGCCGACGCACCCTGTGTGATGGTGTGCCCGACCAAGGCCACCTACCGCCGGGCGGACGGGATCGTGGTGATCGACGACGCCAAGTGCGTGGGCTGCAAGTACTGCATCATCGCCTGCCCCTATGGAGCGCGATATTTCGACGAGGAGCGGGGAGTGCCCGACAAGTGCGACCTGTGCGCCGACCGGCTGGACGCCGGTCTCGAGCCGGCCTGCGTGCAGACCTGCGTGGGCCGTGCGCTGGCCCTCGCGGACCTGGCTGACCCGAAGAACGAGGCTACCGCCCGGATCCACTCGGGTGAGGCCAAACCACTGCACGCTGAGCTCGGCACCAAACCGTCCGTCTACTACGTCATCGGGAAGTGACCAGCATGGTCTGGGGTTGGCAAATCGCTTGGTACCTGTTCCTCGGTGGGTTGGGCGCGGGAGCAACGCTCACGAGTCTGCTCGCGTCGCGGGCGGGGCCGCGGGTCGGGACAATCGAACGAGCGGGCGCAACGTTGGCCGGGCCGGCGGTGGCCTTGGGGACGGCGTTGCTCGTGCTCGACCTCGGGATGGGACGTCGCGAACCGTGGCGGCTCGTCTACCTGTACCTCAACTGGCAGTCTCCGATGACGTGGGGGACGTGGATCCTCACGCTGTTCATCCCCGTCGCACTGCTTCATGCCCTGGCCGTCACCGGTCCTCTGGCACCCCGGTTCGAGCGATACATCGCGGCACTGCGCCGGGCCTGTGTGCGCGCCCGGACTCCACTGAAGCTGGTAGCGGGGGCGCTCGCGCTCTCCACTGCCATCTACACCGGTGTGCTGCTGTCAGCGCCGCCGAGCTTCCCCTTGCTGAGCAGCTGGCTGCTACCGGTGCTGTTCCTCCTGTCAGCCCTGTCGACGGGTATGTCAGCCGCGGTGGTGGGCGGATATGTCCTGGCGCGTCGCGAACGGGCTGCCTTCGACCTGCACCGATGGAGTCGTATCCACATCGGCCTCGTCGTGATGGAGCTCGTCGTGCTGTTCGCCTGGATCACGCTGGGCGCTGCGTCGCCAGCAGGCAATGAGTCGGTCCAGCTGCTGGTATCCGGAGCCCTTGCGCCAGTCTTCTGGGTCGTCGTGGTCTTTGGCGGTCTGGTCGGCCCGGTGCTGGCGCACATCGCGACAGCAGCGAGCGGAGACAGCCGGGTTGCTCTCGCTGGTGAAGCCGGGGTTCTCGCCGGGGGGCTCGCACTGCGCTACATGGTGCTGCTCGCCGCCGTGCCGATCCTCGTCGGACCGGCGCTCTAGCGCGTCGTCATGAGGGGCGAGCGCGGGCACACCGCCATCCTGGTCGATCCGGACGTATCCAGCGTCGGGATCGACCAGGGCGCCCTGGTCACCGCTCTGCGGAGCCTCGAAGGCTGCCAGACGACCCAGGTGCCCGGGCTTGCCTGCCATCCCGAGCTGCTCACCGGAGCCGTCAGGACCTCAGGGGCCGGCCGAGTTGTCGTGGTCACCGCAGACCTGGGGCATCCGCCCCTGGCTGAGCTCCGCACCTGGGGTGCAGCCGGCGGACTCTCTCCGTTGGGCATTCAGCCGGTGGCCCTTGACATCCTGTGGGCGCGGCGAAGCACCGCAGAGCGCCTGGCGTATGCCGTCCGGATGGTGCGGGAGGCCTCAGCGGCCCTCGACGCCCCGGCAACGGGGCAAGCGGTGCGCCGCCCGGTCGGCGCTTCGCTGAGCAGGCGGGGACTGCTCACCGGCCGCGCGAGCACGTGGGTACCGGTCGTCGAGATCGACCCCCGTGCCTGCCTGGGGACGGCCCGCTGCACCCGGTGCGTCGACGTCTGCGCGCAGGAAGCGCTGGGGGTCCCCGACAACGTTCTCAGTGGTGCCCCCGTGGTGGACGTCAGCCGATGCGTGGCCTGTTCCGGATGTCTCGACGTCTGCCCCACGGGAGCGATCGGCCTTGACGGGCACGGTCCCGCCAGCCTGGTCAGCCGGCTTCGGGCCCTGTTCCAGAACGGTGACGATGCGCCGGCGCCCGCGCTGGTCATCTCCTGCAGCAGCGCGGCCCCGGCGCTGCACCATCTGGGCCAGCGAGACGGGCTAGCAGGATGGCTGGTTCTCGAGCTGAGCTGCCTCGGAGGCATCGGCAGCACCTGGCCTCTGGCCGCCCTGGCCGCCGGGGCGCGCGCTGTCCAGGTCCTCCCGTGCGAGCGTTGCCGGGAGCGCGCCTCCCTCTGCGGGGCGATCGACTTCAGCCGGAGGTTGCTGGCGGCACTGGGGGATGCAGACGCTGCCCGAAGGATCGGGATCCTGCCGGCCGGACGGTTGCCGATGCGGCATTCTCTGCGGTCTTCCGGCGCTCTCACCGCCCTGGTCTGCGCCGCCGTGGCAGACCCGATGCCCGTGCCGGACACCCCGATGACCCCGGCCCGGGTCGCGACCTGGGCCGTTGGCACGCTCGAACAGGCGCTGAACAGGCCGGCCCAGGACGGACATACGAGTGTTCGGCAGGTCGAGGGAGACGGCGCCCCGCTCGGGGTGGCGCGAACAACCCCGGGGTGCACTGGTTGCGGTGTCTGCGCGCGGAACTGCCCCACCCAGGCGCTCAGGGTGAGTGCCGGCCCGGGCGACGCAGCCCAGACGGAGCTTGCCTTCGACCCGGCAGCCTGCGACGCCTGCGGGGTCTGCGTGCCGACCTGTCCCGAGGGAGTGCTGAGGATCCGGCGCGGCGTCGACCTTGACCTGCTGGCGGGCGGCTGCGTCCCGATTGCCCGGGTGGACGTGGCGCTCTGCCCCGACTGCGGCGAGAGCCTGCCCACGCTCCCGGCAGCTGCGCGCCTGCCTCCTCTGCCGGCTGCGCTGGCCGGTCGCTGCCCCCCCTGCCGGCAGGCCACCCTGCTGTCCACGCTCTGAGCGTCCAACCGCGACGTTCAGCGCCCGCGCGGAGACCGGGCACCCGCCTCACCAGAGGAGGTCAGCAGCCGGAGCGCTCAGTCTCTGTCTGCTGCCTCCGCAAGCATCGCGACGACCAGGTCGGCGGCGTACCCGGTGTCGGCGTCATCGACGTCCAGATGCCAGACCAGCCGCACGGCTCGATCGCTGACCGCAAAGATCCGCAGGCCCCGCTGCTCGGCCACCGAGACGAAGTCGGCGGCGGCCCAGCCCGCCTGTCCCACGTCGGCGACCACGATGTTGGTCTCTACGTGTGCCGGGTCGATCACCGACGGGAACCGGCTCGCCACAGCCTCGGAGAACCTGCGGGCTCGCTGGTGGTCATCGGCCAGACGCCTGACGTGGTGGTCCAGCGCCCAGAGCCCGGCCGCTGCCAGGATCCCTGCCTGACGCATGCCGCCGCCATACCGCTTGCGCCACACGCGAGCCTGTGCGATGTGCTCGCGGGACCCGGCCAGGACCGAGCCGATCGGCGCGCCCAGACCCTTGCTGAGGCAGACCGCGACCGTGTCGAAGTACTGGCCGTACTCCGCGAGCTCGATACCGGTGGCGACGTGGGCATTCCAGAGGCGGGCACCGTCCAGATGCATCGCGACGCCCAGCGGCTGGGTTGCCTCCCGCAGGGCCCGGATCGCCTCGAGCGGCTGGACCGTGCCGCCACCGAAGTTGTGGGTGTTCTCCACGACGATGGCCTTGGTCGACACCTGGTAGGTGCCGGCGTCAGGCGCCATCATCCGCAACGGCGCGGCAGGGTCCAGCAGGCCCCGCGGAGCCGCCCAGGACCGCGACGAGATGCCGGAGAACACGGCGGCGGCACCCATCTCAGCCCGCAGCACATGGGCCAGCTCGTCGGTGATGAGCTCCTGGCCCGGCCCGACATGCAGCCGGATCGCAAGCTGGTTGGCCATCGAGCCTGAGGGCGTGAACAGGCCCGACTCGTGACCGAGCAGGTCGGCGATCCGGTCCTCGAGCTCCAGGACCGTGGGATCCTCGCCGAACACGTCGTCGCCGACCTCGGCCGAAGCCATCGCCATCCGCATGGCGACCACCGGCTTGGTGATCGTGTCCGAGCGCAGATCCACGATGCGGTCGGTCATTCGGCGAGCATCTCTGCGACCAGGAACGCCAGCTCGAGACTCTGCTGGTGGTTCAGGCGCGGGTCACACAGCGTCTCGTAGCGCATTTCCAGATCGGCATCGACGATCTCGCCGGACCCGCCCAGACACTCGGTGACGTCGTTGCCGGTGAGCTCGATATGGATGCCGCCGGGAATCGTGCCCAGCCCCCGGTGTACCTCGAAGAAGCCGCGCACCTCATCGACGATGTCATCGAAGCGCCGCGTCTTGTAGCCCGACGGCGACTCGAACGTGTTGCCGTGCATGGGGTCACAGATCCAGGTCACCACCGCCTCCGAGGCCGTCACCTTCTCGACGATCGGGGGCAGCGCCTCCCGGATCGTGGCCGACCCCATCCGGGTGATGAAGGTCAGCCGCCCCGGCTCACGCTCGGGGTCGAGCTTGTCGATGAGACGCAGGAGGTAGTCGGGGCCGGCTGTGGGGCCCACCTTGACGCCGATCGGGTTGCGAACGCGGGACAGGAAGTCGATGTGCGCCCCGTCGAGATCGCGGGTGCGCTCGCCTGCCCAGACGAAGTGGCTGGAGACGTCGTACGGCTGACCCGTACGAGAGTCGATCCGGGTCAGCGGCCGCTCGTAGTCCAGCAGCAGCGCCTCGTGACTGGCAAAGAACTCCACGGTGCGCAGGGCGTCGAAGTCGGCACCACAGGCAGCCATGAACTTCATCGCCTTGTCGATGTCGCCCGCGATGCGCTCATACCGGGAGTTGGCCGAGTTCGCCACGAAGCCGCGGTTCCAGTCGTGGACGTGGCGCAGGTCGGCGAAACCACCGGTGGTGAACGCCCGGACGAGGTTGAGGGTCGCCGAGCTCGCGTTGTAGGCCCGGACCATCCGATCCGGATCGGGAGTGCGTGCCTGAGGGGTGAACGGTGAGTCGTTGACCATGTCACCGCGGTAGGTGGGCAACGTCACGCCGTTGCGGGTCTCTTCGTTGCTGCTGCGCGGCTTGGCGAACTGGCCGGCGATCCGGCCCACCTTGATCACCGGCATGCTCGCGCCGTAGGTCAGCACTGCCGCCATCTGCAGGATGGTCTTGATCCGGTCCCGGATGTTGTCCGCAGTGGCCGAAGCGAAGGTCTCGGCGCAGTCCCCTCCCTGCAGGACGAACGCCTTGCCCACAGCGGCCTGCCCCAGCCGGGCCTTGAGCACGTCGCACTCCCCGGCAAAGACCAGCGGCGGATAGCTCGACAGCGTCCGGACGGCGGTGGCCAGCGCCTCGGCGTCCGGCCAGACCGGCTGCTGGACTGCCGGCAGATCACGCCAGGCGTCGAGGCCGGCGATGACGTCAGGGGTTGCGTCGATTCTGGCTGGGTTACTCACACCACAAGCCTAGTTGCTCGACTCCGCAGGCCTGTGTGGCGCCCAGAATCTGGGCGCCACACAGGTCAGTCGGGCCAGATATCAGCCGAAGAAGACCTCGGCCTCGGTCAACCGCTCGGCGGGCACCGTCTTGAGGGTGCCGACCGCCTCGGCCAGCGAGACCCGCACGATGTCGGTGCCGTGCAGCGCGACCATCTTGCCGAAGTCCTTGTCGTTGACGGCGTCAGCCGCATGCAGGCCGAACCGGGTGGACAGGACGCGGTCGTACGCCGTCGGGGTACCTCCACGCTGCAGGTGCCCGAGGATCACGGAACGGGTCTCGATGCCGGTGCGCTTCTCGATCTCGTCGGCCAGCCAGTCGGCGATGCCACCAAGACGGATGTGGCCGAAGGCATCGAGCTCGCCGGTCTTCAGCGACTCGGCTCCACCGAGCGGCAGTGCGCCCTCAGAGGTGACCACGATCGGCGCCACCCCCCGGTCGAAGCAGCTGCGCACCTGAGCGGCGACCTGCTCGATGTCGAACTCACGCTCGGGCACCAGGATCACGTTGGCGCCACCGGCCATCCCTGCGTGCAGCGCGATCCAGCCGGCGTGCCGGCCCATGACCTCGACGACGAGGGCGCGGTGGTGCGACTGGGCGGTCGTGCGCACGCGGTCGATCGACTCGGTCGCGATCATCACCGCGGTGTCGAACCCAAAGGTGTAGTCGGTCGCGGACAGGTCGTTGTCAATGGTCTTCGGGACTCCGACGACACCGAGGCCATCGTCGGTGAGCTTCTTGGCGACGCCCAGGGTGTCCTCGCCGCCGATCGCGATCAACGCGTCGATGCCGGCGTCCTGGATGTTCGTCCTGATCCGGTCGAGTCCGCTGTCAACTTTGTAGGGGTTGGTCCTTGAGGAGCCGAGGATGGTGCCGCCCTGAGCCAGGATCCCCTCGACGTCAGTCAGGCCCAGCGGACGGGTCAGGCCCTCCAGCGGGCCCTTCCAGCCGTCACGGAAGCCGACGAACTCGTGCCCGTACGCCTGGATCCCTTTTGTCACCGCCGCCCTGATAACCGCGTTCAGTCCGGGGCAATCCCCGCCGCCTGTCAACATTCCGATTCGCATGGTCCCCAATCTACCGGTGAATTCGCGACGCCCCGTCGCTAGGGTCACTGACATGACCTTCTCGATCGTGGCCCGGATCGGCGACTCCTATGGGGTGGCGGTGGCCAGCAAGTTCGTTGCCGTCGGCTCTGTGATCCCGGCGGCACTGCTCGGCGCCGGCGCCCTGGCCACCCAGGCCATGGCCAAGATGTCGTACGCAGCCGACGGGCTGGCGCAGCTGGCCGCAGGCAGCAGCGCTGCGGACACGGTGGCCCGGCTGACCGCGCTCGACGAGGGGCGTGAGGACCGCCAGCTCGGCATGGTCTCGGCTACGGACCAGCGCACGTTCACCGGGAAGGACTGCCTGGACTGGGCCGGGGGCCGGGCCGGTGCCGACGACACGGGCGGGTACGCGGTCCAGGGCAACATCCTGGTGGGCGAACGCGTCGTCGACGAGATGGAGCGAGCCTGGCTCGACAACCCCCGTCTTGGCCTGGCCGCCCGGCTGATGGCGGCGCTGACGGCCGGAGACATAGCGGGCGGGGACAAACGGGGCCGGCAGTCCGCCGCCCTGTATGCCGTGGCGCCCGGCGCCGGGTACGACCGCTGCGGCGTGCTGGCCGATCTTCGCGTCGACGACCATCCGGACGCGACCGTCGAGCTTGCCAGGCTGCTGGACCTGCACGACCTCTACTTCGGCTCCGCGCAGACGGTGCTCCCCCTCGAGGGCTCGATGGCCGACGAGGTCCGCCGGCTTCTGAGCACTCTCGGAAGGAGTCAGCCGGACCTGCACGAGGCACTGGAGGACTGGGCGGGTGAGGCCAACTTCGAGATGCGGATGTCCCCCGACGGCATCGACAGCCGGGTGCTGCAGGCCTTGCGTGAGGCCGTGGCCTGAGCCACCGCAAGGGCGAGCAGATCGGGATTGGCGCCACCTGGGCGATAGACCGGCGGTCCCGAACCAGGACGCCATGCCCGGACGCGGGCCGACGAGGCATATCGGCAGTGTATGAAGGCGGTCGGACGAAGGATGACATGGCAGGAACCGCCCTCCCGCTGACCATTGTGCCGCGTGAAGCAGAGACCGGTGCGGCCGCTAGCCTCTGGGTGAAAGCTTCACCACCACAGCGAAGGACCCACAGCGATGATCGAGGCCCAGGGCCTGACCAAGCGATACGGAAAGACGACCGCAGTGGACGGTGTCACGTTCACCGTTCATCCGGGCAGGGTCACCGGCTTCCTTGGCCCGAACGGCGCGGGCAAGTCCACCACGATGCGGATGATCATCGGTCTGGATCACCCGACCAGCGGGACGGTGACGGTGAACGGCCGCCGCTACGACCAGCACCGGGCACCCCTGCGGGAGGTCGGCGCGCTCCTTGACGCGAAAGCGGTGCACACCGGCCGAAGCGCCTACCACCACCTGCTCGCGATAGGCGCGACCCACGGCATCGGCAAGACCCGGGTCCATGATGTCATCGAGATGACCGGCCTCGAGCCCGTCGCCAGGAAGCGCGTCGGCGGCTTCTCACTGGGGATGGGGCAGCGGCTGGGTATTGCCTCTGCCCTGCTCGGCGACCCGCACACCCTGATCCTTGACGAGCCGGTCAACGGGCTCGACCCTGAGGGCGTCGTATGGGTCCGCCAGCTGGTCCGCCACCTGGCCGGCGAGGGACGCACCATCTTCCTGTCCTCACATCTGATGAGCGAGATGGCCCTGACCGCCGACCACATCATCGTGGTCGGCCGCGGACAGGTGCTTGCCGACGCACCGGTCGCCGAGATCGTGGCGCGCGCGGCCGGCACGACCGTCCGGGTGTGCAGCCCGCAAGCGACCCTGCTGGTCGAGCTGCTGGCAGGCAAGGGCGTCTCCATCACGTCGACGACCCCGCAATGGCTCGACGTCACCGGCAGCACCGCCCAGGCGATCGGCGAGATCGCCGCGGCCGCCCAGATCGTGCTCCACGAGCTCACCCCGGTCAAGGGCTCCCTTGAGGATGCCTACATGGCGCTGACTCAGGAGTCCGTCGAGTACCACTCGACCAATACCGGGCTTACCGACCCGCCCCCGGATCCCACCGACGCAGACCTGGCCCTCTCGGGCACGAAAGGCTCGAACCGATGAGCACCGCAGTGCTGACCTCCCCGACTGCGACGCCGCCGCAGGCTGATACGTCCGCCGATCGGTTGCGGCTCACCTTCCCCCGTGTCGTGAGATCCGAGTGGATCAAGTTCCGGACCCTGCGCTCGACGATCTGGACCCTTGCCGCCACGCTGGTGGTGTTCGTCGGGATCGTGGCCCTGTTCTGCGTGATGATCACCTCGCAGTCATCGGGCGGCGCAAACCATGGCACTGCGGGTCCGGAGACCAGCGTCCTGGCGTTCTCGGTCGCGGCGACTATCGCTCAGCTGGCCGTTGCCGTGCTGGGCGTGCTGGTCATCACAGGCGAGTACACGACCGGGATGATCCGCTCGACCCTGGCGGCCGTACCGCGACGTCTTCCGGCGTTGTGGGCCAAGGGCGTCGTTCTGGCGGTCTCGATCTTTCTGGTCTCGGCAGTGGCCGTGGCGCTCTCACTGGGAGTGATGCAGCTGTTCCTCGGCAACAAGGGACTGGCCCCTGACCTGGCCAGCAGCGAGACGGTGCGCATCCTGATCGGCACCATGCTGTATCTCACGGCTATCGCCCTGCTGGCCTTCGCCATCGGGGCCCTGCTGCGCCACTCGGCAGGCGCCCTGGCCACCGTGCTGGGCCTCCTCCTGGTGCTTCCGGTGCTGTTTCAGATCCCGTTGAAGGTACTGCAGCAGATCGCACCGTTCCTGCCGGGCAACGCCGGGTCTGCGATCATGATGCCCACGCCGAGCACGCCGGCAGCCTCCGATGCTGTCGGGGTGGTCCTGAGCAGCTGGCAGGGTTATGGGGTCCTGCTCGTCTGGGTCGTCGTCTTCCTGACGATCGCCGCGGTGCTGCTGCGTCGCCGGAACGCCTGACACCTCAGACAAGGGCACACCGGCCGGTCGGGATCGCTGAACGTCGCCCGACCAGCCGGTGCGAGCTGTCAGGAGACCTCGGACAACGCCTTCGCGATGATCGTGGTCTCGTCCTCGAGCGACGAGGGCAGGTGGTACCGATCGACATCCATCTCGTCGATCAGTGACAGCTTGGAGCTGATCTCCTCGGCGGTGTTCTCGGAGAGCACCACGCCGTGGGTCTCGGCCACGAAGATCCTGGCCACCCTGCCACCGGCCACGGAGTAGACGTGCCCGTTGACAGCGCAGTCCTCGCCGGCCAGATAGGCGACCAGGGGGCTCACTGTCTCGGGCGAGACCTTCGCCGCGAGGCTTCCCAGAATGTCCTCGGTCATCCGGGTGGCCGCGATCGGCGCAATCGCGTTGACCTTGATGCCGTGGCTGGCACCTTCGAGCGCGAGAACCCGGGTCAGCCCGGCCAGGCCGGCCTTGGCTGCGCCGTAGTTGGCCTGGCCGAAGTTGCCGAAGAGACCGGAGGCAGAGCTGGTGTTGACGATCCGGCCGTAGCCCTGCTCGCGCATCCGGCGGTAGGCCGGCTGGCTGACAAAGAGGGCGCCCTTGAGGTGGACGTCGATCACCGCGGCAATCATCACGTCGTCCATCTTGTGGAAGGCCTTGTCGCGCAGGATGCCCGCGTTGTTGACCAGCACGTCAACCCGGCCGAAGGCGTCGATCGCAGCCTGCACGATCGCCTCTCCCCCCTCCGGCGTGGCGACCGTGTCGTGGTTGGCTGCCGCGCTGCCGCCCAGAGCGGTGATCTCGTCGACGACCCGGTCTGCGGCGGTCATCGACGAGCCGCTGCCGTCCACTGCCCCGCCAAGGTCGTTGACCAGGACGTGGGCTCCCCTTCGAGCGAGCTCGAGCGCGTGACAGCGCCCCAGACCGCCACCCGCTCCGGTGATGATGGCTACACGTCCGTCAAAACGCACAGCAGACATGGTCATACCCCTTTTTGTCGATGACTGGACGCTCCGCCGGCGGCTGCCGACCGAACGGGCTTACGTATGGGGGCCGCGCGGCGGGCCGCGAGCTGCAGCGGCTCAGCCGGGGCAGCCGCGGCAGCAGGGACCAAGGCCCGTGCCGGCTCAGCCGGCGCCAGGGTCTGATCGGGCTCACCGGTCTCGACGCCCGGGCCCGAGCCGACGAAGGACGCCAGGACAGCCAGCAGGGCGTGCTTCTGGCTGTTGTCCAGACGGGGGTCCTGGCGGATCGAGTCCTCGGTGCGAGCTGGGTGTCCGGCAGGGTCCGGACGAGCTATGCCGGCCGCCCGGAGCAGCATCGTCTCGGCCGACACGCTCAGCGCATCGGCGAGGGCGCTGAGCACCGCGATGGAGGGCAGCGCCAGCCCGTGCTCGATCTGGCTCAGGTAGGGGTTGGAGATGCTGGCGAGCTCGGCCGCCTGACGCAGCGTCAGCTGGGCCAGCTGACGCTGGCTGCGCACATACGCGCCAAAGGCGTTGTACAGCTGCTCATGTGTCGTACTACCCACCGGTCCACCCCTCACAGGACCCCCGAAGGGGTGCAAGTCACATCTGCCAAAGGTGTAGATGCTAGATGTAACTTAGCAGTTGCTTGGTGGGACAGCCATAGAAATGCCGGCCATCCGGGTTTTCACCCGTTGGCAGCCGGTGAGGCGGACCTATCCGGCGATGGTCCCAGATCAGCCTCCCCGCTTCAAGCACACCACCCGTGCCCAGCGGAGGGGACGACCGCGTGACGGTACAGATCTGAGCCTGCCAAGATAGGCCTTCGTATGCGCCCACTACGTCACCCCTTCGGATCCCTGCCGCCCGAGGTAGCCGTGCTGACCGCTGTGGCCTTCTCGGTGGCCCTGGGCTTCGGGATCGTCGCCCCTGCCATCCCGCTGTTCGCCAAGGACTTCGGCGTCAGCAACTTCGCTGCCGGCGCGGTCATCTCGGTGTTCGCCCTCGTGCGCTTCGCTTCGGCTCCACTGGCCGGACGGTTCGTCAACCGTTACGGTGAGCGGCTCGTGCTGGCCACCGGGATCGGCATCGTCGGGGTGTCCAGCCTGCTGGCCGGGTTCTCCGGCAGCTACGGCCAGCTGCTCGTGCTGCGCGGCATAGGCGGGATGGGCTCGGCGATGTTTACCGTCTCGTCGTTCGCACTGCTGCTGCGCGTCGTCGCCCCGGATCAGCGCGGCCGGGCTGCGGGCACCTACCAGACAGGGTTCCTGCTGGGCGCGATCGCCGGTCCTGCCTTCGGCGGCCCGCTCACCGCGCTGTCCCTGCGCGCGCCCTTCTTCGTCTATGCGACCACCCTGCTGGTCGCCGGCGGGGTGGCCACGGTATTTCTCGCGCGCACCGCACTGCGCGAGCATGAGGTGATCGCCGGAACCGCCGAGCGAGCCCCCACCCCGCTCGGGACGGCCCTGCGCAGCCCGGCGTACCGGGCCGCCGTGGCCAACAACTTTGCCGTCGGCTGGGCAATCTTCGGGGTTCGCTCCTCACTCATCCCGCTCTTCGTCGTGGAGGGGCTCAGGCTGGGTCCCTCCTGGACCGGGGCCGGGCTGGTGCTCTCGGCCGCGGTTCAGGGGCTGGTCCTGGTCCCGGCAGGCCGGCTGGTCGACACCCGCGGACGCCGCCCCTTCCTGCGCGCCGGCGCAGCCTTCTCGCTCGTCGCGGGGCTCACCATGGCCCTGGCCGGCAGCGCACCCCTCTTCCTGACCGGGATGGCCCTGTATGGCGCGGGGTCGGCGCTGCTCGGGGTGTCCTCGGCCGCGGTCGTCGGGGATGTCATCGGCGGACGTGGTGGTACACCGGTTGCCGCCTTCCAGATGGCCTCTGACGCCGGCGCCTTCCTCGGACCCCTCGTCGCCGGGCTGCTTGCCGATGCCGCATCCTTTGAGGTGGCGTTCCTGGCGACAGCGCTGGTCTCCGGAGTCGCGTTCCTGCTGAGCCTGACGATGCCGGAGACCCAACGAGAAGGGCGTGCTCCGTGATGCTTCCCAACGTGGTGGTCGGAGGCGGCATCGTCGGCCTTGCCGTGGCCAAGGCACTGCAGGAGCTCGACCCAGGGCGCAGCACTGTTCTGGTGGAGAAGGAGCCGGCCGTCGCGATGCACCAGAGCGGCCACAACTCCGGGGTCATCCACTCCGGCCTCTACTACACGCCCGGCTCGCTGAAGGCCCGCCTGGTCCTGCAGGGCTCGCGGGAGCTCCAGGCGTACTGCACGCAGCACGACATCCCGTTCGACATCTCCGGAAAGCTCGTGGTCGCCACCCGCGAGGGCGACCTGGTCAAGCTGGACAACCTCTTGGCGCGCGGACATCAGAACTCGGTCCCGGTGCGACGAGCCGACCTCGACGAGGTTGCCGAGAGGGAGCCGGCTCTCCGGGTCCTGGGCGCGCTCGTGGTGGAGTCCACCGGCAGGGTGGACTATCGCAAGGTGGCGGCGGCTCTCGCGGAAGAGATCCTCTCTCGCGGAGGGACCATCCGATGCGGCGAACCCGTGCACTCGGTGACCGCATCCTCTGGCGAGCTGCAGGTGAAGACCGACAAGGACGTCATCGTCGCCTGCCGGGTGGCGGTCTGCGCCGGGCTCCACTCCGACCGCCTGGCACGGGCCTCGGGGATCGACCCGGGTGTCAGGATCCTGCCGTTCCGAGGCGAGTACAGCGAGCTGGTCCCGGCCCGCGCCGGCCTGGTCCGCGGCCTGGTGTATCCCGTACCCGACCCCGATCTGCCCTTCCTCGGCGTCCACCTGACCCGGGGCCTGGACGGTGTGGTCCATGTGGGACCCAACGCCGTTCCGGCTCTCGCTCGCGAGGGTTACTCCTGGCGTGCGTTCTCAGCTCAGGACATGGTCGAGACCCTCAGGTATGGCGGCACCTGGCACCTGGCTCGCAAGTACGGCCGGGTCGGGGCTCATGAGGTGAGCCGCTCGCTGTTCGGCCGCTCGATGCTCAAGGAGGCCAGGGAGATGCTGCCCGGCCTCAGCGCCGCGGACCTGCTCCCGTCGATGTCAGGGGTCCGGGCCCAGGCCGTCGCCGAGGACGGACACCTCGTCGATGACTTCCTCTTCAGTCGCTCCGGCGCGGTGCTGCATGTCCTGAACGCCCCGTCACCGGCGGCGACCGCCTGCCTGCCCATCGGATCGCGGATCGCCCGGGAGCTGCTCAGCCCGACAACGGCTGGCTAGCCGTGCTGACACGGCAAAGGCAGCGACCCACAGCCAAGGCCCCGGCCATCGGAGGACCGTCACGGCCGGGAGGACGCGCCGTCTCTGAAGACCCCTGCACAAGGGACCTTCCGGTGGTCAGCTGGTCGCGTCCAGCCCCCTGTCGATGGCGAACCGCACGAGCTCGACGCGGTTGTGCAGCTGCAGCTTGTTCAGGGTGTTCTGGACGTGGTTCTGGACAGTCCGGTGCGAGATGAAGAGGTGGGTGCCGATCTGCCGGCAGGACATACCGGTCGCCACCAGCTTGAGCACCTCGGTCTCACGCGCGGTCAGCTCGGGAACCTCGCGCCTGCCACGGGCCCCGGGCTCAGCGGCGAGGCGGCGGAACTCGCCCAGCACCAGTCCCGCGAGTCCGGGCGTGAAGACCGCCTTGCCGCGTGCCGTCGCCCGGACAGCGTCAAGAAACTCCTCGCGGCCGGCAGACTTCAGCAGATAGCCGGTGGCACCGGCCTTGACCGCATCGAGAACATCCTGCAGCTCGGCGCTCGCCGTCAGGATCAGCACCCTCGTCGGAATCTGCGCCGCGACGATGGCGGCGCATACCTCGGCTCCAGCCATGTCAGGCAGGTTGAGGTCAAGCACGAGCACGTCCGGCCGGGTCGCCAGGGTACGGCTCAGCGCGCTCCTGCCGTCAGCGGCTGTCCCCGTGACGTGGAAACCGGCATCGGCCAGGTCCCGGGCCACGGACTCACGCCACATCGGGTGGTCATCGGCGACGACCACCGCCGCGGTGCTCCCTTCGGCGAGCCCGTCCCCATCCGGCTCTTCAGGCCCCGAGACAGCCAACGGTCCGCTCACGGCACAGGTCCCTTCTTGCCGACGCTGAGCTCCACACAGGTGCCCGCGCCCGGTCTCGAGTCGAGAGTGAAAGTGCCCCCGAGGTCGCTCATCCTGCCCCCGATGCTGCTGGCCACTCCCATCCGGCTGCCCGCAGCGGCTTCGGCCAGCCGATCCGCGCTCACCCCGACACCGTCATCGCGGATGGTCACGGTAACCTCCCTGCCCCTGTCCTGGATCAGCACCCAGGCCCGCGCGTCTGACCCGGCGTGGCAGCGGACGTTGTCGAGCGCGGCACCGACAGCGGCGGCCAGCTCGTCTGCCACCAGGGCACTCATGAGCACCGGTCCGGCAGGCGGAACGATACTGACCGTGCCATCGGCGTACCGGGCCAGGACCGACCTCAGGTCCACCTCCGGACGCGACCCGCCCGCCAGAGGCGGGCCACCGGTGGCGGGTGAGCCCGACACCCTGCTGACCAGTGCCCGCAGCAGGCGCTCCTGGTCGGCCGCCATCGCCCCGAGCTCATGAGCCTCACCTCCCAGGTCGAGGCCACGACGATGAATGTAGGAAAGGGCCTGCAAGACGCCATCGTGAACGGTGCGTGCCAGCCGATCCCGCTCGCCAGCCTCCGCCCGCAGCCTCAGCGCCTCGCTCAGGGCGGCATGACCATCGCGGGACAGGTTGGCGCAGTAGCCGATACAGCCGCCGAGAAGGACGAGGATGACGATGTTGTTGATCGTGTTCTGGGTGGCGACGCCGACCTCGAGGAGGTCGGCCAGACCGACCAGGAACGCGGCCAGCATCCCTGCGCGCCATCCCTTCAGCACGGCCCAGGCCACCACCGCAGCGGCTGGCCAGAGCCCAGGAAGCGTCCTTGCCCCGCTGAGAATCACCAGCGGCGTGTCCACCAGACGGGTGCTCAGGATCGCGCAGCAAGCCAGCGCCAGCTCGAGGCTGACGACCTTCGTTCCGTGGCTGCGGGCGCGGTTCAGCAATGACCCGAGGGTCCAGGCTCCGAGAGCCCCCAGCACGGCCCAGGCCAGCCACGGCCGGGCCATCTCCTGCTGACGGACCGACGCGGAGTACACCGCATACAGCCACGCGATGGGCCGGAAGACGTCGAGCCCGCGCCACAGCGCCGCAACAACGGTCGGCTCGGCCCTCGCTGTGACGAGACTGCGGCCCCTGAATAGCCTCACCCGCTTAGCTGGCCGCGCGCTCGTCACCTCGGGGTGTCGGTGGCTGGCCCTGGGTGTCCGGGGCCGCTCCGGGCTCCGCGCCCTCGTCCACAGGGGCGAGGGCCGGGGTCGTCCCGTCACCCTTGATGCCCTTGTCAATCTTCTCGATGGTGTCGGCAGCGTCTTGCTGAAGCTCCTTGGCCTTGGCCTTCGCGGCCTTGAGCAAGCGGTCCTTCATCGAGGTGGCATACATGTCGACATACTCCTGACGCGACAGGAGCATCAGCTCGTACATGATCTCGTCGGTGACCGAACGCAGGACGAAGCGGTCGTCCTCCATCCCCTCATATCGCGAGAAGTCCAGCGGCTTGCCGATCCGCACGCCGATCCGCATGATCTTGGGCACCCGTTTGCCGCTCGGCTGCGCCTTGTCGGTTCCGATCATGGCCACCGGCAACACCGGGCATCGGGCCTGAAGCGCCATCCTGGCCACCCCGGTGCGTCCCCGATAGAGGCGGCCATCGGGCGATCGGGTGCCCTCGGGGTAGATGCCGAGCAGCTCACCACGGCGAAGCACCTTCAGTCCGCTGTTCACCGCAGCCATCCCGGCACGGCCACCGGAACGATCGACGGACAGCTGGCCGGCGCCCTTGAAGAAGGCCGCTGTCGCCCGGCCCTTGAAGCCCCGGCCGGTGAAGTAGTCGGACTTGGCCAGGAAGGTCACCCGTCGGGAGACCACCAGCGGAAGGAAGATCGAGTCGGAGAACGAGAGGTGGTTGCTGGCAAAGATCGCCGCGCCCTCGGTCGGGATATTCTCCTCACCCTCGACCCACGGCCGGAACAGCAGCCTGAGAATCGGCCCGAGGATGAGCGTCTTGAGCACCCAGTAAAACAACTCGAGCCTCTCCTTCAGCGCAGAAAACTGACATATTGACGACGCCTGAATCGTACGACACTATGCGCGGGTCCCCGGTCGTGCGAGGATTCCGTACAAGGACAAGCCCCGACTCTTCGAGAACTCAGGAGCGAACCTGTGGCCATTCTGACCGGTGCAGAACCGTTCAACCACGACGGATCGGACGTCGGGGTGTTGTTGTGCCACGGCTTCACCGGCACGCCGCAAAGTATGCGCCCCTGGGGTGAGTACCTCGCGGACCGGGGCTACTCGGTGCGTCTTCCCCTCCTGCCCGGTCATGGCACCACCTGGCAAGAGATGAACGGCACCACCTGGCAGGACTGGTACTCCTGCGTGGACTCGGCGTTTCGCGAGCTCCACGAGACGTGCGAACGGGTCGTCGTCGGCGGGCTTTCGATGGGCGGTGCCCTGGCGCTGCAGCTGGCTCAGGAGCACGGCCCGCGAATCAGCGGCCTGGTCCTGGTCAACCCGGCCGTCAAGGCCGAAGACCCACGACTGCGTCTGCTCCCGGTGCTGAAGCACCTGGTCGGGTCCCTGGAGGCTGTCGGCAACGACATCAAGAAACCAGGCGTCACCGAGCTCGCCTACACCCGCACCCCGTTGAAGGCACTCCACTCAGTGCTCGGCGGCTGGTCGTCGCTGATCCGGGACCTGCCAGAAGTCACCCAGCCGGTGCTGCTGCTGCGCTCGCCACAGGACCACCTGATCCCCGCGTCAAGCTCCGCGTTGATCCGTTCCAGGATCTCGAGCAGGGACGTCACCGAAGTTCTGCTGATGGACTCGTATCACGTGGCCACCATCGACAATGACGCTCCTCGTGTCTTTGACGAGTCCGCCAAGTTCATCGAGCGCGTCACGCTGACGTGAACGTCCCAGACCGTCCGCGATCACCCGACGGCTGCGATGACGACGCGATCTTCGCCGACATCGTGGCTCACCTGAACGACGACGTCCCGGTGGCCGAGCCGACGGCCATCACCGCAGCCGATCAGGTGGCAACCGACATCGGGCCTGCCGGCGAGACGACCCGGTCCGCCGAAGAGTCAGTAAGGCCCACCGACGTCGCGGCGGGGTCCGCCAGAGAGGGAGCCGGGGGCACCGCGGACACAGAAGGATCCGGCCAGGACGCAGAGGGACCCGGCCAGGACGCAACAGGATCCGCCGAGGACGCAGCCGGGACCGCCGCGGACGCAGCCGACGAACCGGCCGGCCGGCCACCGGGCGCCTGGCCTCGGGGCGAGCCGGCGCAGTGGCCGATGAACCCGTGGCCCAGGAACCCCTGGCCGATCAGCCAGCCCCCGGAACCGGCGGGCCACAGCGATCCGCCGGCACCTCCGGCCGCCCAGGCATGGAGGGCGCACGAGGTGCCCGACGAGGACGAGGAGCACTTCGAACCGCCGCCGGTGACGCCCCTGCCAGCCGGCGACCTCGCGTTCTGGGGGATCCTGGTCGGCATGGGCGGAGGGCCCCTGCTGCTGCTCTACCTCATCTTCTTCAACCCTGACGCGGGCTACTGGATACTGACCGCCATCGCGATGTTCATCGGCGGATTCGTCACGCTGGTCTCACGGATGCCCGGCCATCACGAGGATGACGACGACGGCGCACGACTCTAGACAGCTTGCCCCGGGCAGCGCTCAGTCGACCTGTTGACGCAGCGCTCAGTCGACCTGTTGACCCGCAGGGTAGCGAGCCAGGTCGGCCGCCCCGATGAGTCCTGCCTCGTTGCCCAGCTGCGCAGCCACGATGCTCGCCTCCGGCCGGTATCCGCGGCCGGCCAGCTGCCGCTTGAACGTGTCACGCGCCGGGGCCAGCAGCAGCTCACCAGCAGCGCTCACTCCCCCGCCGATGACAAACATACCGGGGTCGAAAGCGGCCGCCAGATTGGCGATTCCGACCCCGAGCCAGTGACCGATCTCGGCCAGGAGCTCGCAGGAAGTCGGGTCGCCATCGCGGGCCGCCTGTGTGATCATCGGACCGGTCAGGTTGCCCACCACCCCCTGGACCCGATCGAGCAGGTCACTGGCGATGGGCGAGTTCGCCGTGAACAGCGAGTGTGCCTCGCGCACCAGCGCATTGCCGCTGGCGTACTGCTCCCAGCACCCGCGGTTGCCGCACTCGCAACGGTGACCACCCGGCACCACCTGCATGTGCCCGAACTCGCCGGCTATGCCGAAGCGCCCGCGTTGCACCTGGCCGTTGATCAGGATTCCACCGCCGATCCCGGTGCCCAGGGTGATCATCATCACGTGGGTCTGGCCCTGCGCTGCCCCGAACTTCCATTCAGCCCAGACCGCCGCGTTGGCGTCGTTGTCGACGAAGATCGGCACGTCCACCCGCTTCTGCAGAGCCTCGCGGAGAGGCTCGTGACGCCACGACAGATGCGGGGCGAAGACCACCGTGGCCCGGTCTGCCGCGACAAATCCAGCCGCGCCGATCCCTACAGCAGCAACGGCCTCCTGGCCGGCAACCTGCAAGAGCTCATTGACGACCTCGACGATCGTCCCCTCGACCACCGATGGGCTCTTGGAACGGTCTGGGGTGTCCCGGCGGGCCCGATGCGTGATGTTGCCGTAGGCGTCGACCACGCCACCGGCCACCTTGGTGCCACCGATGTCGATTCCGATGGCCAGCCGGGAAGTCATGCGTAGGCTCGGGCAGCCAGGTCCGCGGCCCCGATCATGCCGGCATCATTGCCGAGGCTGGCCAGGGCGAACTTGGCCTCCGGCCGGTGACCGCGCCCGGTCAGCTGGCGACGGAAGGCGGCGAGTGCCGGATCGATCAACAGGGGCCCCGCCTCTGAGACGCCCCCACCGACAACGATCAGCTCCGGGTCGAGGATGGCGGCGACCGAAGCCAGCCCCTCACCGATCCACACCCCGAGATCGGCGAGCAGCTCGACCGAGGCCGGATCGCCCTCGACAGCAGCCCTGGTCACGTCCGGCCCGGTCAACGCTGCGGGATCACCGCCGCACAGCTCTCCCAGCCGTGCGCCGTGCGGCGTCCCGGAGACGACAAGCTCTCGCGCCTCTCGCACCAGGGCAGTGCCACTGGCGTACATCTCCCAGCAGCCGCGGTTGCCGCACCCGCAACGCACTCCGCCGGGGACAACCCGCATGTGCCCCAGCTCGGCTGCCACCCCGAAGGCTCCGTGCATCAGCACGCCGTCAACCACGATGCCGCCGCCGATCCCGGTGCCGACGGTGAGCATCACTATGTCGCTCGCGTCCACGGCGGCACCGAAACGGAACTCGCCCCAGGCCGCGGCGTTGGCGTCGTTCTCGATGGTCACCGGGAGGTCAAGGGCTGACTGGAGACGCTGCTGGAAGGGTTCGTCCCGCCAGGCGAGGTTCGGGGAGAAGTAGATGGTGGACCCGGCACGGTCGATGAAGGCGGCACAGGCGACCCCGACCGCCTCCACTTTGTGCGCCTGGGACAGCTCGCGAGTCAGGCTGGCCGACTCCCGGATGATGGCCGCAGGGTCAGTGGCCGGAGTATCCCTGCGCCCTCTGGCCAGAATCACCCCGTTGCTGTCGATCACCCCGCCGCTGATCTTGGTGCCGCCGATGTCCAGCCCGATCGTTGCACTCACCGATGTCATCCTTCGCTCTCGTCATCTACGGGTATGTCCTGCACCGGTGCCCGTCCGGCATCCGGTGGTGGGGCCCCCGGGTTCGACCTCGCCGACGAGGGCGAGTCGGACGCCCGTGACCGCATCGCCACCTCGCGCAGGCTGGCAGCCACTGATGTGGCAAGGTCCGCCAGCAGGTCGACGGTCTCGGGCCGGACCGAGCGCAGCACCGCGATTCCCCGGCACAGCGGGCAGAGCCGGCAGTTCTGCGGGGTTTCACCACCCGAGGTGCCTTCACCATCACCGCCGTTGCGCGAGGTGTCCGCGCCAGAGGGGCCGTCCCCGCGAACGTCCTGGCGTTCGGCCCCGCACTCACTGCAGATATGGGCCGACCGCTGCGCCCGCTCCTCGAAACCGTCTGGCTCGTGGACCTCTGACCCGAACCCCGCTGACCCATCGCGCCCTGACCCATGGCCCTCTGGTGCCTGGCTCTGCGCCGTACCTGCCGAGTGCCGCATGGCCGGCGAGACGTGCTCCTGACCGGGCTCACCGGCAGCCGGGCTGCGACCGGCAGCGGGGGCGTAGCCCAGACGCGCCATCGCAGCCATGTCCTCGATGAGCCGCGCAGCTTCCTGGGCGACCGTGCCGATTGAGGAGCTGGGTTGATCGGTCATTGACGCGTCACGCTCTCTTGCTCATTCACGGGCCACAGCCTCTCGTCAGGAACGAAACGCACACGAAGGGTCGCGTTGCGGACCACTGCGCCGGTGACCACGCACCGTCGCAGGACACTGGGCAGCGACAGCACGCGGCGATGATCGGCCACCGATACGAGCAGCTCGTCGTCTCGCCTCTTGAGGTCCACCTCGGCAGCCGTCACCAGTGGCAGTGGCAACGTCAGGAGGTAGCCGCCCTCGACGGGCTGCACAGTCATCCCCTGGGCGGGCGAAGTCATCAGGACACCGACACTCTCCCCGGTGAACGCCCTGGCAAGTGCGGCGAGGGCGTCGACGCCCACCGGCTCATGCGCGAGGTAGGGCGCGACGAGGATCGGCAGGGGATCGAAGGAATGCCGCACTTCGGCCAGCCCCCGTCGTTGTGCCTCGTTCCAGCCGGCCAGCCAGGCGGTCTGGGGCGACTGGTGACCGGGCTCGACGGCTGTCACATCAAGGCCCGCCGCATCAGGGAAGACCCGGTTGACCACTACCTGGTCCACGGCCAAGCCGTAGAGGCGCAACGAGGTCAACGTCCGGCGTGACTCCGCGATGACCACCCGCTCGGGGGTGAGCACCAGTCGCACCGACGTCGACTCGGAGGCGAGAAGGGACTGGATATCGAGCAGGGACTCCTGCCAGCGGCGCAATGTCTCCAACACCTGGACACCGGGGATCGGGAGCCCGGTGGCTGCCGCGGCAGCAGGGCGAAGTGCGCGAAGGAGACCTCGCCGGGCCGGGATGAGCTTGTCAAGGTGCCAGGCCAGAGCCTCGGGCAGAGCCAGCAGCCGCAACGTCTCAGCGGTTGGCGCGCAGTCGACGACCACCAGGTCCCACGGCCCGGTCTCGACCTGGGTCCGCAGCTCGAGCAGGGCGACCAGCTCGTCGGCGCCCGGTAGCTGGGTCAGCTCGTCGGCCACCACGGGATCGATACCTAGTCCTTTGAAGACGCTCAGCAGGTAGTCCTGCACCGAACGCCAGGAACGCCGCACGCTGTGCGAGGCGCTGAGCTGCAAGGCGCACAGGCCCGGCTCGACCTCCACCACCGGGTCTGGATCGTCCGGCGCATTCACCAGTGCCACACCCAGCGCGTCACCGAGCGAGTGCGCGGCGTCGGTCGACATCACCAGGGTCTTGATGCCGGCCCGGGCAGCCTGAACCGCCGTGGCCGCGGCGGTCGTTGTCTTGCCGACTCCCCCTTTGCCGGTGAAGAGGACGACCCTCACGAGATCCCCCGACGCCGCGTCAAACCTCGACGCGTTTCTTCAGTTCCTTCAACGCAGTATCGATGATGACCTTCTCTGCCTTGCGCTTGAGCATGCCCAGCATGGGGATCTTGACTTCGACCGAGAGCCGGTAGGTGACCGCGGTGCTGATGAGGTCCTCTGCGGCATCCGAAGCAGTGATGTCTTCGAGGGTGTACGAACCATTCATCGCCTTGAGAACCTGGGCGGTGACCAGATGCCACGAAACCACCCCCGTACCGTCCTCGGCGACGTCCCAGTCGTACTCTAAAACATAGGTGTCCTTGATGACGCCGGCAGAAAGGGTGAACTCGACCTGATCGGCCCATCCGTCACCGTCCTCGGAGATCAGCGCCGCCTTCTTCACCTCGCCAGCCCACTCGGGATAGCGATC
>JBBRZQ010000003.1:0-95548 GCA_038236535.1 Actinomycetales bacterium
TACGCCGCCGCCCTCGCACGACGTCTGGAGGCCGGCCCGGCAGTAGTCGCAGACCCCGTCGGACCACACGAACGGGGCCACGACGACGTCGCCGGGCTTGACCGTGCTCACATCGTTGCCGACCGCGTCGACGACGCCGACGAATTCATGGCCGATCCGCTGGCCGGGGCTGCGCGACCCGTAGCCACGGAAGGACCACAGGTCGCTGCCGCAGATGCCGGCGTGGGTCACGCGCACCACGGCGTCGGTCGGCAGCTCGATCTGCGGGTCCGGGACGGTCTGCACCCGGACGTTGCCGGGACCCTCGAAAACCGCCGCACGCATGGCGCCGCTCCTTTGCCGGTTGTGCTCCAGCCTAGTGCGGGCGACCCCCCACGGCGGCTGCGATCTGACCGACCGTCGTGACTGGTGCGTCACAGACGAAACCCCGGCAGACGTACGCCGCCGCGCGTCCGTCCACCAACGGCCGGCCGGCCAGCAGCGGAATGCCCTCCGCCTCCGGCATCCCATGCGCGCTCACCAGCCCGGGGGAGGTGCTGGCATTCGCGATCCTTAGCAGCTCATCGGCCAGTGGCCCGTCGCCGCAGACGGCGACCTGTTGCGGGCCGGCCAGCATCGCCTCGGCTACCGCCAGGGTCCAGCCGGCGAACCGGGGACTCTCGGCGGCGGGCACCGCGGACGCGGCAACGGCAGCGCCGGCCGCCTCCCGGTGGCGCGGGGACCCGGTTAGCGCGGAGTAGGTCAGCAGGGCGCCGGCCAGGGCGGACTGGCCGGCCGGCTCGGCGCCGTCGCCGGTGCTTCGCGGCCTGGTGAACAGCACCTCAGCGTCGTCCGCCGTGTCGAAGAAGCCGCCCCGGCCATCGGCGAAGTGTGCCAGTGCCGTGTCCAGCAGCTCGCCGGCCACGGTCAGCCACCGGGGCTCCCCGGTGGCCTGGTGCAAGGTGAGCAGGCCTTCGGCCAGGTTGCCGTGGTCGTCGGCCACGCCCATCGCTGATCCGACCGTGCCGGCCCGTGACGCTCGGCGTAGCCGGCCTCCGGGCAGGTGATGGTCGACCAGGAACTGGGCGCATCGACCGGCCGCGGCCAGGTATCCCGGCTCCCCGAGCAGGACGCCGGCCTCGCTGAGGGCGGCGATGGCCAGGCCGTTCCAGCCGGTGACCACCTTGTCGTCCCGGCCAGGCTGCGGCCGCCGGTTCCGCGAGGCCAGGAGGCGGGCGCGGACGCCGTCCCACCACAGGGCGTCCTCCGGCTCCCGGCGCAGCTGGAGGGTCGACATACCGTGTTCGAAGGTTCCCTGGGCGGTGACCTCGAGCAGGGTCGCGGCACGGCGGCCGTCCTCCTCGTCGAGGGCCTCGACGAGCTGTGCCGGCGTCCAGACGTAGGTCAGGCCCTCGGTGCCCTCGGTGTCGGCGTCCAGGGCCGAGGCAAAGCCGCCCTCGCCGGTGCCGAGGTCACGCACCAGGAAGTCCGCGGTCTGTCGTGCGACCCGTTCTGCCAGGGGCGATCCGGTTGCCCGCCAGAGGTGGAGATAGACGCGGAGCAGCTGGGCGTTGTCGTAGAGCATCTTCTCGAAGTGGGGGACCACCCAGGTGGCGTCCACGCAGTAGCGCGAGAAGCCGCCGGCCAGCTGGTCATACATCCCGCCGCGGGCCATCGCCTCGCAGGTCCCCTCGACCATCTGAAGCGACCGGGTGT
The DNA here is from genome assembly GCA_038236535.1 of Actinomycetales bacterium. GTDB lineage: Bacteria > Actinomycetota > Actinomycetes > Actinomycetales > Dermatophilaceae > UBA4719. Next base: position 1,696 of record JBBRZQ010000003.1, read on the forward strand.
TGTGGGTGCCGACCCGAGCCCGGTGGCGCAGCAGGAACTCCAGGACCATCGACGGCGGAAACTTGGGGGCTTGGCCGAAACCGCCGTCCTGCCAGTCGTACCCGCTCGCCAGCGAGACCTCGGCCGCGGCGAGCTCGGCGGCGGCCAAGGGTGTGTCGAACCCGGCAGCCGGGGCTTCCCGCAGGGCCTCGACGATGCGCCCCCCGCTCGCCAGAACCTCGTCGCGTTGCCGGGTCCAGGCGCTGGTGACCTGGCCAAGGAGCTGGAGGAGGGAGGGTTTGGGGTAGTAGGTCCCGCAGAAGAAGGGCTCGCCCGCCGGGGTGAGGAAGCAGGTCATCGGCCAGCCACCGCGCCCGGTCAGCGCCGTCGTCGCAGCCATGTAGATCGCGTCGATGTCCGGGCGTTCCTCGCGGTCGACCTTGACGGGCACGAAGCCGGCTTTGAGGACGGCCGCTACCTGGTCGTCCTCGAACGACTCGTGGGCCATGACGTGGCACCAGTGGCACGCTGAGTAGCCGACAGACAAGAACACCGGGACATCCCGTGTGCGCGCCTCAGCAAACGCCTCCTCGCCCCATTCCTGCCAGTCGACCGGATTGTCCTTGTGCTGCAGCAGATATGGGCTCGTGGAGTGCCGCAACCGGTTCGCCATCACGAAAGCCTACTGTTACGAACCTGCTTCAGGCCCGGTCTGCCGAGCCTCAGGCGGGGGTAGACCCTGCCCACGATGGCCAGGATGGCCAGGGTCTGCAGCCTGCCGGACCTGGGTCGAGCCTGCCGCAGGGGGCCCGTCCCGGAATGGCTCAGGGCCCGGCGGTTGTCGCACCGCCGCCTGACTGCGTCGGCGCCGGACCACCAGTCGTCGCCTGCGGGGCCTGGGTGGTGGGCGGAGCGCTCGGCCTGGGCGTCTGCGGGCTGGTCAGCGACGGAGTGGGCGTGTCGTTCAGCAGGGGCCTGGACGAGCTCGGGGAGCTGCTGGGCGTCGGGGTCGTCACCGGGCTGGTCGGTTCCGTGCTCGATCTGCGTGGCGCGGGCTGCGGTATCCCGGTGTCCGTGCTCACCGTGCCCGGACTCGCGGGGATCCCGGCTGCCACCGGAGCGGGCGGAAGAAGGAAGTACGTTGTCAGGGCCAGCGTAAAGACAACCATGAGCACGACAGTTGACCGTCGGGGACGCATCTGCACCGTCACAGCGTGGCCCCCGTCGCCTCTGCGGTATCCAGCTCGAGAGGCACCCGGATGCCTTCCTTGCGCAGCGCAGCCGCGATCCGCCCGCGAAGGGCCAGGCCGACGAGGAACTGCCTGCCCGGCAGCGTGCGGGCCACGATGCGAACGCGGATCTGGTCGACCTCGATGCTCTGGACGCCCATCACCGCGGGCGCGTCAAGGAGCTGGGGGTGCAGCTCGTCGTCGGCGTAGGCCGCGCGGCCGACCTCGCGAAGGATCTCGCTGATGTCCCCGATGTCCACGCTGAGCGGGACGGGCACGTCGATCACGACCCGGGCCCAGTCCCGCGAGAGGTTGGTGACCTGAGCGATCTGACCGTTCGGGGTGAAGATGACCTCCCCGTTGGCGGTGCGGACCTTGGTGATCCGCAAAGACACGTCCTCGACCGTGCCGATCACGCCCTCGGGGACCCAGGGGCCGGCGATGCTGATGAGGTCGCCGAAGCCGTACTGGCGCTCGGCGATGATGAAGAATCCGGCGAGCAGGTCCTGGACGAGTCGCTGGGCCCCGAAGCCGAGCGCCACACCCACCACCGCGGCGGGGGCGACCAGGCTCGTCGGCTTGACTCCCAGGCGTGCGGCGATCTGCACCCCGGAGGCGCAGTACACGACGACGAGAGCGGTCCAGCTGAGCACCTGGGCCAGGGCGTGCCGGTGCTTGGCGGACTCCGACCGGACCAGGGCGTCAGACTCGGCGTCGTTCGCGTCGATGCGCTCGGTGACGATCGCCTTGAACCAGGTGGTGAACCTGGTCAGCAGGATGGCCCCCACAACGATCAGAAGGATCTCCAGACCACTGCCTGAGAGCCACCCGGGGACGTTCAATAGCCGTGACGTGCTCGGGAAGATCATGACCCCATCATCGTCCCCCGGCTGAAACCCCTTTTGGCTGGTGCGCCCGCCGTCGCCCGGGAACAGGCCGGCCAGGCGGTATCGCGGTGCTGGTCGCAGGCGGTGATCGCCGGGACCTGGAGCCTGACCGTTTCTTATCCCTTCCTCTTCGCCCTATTCTGGGTCAGCGCCTTGCGGGCAGTTCCGTGACGGTCCGGCCCTGGGCCGCGCGAAGAGTGAGGGTGACCATGGGCAACGACACTGCGGATACCGCTGACGACTGCCTCGCGCCACCAGTGCCGAGCATCCCCCGGCGGACTCCGGGGTGCGACGCGTGAGCCTGCGCGGGTCCCGACTTGCCGAGCGCTGGACGAGCGCCCGATCAGGGCTGCTGCTGGTTGCCGTGGTCGCGTCCACCTTCCTCGCCTGCTACCTGTCAACCATCAAGTACCGGCCGCTCTTCGCGCCGGACAGCACGTACTACGCCGCGATGTCGCTGCGGTTCGGCGGAGTCAGCACCCAGGAGGCCATCCGTCAGGTCAACGAGGTGCGGGTCCAGTCAGGCTGGCCGGCCCTCGACCAGATGTTTGGCTGGGGGCTGGTGCAGCCCCGCGTCGTTCTCCCGCTGCTGTCCGTGCCCTTCGTCAAGATCTGGGGCATCGACGGCCTGGCCGTGGTCCCGGGGCTCGCGCTGGCTGCTCTGGTCGGCGTTCTCACCTGGATGCTGGCCCGGCGCTGGGGCGGGGCGGCCGCTGCGGCCACGGTCCTGCTGATCATCTGCAGCCCGAGGATCATCTTCTTCGGGTCCGCCATGCTGACCGAGTCGTTGTCCGCCCTGTGGGGCGCGCTGACCCTGGTGGCCGCCTGGCGGTACCAGCGCCGTCCAGGCTGGCAGCCCGTGGTGTGGATGGTCGGGCTGACCGTCGTCTCGGCATTCACCCGTCAGGCGACGCTGGTCGTCGCCGGGGCCATGGTGACCGCCTGGCTCTGCGCGCTGGTGCTTCGCCGCCGGCCGAACGGGTGGGGCGTTCCGGCTCTTGGCGTGGGCGTCACGTCGGTGGCTGTGCAGCTGCTGCAGACCAAGCTCTTCCCCTTCTACCAGGTCAACCAGTTCGAGGCCAAGACCGGCACAGACTCGTTGAGCGGTGCACTGGCCGAGGCTCCCAGGCTGGCAGCCGAAATTGCCCAGAAGGACCTGGTGTTCATCGCGCAGACCGACCGTGCCCTGCTCGTGTTCGTCCTGCTCAGCGTGCTGTCGATGGTCATCTTCTGGCGACGCGCCGAGTCCCACCTGCTGCTGGGCGCGATCCTGGGCATCACCTTGTACAGCGTCACCAACGGGACGCCCACCGGATTCCGCTACGCGATGCCGGGAGTGGCTTTCTTCGCGGTCTCCGTGGCCCTGCTCATCGGGCGGGTCGACCTGCATCCGACGCGTTCGCCCGGGCCGGAAATACCCACAGGCGCATCACCAGGAAGTTCATCGCTGCAATCGTGACCATGGTGGCGAGCTTGGCGGCCCAGGGCACGAGTCCGCCGCCCACCAGCAGCCACACGCCCGCCGTGCTCACCACGAGGTTGACCGCGACGAGAATCATGTACCGCGGCAGCGTCCCCGTCGTCCGTCCGGCGTCGAAGACGAGATCCCGGTTGCCGCGGTAGTTGACCACGAACGCGGAGAGGAACCCCGCCGCCGACGCGGCAGCCGGCGGCACCCCCAGTCCGTGCAGTATCAGGAAGACACCGCCGTCGATCGCTGCGCTGGTCAGCCCGATGGCCAGGAAGGCCAGCGGCTGGCGCAGCTGTTGCCGGCGGGCGGACGGCTTCATTGCGGAGTGGCCTGGATGTCCAGGACGAGGGCCTGGGTCAGCATCTGGATGCCGACCAGCGAGGGGGCGACGGCCAGCAGCCAGGTGCCGGTGCTTGCCTCGGCGACGCCGATGCTGGCGATCATCGCCCAGATCCCGACCACGGTGCCGAAGGCCAGCAGCAGGCAGCCCATGATCAGCAGCAGCGCCACCGGGGAGAAGGACCAGAGCACGTACTTGTGCCAGATCCGTCGCCAGAAGCCGCGCCAGAGAAGCAGCATGAGCCGCGGCACCACCGCATGCATCCGGATGTTCGACACCTCGCTCCCGTAGACCGCGGGGATGGGGACGTCGATCGCCCGGGCGTCCAGGATGTTGAGCCAGATGAGCTGGTCGTTCTCGAACTCGTAGCGTTCTGCCAGACGATCGAGCGGCAGTCGCTGCAGGCACTCACGGGTGATCGCGGTGTACCCGTTCTGCGGATCCACCAGGTTCCAGTACCCCGAAGCGGCCTTGGTCATGAACGTGAGCACCATGTTGCCGAAGACCCGGTGGGACGGCATCCCGGCGAAGCTGGTGGCGGAGTAGAAACGATTGGCCTTGGCAAAGGCGTAGCCGTCCTCGGCCAGCGGCTTCAGCAGCCGGGGGAGGTGCTCAGGGTCCATCTGCCCGTCTCCGGCCATGACCACGCTCACGTCGGCCCCCAGCTCAAGGGCCCGGCGATGTCCGGTGACGATCGACCCGCCGACCCCCTTGTTGTGCTCGTGCCGGATCACTTCGGTCCGCGGATCCTGCACCGCGCGGGCAGCGGCGCTGGTGCTGTCCGGGCTCTCGTCGTCGACGACGATGATGTGGTCGACCAGCGCGGGCATCGTGGTGATGACCGACGCGATGTGAGCCTGCTCCCGGAAGGCCGGCACCACCACTGCGACCCGCAAGCCCTCGAACATCTATGACCTCTCGCTCGATGGCGACGCGACCGGTGCACGCCTGGTCTGGGAAGTCTAGTTGCCCGCTGATCGCCGGGTACCGGCTCAGATGGTCGACACGGCGGGGGTTGTCGACACGGGCGGCTCGTTGTCGCCGGGGGTGGGCGGTTGCCGTCTATCCTGTGTCTCGATGAACACCCCCAGAGATCCCGAGGCGCTCGGAACGCCGCAGACGCGGCACAGCCAGGCCTTGCGGGCGGCACCGGCCGAGCAGCTGCACTGGGTCTCCTGGCTTCGGGTCCTGGCCATCTGCGGTGTCGTCACGATTCACGCCACGGGGGCGACTGCGGTTCGCCCGGACGCGTGGTCGACCGGGGTTGGCGCTCTGGCGATCGTGCTGAACCGAGGCTTCAACTACACCGTGCCGGTGTTCGTGATGCTCAGCGGAGCCCTCCTGCTGGACCCCGGGCGATACCGCGGTGATGCTGACTTCCTGCGACGCAGGGCGCTTCGCCTGGTGCCGGCCGTGATCGTGTGGCACCTCTTCTACTGGGGCTTCCGGGTGTTCTACCTGGATCAGTCCGTCGCCTGGCAGTCCGCACTGAAGCTGACCCTGAACGGCCGGCTGTTCACTGCCCTGTACTTCTTCTGGATCGTCCTTGGCCTCGCGGTCGTGACGCCCGTGCTGGTCGCCTGGGTCGCTGACGCCAGTCGAAGAGCCGTGCTCATCGCCGGAGCCGCGGCTGCTGCCATCCCGGCCATGACCACCGCCACCGTGGCCTTTCGCGGGGCGCCGCTCAACTGGGTCGAGACGCCCTGGACCTGGTGGATGCCCTATCTCGGCGTCTACATCCTTGGCTGGGGACTTCGCGGGGTCGTGCTGCGCGGTCCGGCGCTCTTCGCCGCGTTGTTCTCCGCGGTGGCCATCGGCGCTGTGATCGCCGCGACGTTTCGCCGGGAGGGCGTGCCAGTCTGGTTCACCGGGCTGATCGGTGGCTACTACTCGCTGGGGGTTCAGCTCTTTGCCGTCCTGGTGTTCCTGGTGGCCCAGGCAATGGTCCGTCCCGGCGGCCTGCTGGGCGGGCTCTGCAGGGCGGGTCCTGCCAGGGTCGGCCGGATGCTCGGCGCTGCCACGCTGGGGGTCTTCGCGCTGCACCTGGCGGTGCTCTCCGTGTCCTACGACCTTCCCGTGGTTGGTGGAAGCCCGGCCGCGTCCACGGTGCTGGAGCTGCTGGGGCGGTTAGGCGGCGTCCTGGTGGTGACCTTCCTGCTGGTCCTGGCGATGCGACGGATCCCCGTGGTACGGCGGCTGGTCTGATGCGGTTGCGCGACTGCCGGAGCGGAGATCTCGTGCGTGGTAGCCTGCTCGGGCTCAAGGGCGGGGGCGTGACATCTATAGTGTGCGGCCGGCCGAGCAGCTGCCGGGAATCCAGGAGGATGTGGACATGACGCCCGCGGATGGCCCTGGCCCCTCTGGCCTTCATGTCCTGTACGTGGCCTGGGGATTCGCCCCGCATCAGGGCCCGGGGGTCTACCGGCCGCTGGCCACGGTGGCTGAGCTTGTCCGCCAGGGCCACCGGGTCACCGTGCTCACCGCGGACCTGGCGACCTTCGACCTGGTGATCGGGGGTGACCGCTCCCTGCTCAACGACGTCCCCGAGGGCGTCCGGGTGGTCCGGGTGGTCATGGCGCCGCAACAAAGGGATCCCCTGCTGAACCGCTGGCCGGCCGCCCAGGCAGCGGATCCGCGGACCTGGGCGGAGAAGGCGCAGGCCAACCAGGTGATGGCCTTCCCCGAGGTGGTCTACGCCACCTGGCAGCCCCGTGCCGAGGCCGCCGCACGACGGATCCACGAGCTGGACCCGGTCGACCTCGTCATCTCCACCGGCAACCCCTATGTCGACTTCGCCGTCGCCCTGCGTCTGAACGTGGACTACGGCGTTCCCTTCGTGCTGGACGACCGGGACAGCTGGCTGCTGGACGTCTACAACGGAGACCTGAGCCCGCTGGCCGACCGCATCCTGCCGTGGCTGGAGTTCGCGCTGTCGCAGGCTTTGCGCATGTGGTTCGTCAACCAGCCCATCGCCGACTGGCACCGCCATCGCTTCCCGCAGCATGCCGACAAGATCCGGGTCGTCGAGAACGGCTGGGACACCCGGTTCCTTGACGTCGGGTCGCTCCCCGCGCGCAGGGAGCCCGGATCCGGTCTGGTCTACACCTACGTCGGCACGGTCAACAGCTCGCTTCCGTTGCGGCTGCTGGCGCAGGCCTGGCGCCTGGCGAAGTCCGCGTCTGACCGGCTGGACGGCGCTGAGCTGCGGGTGGTCGGCCAGTTCGGCCACGGGGGCCGGCTGACGCCGGATCAGGCGGCGATCGCCGCCGAGTTCGCCCCGGATGGACTGATCCTGACCGGCCGCCAGCCCAAGCATCAGATCGGGCAGGTGTACGCGGACGCCGACGTCCTCGTCTTCGTCAAGGAGGGTGCCGGCATGGTCACGTCCGGAAAGGTCTACGAGTACGTCGCCACCGGGCGTCCTATCGTCTCGGTGCTGGAGCAGGAACACGACGCGCGCCGGGTGCTCGCGGGCTATCCGCGCTGGCACGATGCGGCCGAGTACTCCCCGGAGGGCCTTGCCAAAGCCCTGCTGGAGGCCCTTGACGACGAGGCCGACGGCGCGAAGCGCCACGCCGGCGCTCTGGAGTACGGCGCCTCGAAGACCCGCGAGGCGGCCCTGCGGCCAGCTCTGCAGGATGTCCTGACTGCGCTCGCGTCGTGACCTCGCCGGCTCCTGTCACCGGTCCGGGCGACGTCTGGTTCGTTCACCTGTCGGCGACCCGTCCGCAGTCCGGCACGGTCACCAGGGTGGGCCTGGCCAAGGCGTCGCGGCGAAGCCTGCTGACCATGGTGGTGAGCGCGGACGACGCGACGATCCGGTTGCTGGAGCTGTCCGACCTGCCACCTGGTGAGCCGGCCGCAGTGGCCGTGCGCCACCTCAAGGCCGCCACGGTCGTGCTGACCGACCTGCTGGCCACGGTTCCGGGGCCGGTGGTCCTGGCGCCGGGCGACCGGGTCTCCCAGCAGGTCGCCTGGGAGGTCACCCAGGAGCTGGAGCACGTGCTGGCAGCCAGCTCGCTGGACGGTGCGCTCAGGGTCGCGGGGATGCTGGAGATCAGCGACGCGGAGGAGATCCTGCACCCACCAGGGTTCAGCGTCGCGTTGAGCGTTGCGGATGGCGGCATCGGGCGCCCCGCCAGCGCACAGACGCTGGTGACCGTTGACCAGAGTCCCTGCCCGCCCGGCACGCCCTGGCTGTCGTTCCGGGGCCAGGACCTCGAGGTCCGGACGCACGGGATGAGCAGATCGAACGTCCGGGCGCTGACCGCCCGCCAAGGACGTCGGCGCCGCGTTGTCGAGGACGAGCCACGTCGACTGGTCATCGGCCCGGCCAACGCCGCCGGCCAGGGCGGTGAGTGGGCCAGGGCGGTGCGTGAGCATGCGCCGGGCTGGACCGCCCGGAACGTGCAGGTGATCCCTCCGCGAGCCCTTCTGGTCTTTGGTTCGGACCTACCGCTGACCACGCTGGAGTGGGTGAAGCCGGCGACCCGGCTCGACCTTGCCGTGGAGCTGTTCGCCGGAGCCACCGATGTCGTCGTGGAGGCCATGCGACCTTTGCTGGCAGTGGGCGACGGCGGTGAGAGGGGCCATGCCTGGGACACGGCGCGGGGGCGTGAGGATGTCGATGCCCTGCGTGCTTCCGGGCGCAACGTGGCGCTGCTCTTTCACGGGTCTGAGGTCCGTCGGCCCAGTCTGCATGCCCGCCTCACGCCCTGGTCCCCCTTCTACCGTGAGCAGACCGCGACTCTCAGCGCGGACCTGGAGCGGACCGCCGAGATAGTCCACGAGTCGTACGCCGACTTTGACGGTCCGCTGCTGGTCTCCACCCCCGACCTGCTCGACCACATTCCACGAGCGGTCTGGCTTCCCGGAGTGGTCGGGGCCGCCTCGTTCGTCCCCGCGCCTCCAGCGATGACCGGACCCAGGCTGGTGGTTGCGCACGCGCCGTCCAGGTCATGGCTCAAGGGCTCGGAGTGGGTCGATCCCGTGCTCCAGCGGATGGAGCGGGAGGGGCTGCTGACCTACCGTCGGCTGCAGTACCTCCCGGCGGTCATGATTCCCTCTCTGCTGCGTGACGTCGACGTGCTGATCGACCAGGTCGTCCTCGGCAACCCGGGGGTTCTGGCCGCGCAGGCAATGGCGGCGGGGCGTCTGGTGCTCGCCCATCTTCCTGAGGCGGTCCGCCGGCGGTTCCCCGAGCCGCCGCCGGTGATCGAGACCACCCCGGCAACCGTTGAGCAGGTGCTGCTGTCGGTGATCGAGAACCCCGAGCACTACCGCCGGATAGCTGCCAGCGGCGTGGAGTTCGCGCAGAAGTACCACGACGGCCGGTTGTCGGCCCGGGTCCTGACACAGGCGCTGAGCTCATGACGACGACTTCGGGACCTCAGCCACAGGGCGTCGAGCAGTCGGCGCCGGCCGGGCAGTGGCAGCAGGCCGACCTCGCCAGCAGCCTCGTGGGTCAGGAGCTTTCCGATGACGACATGGGAAACCTGGCGTTCAACGCGCTGCTCGTCGGCCGGATTCTCGGCCTCCTGGGCACGTTCGCCGAGCCGGCCGCGCCGCTCAGGCTCCTGGACGCCGGATGTGGCACCGGCTGGGCGACGCGTGCGCTGGCTTCCTTCGGCCACCAGGTCGACGGCATCGACTCGGCCGAGGCAGTGGTGGCTACCTGCCGCCGCCTTGCCCGGGTCGATGGCCGTGACCGATACTTCGTGGGCCAGCTCGATGTCTGGGCGCCGGCCTATCTGTATGACGCGGTCGTCAGCGTGGATGTGGTGTCCCACATCATGGCGGACTCCCTGTGGGAGGCCTCTGTCGTCAACCTCGCGTCCCTGGTGCGCTCTGGTGGCCGGCTCATCCTTGCCGACCATGACCTGGCCGAGGATCATTCGTGGGGCCCCAGCCAGGTGAGCCGAGCCCGCAGCCGGTATGTCGACCTGCTCGCCGCCGAGGGCTTCGTGCACCGCACGTTCTTGCCTTTCGACTTTCGATACAACACCGCGGGATTCCACGTCTTCGACAGGATCGCCTGAATGCTGATCAGAGAGCTCATCGTCCGCCATGTCGGTCCTCAGGGTTCGGTGCACGCGCGCGGCGTCCAGGTCGACTGGACCCAGCTGCCGGCCAGGGTTCCCGCTCACCAGGACGGGAACGGCAGTGGCGCGCCGGTGGACGGCGACCTCCTGATCATCAGTGCGCCGGTCGGAGCCGGCCTGCGAGAACATCTCGATCTCGACCTGGCGGTCGGCGTCACCGTGATGCTGCTCCTCGAGGTGGAGCTCGCGGAGCTACCGGTCGGCCGGGTGCTGGCCGCCACGGCCGTTGCGAAGCTCCAGGTGGTGGAGGCCTGCGCCGTGTCCGACACGTCGGTGGCGACGGTGGCCGTGGTGGCCACGCGTACCGACGAGGTGGTTGCCCCGGCGCCCTACCTGGCTCACGATCTGGAGCCTGGGAGCACCCAGGGCCCGGCTGTTCTCCGGCGGCTGCTGGGTGAGCACGCCCTGGAGGGTCTGGTCCAGCGAGCCCGTGAGCGCGCCATCCTGGCCCAGGCGGGGGACGTCGAGGCCCGTTTCGAGTCGGTGTCCGCCGAGCTGAGGCAACAGCAGGACGTGCAGGCCGAGTACGGCGTGCTGATCGGGGAGCACAAGGCGATGACCCTGGATCTTGCCCTTGCGCGGGCCGAGCGAGATGCGGAACGCAAGCGGATGCGGGCGCTTCGTTCGTCCAACACGTACAAGGTGGCGTCGCGCCTGGCCCGGGTGTCCGGCGTCGCGCGCAGGCTCGTCCGCCGGTCCGGCAACGGCGGCAAGCAGGGCTAGACCGTATCCCGGCGCGGGTCCGTCACCATGACCCCGGCACCCCGGCACCCCGGCACCCCGGCGCCATCCAGTGCCTCGGGTCGCCGTCCGGGCTGAGATCCCACTGCGCCAGCGACTCGTCCACCAGGCCGGGCAGGCGGGTCAGCCAGGCGTCAGCACTGATGTTCGGCTCGGGCTCGCGACCGGTCACAAGTGCCGAGAACGATGCCGGGACAAGGGGGCTCATGCCCTTGCCACACCGCCGGCTGAGTGACCGGCGGGGCGGTACTGCGCTGTTCGTGGCACGGAACTGACGATCGCATGAGCACGTGCTTTGGCACCGAGGGCCGCGGTCTGCCCGATAGACTGCCCTCGACGACCACCGCGGGAGCATACGCGCGGCATGGCGTCATTCTTGAAAAGGGAGCGGAGGCGTCAGTTGAGCATTCAGGAAGATATCCGCGACGTCCTGCACGGCCTCCGGGGGAGTACCGACAACGCAGGCCCGCTCGGTGAGCGTGGTCTGGTGGTCGAGGACCTGGCCGTGACGCCTGCCGGCAAGCGCCGGCTCGTCCGGATCTGGCTCGATCGCGATCTGTCCGCCCTGGAGCCCGGTGATGAGTCCAGCCTGATCGCGCCCCTCTCGCTCGACGAGGTCGCCGATGCCACCCGGGTCATCAGCGCGGCGCTGGACGACTCCGATGCACTCGGCGAGGCGCCGTACGTCCTTGAGGTGGGATCGGCTGGTGTGGACCGCCCGCTCACCGAGCCTCGTCACTTCCGCCGCAACGTGAGCCGGCTCGTGGAGATCCGACGCCGCGAGGACTCAGGCGGGGCCGTGCTCACCGGCCGCCTGGTCGCTGCCGGACCCACCGGGGTCACCGTGCTGGTGGCGGCCACCAAGAACGACCCGGAGACCACGACTGCCGTCGCCTACGCCGACATCGTGCGGGCTCAGGTTCAGGTCGAGTTTGCCCGCGTCACCACTGAGGAGGAGAGCTGATGGACATCGATCTGACCGCACTACGTGGCCTTGAGCGTGAGCGAGACCTCTCCCTGGACGTGATCATCCCGGCGATCGAGCAGGCGATGCTCGTGGCATACCACCGCACTGAGGGTGCCCAGCGCATCGCCCGCGTCGAGCTCGAGCGTAAGACCGGTCACGTGACGGTCTGGGCCCGCGAGGAGGGGGTCCTGGACCCCGAGACCGGGGAGCGATCCGAGCCCGGTCCGGAGTACGACGACACTCCGGCAGGTTTCGGGCGGATCGCCGCCTCGACCGCCCGGCAGGTGATTGTGCAGCGGATGCGTGACCTCGAGGATGAGGCGATCATGGGCAACTTCAACGGCCGCGAGGGCGACATTATCACCGGCATCATCCAGCAGAGCAGCGATCCCCGATACGTGATGGTCGATCTGGGCGAGATCGAGGGGTCGCTTCCCCTGGCCGAGCAGGTGCCGGGGGAGAAGTACGTCCACGGCCAGCGACTGCGCTGTTTCGTGGTCAGCGTGAAGCGTGGTCAGCGAGGCCCGCAGATCAGTCTGTCGCGGACCCATCCCAACCTCGTGCGCAAGCTGTTCGAGCTCGAGATCCCCGAGGTTGCCGACGGAACGGTCGAGATCGGGGCTCTTGCCCGTGAGGCTGGGCACCGCACCAAGGTCGCCGTGCACTCCAAGGTCTCCGGTGTCAATGCGAAGGGCGCTTGTATCGGCCCGATGGGGGCACGGATCCGGGCGATAATGACCGAGCTTCACGGTGAGAAGATCGACATCGTGGATTTTTCGGAGGATCCCCGCACCTTTGTGGCGTCGGCTCTCTCGCCGTCGCGGGTCAACTCCGTCGAGATCGTCGATGCCGAAGCCCGCTCGGCCAAGGTGGTCGTTCCTGACTATCAGCTCTCGCTGGCGATCGGCAAGGAGGGCCAGAACGCCCGACTGGCCGCCAAGCTGACCGGCTGGCGGATCGACATCCACTCCGACACCGCGCCGGCACGCGATGATGCGGCCCGCAAGGGCCACGCTGGCACGGACCGAGAGCGCCAGGCGCTAGAGTAGTGACGATCGATCGGTTGCGACGGATCAGTGCGCGGCCAACCCAACGCATGGCAAGAACGTGTGTGGGTTGCCGTCGTCGCGATGTTCGATCAGCACTAATGCGAGTTGTTGTGGAGCGAAGCGACACCGGTGAGCACGTTGCCATGGTCGTTCCCGATCCGCGGCTCCGGCTGCCAGGGCGTGGCGCTTGGCTGCATCCGACACCGGAGTGTCTCAATCTCGCAGTACGGCAAAAAGCATTCGGGCGGGCTTTGCGAGTCAAGGCCCTCCTGGACGTCGCGGCCGTGGGCGCATACATCGACGCCTGCGAACAGTCCGTTCATGACGCTGTCAGCTCCATCCCGGAGCGGACAGTTCAGCAGGTTCCTGACATCGAAAGCGGGTTTGACGCTGATGAGCACCCGATGAGTACTCAGCGATGAGCAACACCCAGCACTAACGATGGCCCGCGTTTCATCTCGAACTCCGGGCCACAGACGAGGAGAAACGTGGCTAAGGTCCGGGTCTATGAGCTCGCGAAAGAGCTCGGAGTCGAGAGCAAGACTTTGCTCAGTCATCTGAAAGAACAGGGCGAGTTCGTCCGGTCGGCATCCTCGACCATCGAGCCCCCTGTGGTCCGTAAGGTCCGTGAGTCGTTCCCCGCGCAGCATGCTGCCGCTGGTGGTCCGGCCACGGAGAGCAGGGAAGAAACCGCCAAACCCGCAGCCAAGAGGCTGGCAGCCAAGCCCGGTGCTCCGGCGCCCAGGGCGCCAGCTGCCCCGGCTGCCCCCGCCGCTCCGGCCGCTCCTGTAGCGCAGGCTCCCGTGGTGGCTCCTGCTGCTGCCGCGCCTACCGTTGCGGCTCCGGCTGTGCCGGCCTCAGCCCCGGCTGCGCCGGCGCCGACGGTGCCTGCTGCTCCGTCGCGTCCCGCGGTGCCTGGTCCCAGGGCGCCCGCGCCCAAGGCGCCGGCAGCCAAGGTTCCTGGTCCCAAGGCGCCGGCCGCACGAGTGCCCGGTCCGAAGGCTCCGGCTCCCAGGGCTCCGGCTCCCAGGGCTCCGGCTCCCGCAGCGCCGGCGGCACGTGAGGGTGGTGGCGACAGTCCGCGCCCCGCTCCTCGTCCGGGTGCGCCCCGTCCGGGGAACAACCCCTTCGCGCCAAGCCAGGGAATGCCGCGCAGTGGCCGTGAGGGCCGCGACCAGCGTGAGGGCCGCGACGCGCCTTCGGCTGCTCGTCCGGGTAACAACCCCTTCGCGCCCAGTCAGGGAATGCCCCGCCCGCAGGGTGGCCGCCCGGCCGCCGCTGGCGCCGGTGGTCCCCGTCCGGGAGCGCCACGTCCCAACCCGGGCATGATGCCCGGCCGCAGTACCTCCGTGGGTCGCCCGGGTGAGCGCCCGGCTCGTGGTGGCGCTCCCGGTCGGCCGGGTGCCGGCGCCGGCACCGGCGGCGGGTTCGCTGGTCGTCCTGGTGGTGGCGGCGGGTTCGCCGGTCGTCCCGGTGGTGGCGGCGGTCGTCCCGGTGGTCCCGGTGGCCGTGGTGGCACACAGGGCGCGTTCGGCCGCGGCGGTGGCCGTCCGGTTCGCGGGCGCAAGTCCAAGCGGGCGAAGCGTCAGGAGTTCGAGCAGATGCAGGCCCCGTCTCTCGGCGGAGTCACGGTTCCTCGCGGTGACGGCAAGACCGTCATCCGGGTGCGTCGTGGTGCCTCGCTGACGGACTTCGCCGACAAGATCAACGCCAACCCGGCGAGCCTGGTCACGGTGCTCATCCACCTCGGTGAGATGGCCACGGCCACGCAGTCGCTCGACGAAGAGACGTTCCGTGCGCTCGGCACCGAGCTGGGCTACGACATCGAGGTGGTCTCTCCGGAGGACGAGGAGCGCGAGCTGCTCGGCCAGTTCCACATCGACCTCGACGCCGAGCTGGCTGAAGAGGGCGACGAGGACCTCAAACCGCGTCCGCCGGTGGTCACCGTGATGGGTCACGTCGACCACGGAAAGACCAAGCTGCTGGACGCGATCCGCTCGGTGAAGGTCTCGCAGCATGAGGCCGGTGGCATCACCCAGCACATCGGCGCCTATCAGGTGCTCACCCATCACGAGGGCATCGAACGCCCGATCACCTTCATCGACACCCCCGGCCACGAGGCCTTCACGGCTATGCGTGCTCGTGGTGCGGCAGTCACGGACATCGCGATCCTGGTGGTCGCCGCCGATGACGGCGTGATGCCACAGACCATTGAGGCCCTCAACCACGCGCAGGCCGCAGGAGTGCCGATCGTGGTCGCTGTCAACAAGGTGGACAAGGAAGGGGCCAACCCCGACAAGGTTCGCCAGCAGCTGACCGAGTACAACCTGGTGGCAGAGGAGTACGGCGGCGAGACGATGTTCGTCAACGTCTCGGCCAAGGAGCGGACCAACATCGACACGCTTCTCGAGGCAGTGCTGCTCACCGCAGATGCCGCTCTCGACCTGCGTGCCAACCCCGACAAGGACGCTCGCGGAGTGGCCATCGAGGCCCACCTCGACAAGGGTCGTGGTCCGGTTGCCACGGTTCTGGTCCAGTCCGGAACGCTGCGCATCGGTGACTCGATCGTGGCCGGCGGTGGCTACGGCCGCGTCCGCGCCATGCTCGACGAGCACGGTGACACGGTCGAGGAGGCGACACCTTCGCGTCCGGTCATGGTGCTCGGTCTGACCTCGGTGCCCGGCGCTGGTGACACCTTCCTGGTGGCACCTGACGATCGCACCGCCCGTCAGATCGCCGAGCGTCGCGAGGCAGCCCAGCGGGCCGCCAGCCTGGCCAAGCGTCGCAAGCGGATCAGCCTCGAGGACCTCAACGAGGCTCTCGCTGCGGGCAAGGTCGACAACCTCAACCTCATCATCAAGGGCGATGTGTCCGGTTCCGTCGAGGCGCTCGAGGACGCGTTGCTGAAGATCGATGTCGGCGACGAGGTTGACCTGCGGATCATCCACCGCGGGGTCGGCGCGATCACCCAGAACGACGTCAACCTGGCGACGGTCGACAGTGCCGTCATCATCGGTTTCAACGTCAAGCCGGCAGAGCGGGTGGCCGAGCTGGCCGACCGCGAGGGCGTGGACATGCGCTTCTACTCGGTCATCTACTCGGCGATCGAGGACATCGAGGCTGCGCTCAAGGGCATGCTCAAGCCGGAGTACGAGGAGATCCAGCTGGGCACCGCCGAGGTTCGCGAGGTCTTCAAGTCCTCCAAGTTCGGCAATGTGGCGGGTTCCCTGATCCGCACCGGTGAGATCAAGCGCGGCACCAAGGCTCGGATCCTGCGCGCCGGTGCTGTCGTCGCCGAGGGTATCGAGATCACCGGTCTGCGTCGTTTCAAGGACGACGTGACCGAGGTTCGCGAGGGCTTCGAGTGCGGCATCAACCTCGGTAGCTTCAACGACATCAGGGTTGATGACGTCATCGAGACCCACGAGATGCGCGAGATCCCGCGCACCTGACCGTCTGGCACCCGGTGAGCGGGCTGGTCTCAGCCGGCCCGCTCACCTCGGGGCCGCCCCGTTTCGGGGCATTGAGGCGGGGTGGAAGCCTGTCCTGCCTCAGCCCGGCGCTCGTCATCTCAAAGCCCTTCATTCTTGGGCCGTCATTCCTAGGAGAGTAAGAACCATGGCTGATCCGGCCCGTGCGAAGAAGATTGCCGACCGCATCAAAGTCCTCGTTGCCGAGACGCTGGAGTACCGCGTCAAGGACGAGCGACTGGGTTTCGTGACCATCACCGACGTCAGGGTCACCGGCGATCTGCAGAATGCCTCGGTCTTCTACACCGTCTTCGGTGGCGAGGCTGAACGGGCCGAGACGGCGGCGGCCCTGGAGTCCGCCAAGGGCAAGCTGCGCTCGGCAGTGGGCAAGGGAATCGGTATCCGGCTCACCCCGACACTGGAGTTCATCCCGGACGCCCTGCCCGAGGGTGCGGCCCACATGGAGGATCTGCTCCTGATCGCCAAGCAGCGTGACGCTGAGGTCGCGGCCGCGGCGGCCGGCGCCACCTATGCCGGTGACGCAGACCCGTACAAGAAGGTCGTCGACGAGGACGTGGCCGAGGATGATGCTTCCCTACCCGCTGCCGCCCCCATCGACGACCCGATCGGCAAAAGCGAAGGAACAGTCGCCACCGACGATGACGCCGGGGACGATGACCACTCCTGACGGGCTGCTCATCGTCGACAAGCCGGCCGGGTGGACCAGCCATGACGTCGTCGCACGCTGTCGACGCCTGTGCGGGACCCGCAAGGTCGGCCATGCGGGGACGCTGGACCCGATGGCCACCGGCGTCCTCATCCTGGGTATCAACCGCGCCACCAGGCTCCTGACGTTCCTGGTGGGGTGCGACAAGACGTACACCGCAACGATCCGCCTCGGTCAGTCCACGATCACCGATGACGCCGAAGGTGAGATCACCCTGTCTCAGGATGTCTCCGGACTCAGCAACGAGGCAGTGCAGCACGCCGTGGCCGCTCTCACCGGCGACATCTCCCAGGTGCCCAGCGCGGTCAGCGCCATCAAGGTGGACGGGCAGAGATCGTATGCGCGGGTGCGGGCCGGCCAGGACGTCGTCCTGCGAGCCCGGCCGGTCACCGTCGGCAGGTTTGACATTCTCGGTCAGCGCGCCAGAACCGCTGCTGGCCATGGGGTGTGGGACTGTGACGTCATCCTCGACGTCTCGTCAGGGACATACGTCCGGGCGCTGGCACGCGACCTGGGCGCAGCGCTGGGGGTGGGCGGGCACCTCACGGCGCTGCGCCGCACCCGTGTCGGCCGGTTCGGCATGGAGCGCGCCCACTCGCTGGAGGACCTCGAGGTGGCCAGCGAGGCGGACGACATGCCGGTGATCACCTTGTCGGCTGCCGCCCGCGAGTCCTTCGAGGTGCGTGAGCTGACCGGGCCCGAGGCGACGGCCGTCGGCTACGGACAGCGCATACCTTCCCAACCTGCAGGCCGCAGTCAGCCGATCGCGGCCTTCGCCCCTGACGGAAATCTGGTAGCAATGCTTGACGAGAGCGGCACGCTGGCAAAGGCCCACGTCGTCTTCACACCTTCGGTTTCGTAGAGTGTCCCTAATGTTGCGATGGACAGATCTCTCCCAGATTCCGAAGGGCTACGGCCCGAGTGTGGTGACCCTGGGCAACTTCGACGGCGTTCACCAGGGCCATCAGGCAGTGCTGGCCACAGTGGTCGAGAGGGCCCGCGACTCGGGCTCACCTGGCGCCCGCGCGGTCGCGGTCACCTTCGACCCGCACCCGGTCGCCGTCCTTCACCCGGAACGTGCACCGCAGATCATCACCTCGCCCGGGCAGCGCCTCGACCTGCTCGAGGCCACCGGGCTGGACGCCGTGCTCGTGATGGAGTTCACCCGCGATCTGGCCCTCTGGACGCCAGAGCGCTTCGTGGTGGAGGTGTTCGTCAAGGCCCTGGGTGCGAGCGTGGTCGTGGTGGGCGAGGACACCCGGTTCGGTGTGCGCAACTCTGGCAACGTCGACACCCTGCGTGCGCTCGGCGCCACGCACGGCTTTGAGGTGCTCACCCTGACGGACATCGGTGAGGGGGGCCGTTGGTCATCCAGCCGGGTGCGTGCTCTGGTGACAGAGGGCGACGTCGCCACTGCGGCCGCGATCCTGGGCCGCCCGCATCAGGTCAGTGGTGAGGTGGTGCACGGGGATCACCGCGGCCGGGAGCTGGGCTATCCCACCGCCAACCTGAGCCAGGAGTCCGATGGCCTGATTCCCGCGGACGGCGTCTATGCAGGGCGGCTGATCCGGCCGATGCTGTCCGGGGGGGCCGTTGACCGGGTGCTCCCGGCGGCGATCTCGATCGGAACGAACCCGACGTTTGAGGGAACCCAGCGCCGGGTCGAGGCGTACGTCCTGGATCGGACCGACCTGGACCTCTATGGCGAGACCGTGGTCTTCGAGTTCGTCGTACGACTGCGGGCGACCGAGAAGTTCGACAGCATCGCGGCGCTGGTGGCACAGATGGCCGATGACGTCGAGCGTGCCCGGACGGTGCTGGACCCGATCGTCCGGTGAGACCGGCGCCACAGACTGGGGCCTGTGCACCCCTCTGCGGCTCTGCTCTTTACGAATCATCCTTGCCCTGACATCATCCGGGGTGTCTGCGAAAGATCACACTTCGGGAGTGAACGATGACCTTGTCGGCGAGCGATGAACACAGCGATATGTCCCGTGTTGAGCATCGGGCCCGTTCGGTGGCCCATCTGTTCGTCGACCGGGTGAACAAGACGCCCGAAGCTGAGGCGTTCCGGTTCCCCCGGGATATGGCGTGGGAGTCGGTCAACTGGTCTCAGGTGGATACCCGGGTGCGCCGGCAGGCGGCGGGTCTGGTGGCCCTGGGTATCCAGTCTGAGGACCGGGTGGCGATCGCCTCCAGCACCCGCTACGAGTGGGTGACCGTTGACCTGGCCATCATGCTGGCCGGCGCTGCGACGACCGCCATCTATCCCACGACGTCCGAGTCCGATGTGACCTACATCGTCTCCGACTCCCAGAGCCGCGTCGTCTTCGCCGAGAATGACGCCCAGATCGCGAAGCTCCGAGCCCACCGATCCTCCCTTCCTGAGCTGTTCAAGGTGGTGACCTTCGACGAGACGACCGACGGGGACTGGGTCATCTCGCTGGCTGACCTGGAGCAGCTGGGCGCAGCTCACCTGGCCAAGGAGCCGTCGGCCGTTGACACCCGGATCGACGCCATCCAGCCGCAGCATCTGGCCACCCTGATCTACACCTCCGGGACTACCGGGCGGCCCAAGGGAGTTCGCCTCTCTCACGACTGCTGGGTCTATGAGGTGTCTGCGGTCGACGCCCTCGGCATCCTGACCGAGGACGACCTCCAGTACCTCTGGCTGCCGCTGGCCCATGTGCTCGGCAAGATACTGCTCACCCTCCCGCTTCAGGTCGGCTTCCCGACCGCGCTCGACGGGCGGGTGGACAAGATCGTGGAGAACCTTGCGGTCGTCTCGCCGACCTTCATGGGCGCGGCTCCGCGCATCTTCGAGAAGGCCTATGCCCGGATCGTGAACACGGTCAAGGCGGAGGGCGGGGTGAAGGCCAAGCTCTTCGACTGGGCGCTCGGGGTCGGCAGCCGGGTCGCCACCCTGCGCGCTGAAGGGCGTTCGGCCCCTGTCCCGCTGGCTGTCGAGTTCGTGATCGCTGACAAGCTGGTGCTGAGCAAGATTCAGCAGCGATTCGGTGGCCGGATCAGGTTCTTCATCTCCGGGTCGGCGGCCCTCAACGTCGATATTGCCCGATGGTTCGACGCCGCTGGCCTGCTCATCCTCGAGGGCTACGGCCTGACCGAGTCCAGCGCCGGCTCGTTCCTGAACCGGCCGGGCTCCTATGAGTTCGGCAGCGTCGGCTGGCCGCTGCCGGGGACCGAGGTGAGGATCGCTCCTGACGGAGAGATCCTCATCAAGGGGCCGGGCATCATGGCGGGATATCACAATCTGCCCGCCGAGACGGCCGAGACGGTGGATCCCGAAGGGTGGCTGCTCACGGGGGACATCGGCGATCTCGACGAGCGCGGGTTCCTGCGGATCACGGACCGCAAGAAGGACCTGTTCAAGACCTCCAACGGCAAGCACGTGGCGCCGTCCGCGATCGAGTCGATCTTCCAGGGGGTGTGCCCCTACGCCAGCCAGCTCATCGTCGAGGGTGAGGGGCGGACGTTCGTTGCGGCTCTGGTCACCCTGGATCCCGAAGCGATAGCCGGCTGGGCCGGCGTGCACGGCATGGCCGGTACGCCCTATGCCGAGCTGGTCGCCTCGCCCGCGGTCCGTGACATGGTGCAGGGCTACATCGACCAGCTCAACGCCAAGCTGAACCACTGGGAGACGATCAAGAAGTTCGTCATCCTGGACCGCGACCTGTCCATCGACGACGGTGAGCTCACCCCGAGCATGAAGCTCAAGCGCAAGGTTGTCGCGGACAAATACCGGAAAGAGCTGGACTCGCTCTACGCTTGAACCCATGCCTGACCCCAGACTCGACAGCAAACGTGGTGCCGGCGCCGGTGGAGCCTCGCTCTTCCGGCGTCTGGAGCCGCTCCTGGAGCAGGTGAGCAAGCCCATCCAGTATGTCGGCGGCGAGCTGAACTCCACCGTCAAGGCCTGGAACTGCGGCGGGTTCGATCCGGACGGCAATGAGCTCACTGCACGATGGGCGCTGATGTACCCGGATGCCTACGAGGTCGCCCTGCCCAACCAGGGCGTGATGATCCTGTACGAGGTCATCAACGAACGCGCCGACGCCCTGGCCGAGCGGACCTACTCCGTGTGGCCCGACATGGAGGCGCTGCTGCGCCGTGAGGGCGTCTCGCAGTTCACTGTTGACGGTCATCGTGCGCTCGGTGACTTCGACCTGTTCGGAGTCTCCTTCTCCACCGAGCTCGGCTACACCAACCTGCTCACCGCGCTGGACCTGGCCGGCATACCCCTGCGTTCAACCGACCGGGGCGACGATGACCCCATCGTCATCGCCGGGGGACATGCGGCCTTCAACCCCGAGCCGGTCTCGGACTTCATTGATGCCGTCATCGTCGGTGACGGCGAGCAGGCGGTGCTCGAGGTGACCGATCTGCTGCTGGCCTGGAAGGCTGGGGGGCGCCCGGGTGGCCGCCGCGAGCTGCTCCTGCGGCTGGCCCGGACCGGCGGGGTCTACGTGCCTGCGTTCTACGACGTCGACTACCTGCCGGACGGCCGGATCCGCCGGGTGGCCCCCGCGGCCGATGCGCCTGGTGTGCCCTGGCGCGTGTCGAAGCACACCGTGATGGATCTGGACGCCTGGCCGTACCCGAAGAAGCCGCTGGTGCCGCTGGCTGAGAGCGTGCACGAACGGATGTCGGTCGAGATCTTCCGTGGTTGCACCCGTGGCTGCCGATTCTGCCAGGCGGGCATGATCACCCGCCCGGTCCGCGAGCGATCCATCACCGGAATCGGCCAGATGATCGAAACCGGCCTGGCGGCAACCGGATTCGACGAGGTCGGCCTTCTCTCGCTGTCGAGTGCGGATCACTCCGAGATCGCCGAGATCGCCAAGGGCCTGGCTGACCGGTATGAAGGCACGCAGACCGGCCTGTCGTTGCCCTCGACCCGCGTCGACGCGTTCAACATTGACCTGGCCAACGAGCTGAACAGGGGCGGGCGCCGCTCCGGCCTGACGTTCGCGCCCGAGGGTGGCTCCGAGCGTATCCGCAGGGTGATCAACAAGATGGTCAGCGAAGACGACCTGATCAACACGGTCGCCGCGGCCTACTCGGCGGGCTGGCGTCAGGTGAAGCTCTACTTCATGTGCGGACTGCCCACCGAGACTGACGAGGACGTGCTCCAGATCGCCGACCTCGCCAAGCGGGTCATCGAGACCGGGCGACGGATCAGTGGTCTGCGAGATATCCGTTGCACCGTCTCCATCGGCGGGTTCATCCCCAAACCGCACACCCCGTTCCAGTGGTGCGCCCAGCTGGGCGCACCGGAGACCGATGCACGCCTCCAGAAGCTGCGCGAGGCGATCCGCGGCGACAAGCGGTTCGCCTCGGCCATCGGGTTCCGCTATCACGATGGGCAGCCCGGGATCGTGGAGGGACTGCTCTCGCGCGGGGACCGTCGTGTCGGCAAGGTGATCGAGGCGGCCTGGCGCGACGGTGCCCGGTTCGATGGCTGGAGCGAGCACTTCAGCTATGAGCGCTGGATGCGCAGCGCCGAGAGCGCCCTGGCCGACGAGCCGGTCGACGTGGCCTGGTACACCACCCGCGAGCGTGAGCAGAGCGAGGTACTGCCCTGGGACCACCTCGACTCCGGCCTGGACAAGGACTGGCTGTGGCAGGACTGGCAGGATGCGCTGGCTGATGTGGAGGTCGAGGACTGCCGCTGGAATCCCTGTTTCGACTGTGGCGTCTGCTCGCAGATGGGCACTGCGATCGAGGTCGGGCCCACCGGCAAGCGACTCCTCCCGCTGACGGTGGTGAACGCCGGTAAGGAGGACCTGCTCGAGTCCCCTTCCTAGCAGCCGCTCCACAGGTCAACGTTCACTGGCTTCGGCGTCCGGCGACACGAACCCGAGACTCCTTCATGGTCCCGTATGCGTGAGACAGCCCGCGGTTCGGCGAGGCAGGACCACTACTCCTTGCTGGCGAACCAGGGGTGGCGGAGGTCCAGGTAGGTCACGTCCTGCATCTGGGCCATCTCCTCCTGCCACGTCTGACGCATCTCTGCGGGCATCTCCTTGCGCTCACCTGCGCGGGCCTCAGCCTCGCTGCGGAAGGCGACCGTCTCGATGAACGTCCCGTCCTGCGCCATCGCCATGACGCCGCCGATGATCTCCGGACGGGCTTGCTGGAGCACGTCCACGGGAAGCTCCTGCAGTCTGCGGAACCGCTCGGGATCCGTGAGCCGACCTTCGATCACCTGGACGAACCCGGCGTCATCGGCGCCACCGTCAAGGAACGTCACCGCGTCATCGCAGTCGTGGAAGGTCACCGGCCCCTCGAAGCATCTCTCGGTCTCTGCCCACCAGGCGCTCTGCTCGGGGCGTCCTGAGTTGCGTGCGGCGGCTTCCCTGGACTCGAACCGCACCATGGCGACGAACGTGTTGTCGTCGGTCAGGCCGTACGTCCCGCCGAGCCAGCCCTGCGCGCCGGGGCCCATCTCGCGGCGCCACAGGTCGATCTGCCGGCGTAGGGCGTCGGAGTCGCGACAGGTTCCCTGAAGTATCTGGATGAACATCTTGAGCCTCCGTTCCGGGGACCGCTCCACCCTGAAGCGGTCTATCGATCGACAGTACGCCCGGCCCCGGGCGGCTGTCACCGGCCGAGCCCTGAGTCAGCGGGCAGGGCTGCCCGTGCGGGGCCGGTAAAGTCGCCGTCATGGCTCGCACCCCTGATGGACCCCCTCCGGCACCTGCGGTCCAGAAGCTTCGGGTTCGCTATGCCAAACGCGGGCGGTTGCGTTTCTCGTCCACCCGCGACTTCCAGCGAGCCCTGGAGCGTGCCCTGCGCCGGGCTGCCGTGCCGATGGCGTTCTCGGCGGGCTTCCACCCCCACCCGAAGATCTCCTACGCCAACGCGGCGCCGACCGGGACGGCCAGCGAGGCCGAGTACTTCGAGATCTCGGTGACAGAGCGGGTCGACCCGCTTCGGGTGCGTACGGCCCTTGATGAGGCGCTGCCGGCCGGACTGGACGTGCTGGAGGTTGCTGAGGCCAGGCCGGGGGCGCTGGCTGACCGGCTACAGGCCAGTGACTGGATGATGGAGTTCAGGGGTATGCACGCCGGGATCCTCTCGCAGGCTGCGGAGGTGCTGCTTGCTGCGGACCGGGTCGAGGTCACCCGGGTCATGAAGAACGGTCCGCGCACCTTTGATGTCCGCGGCGCCGTCGTGTCGCTGGTCGCTTTGCCCGCTGACGATGGCACGTGTGCGATACTGAGGATGGTCGTGCGGCATACCACACCTGCTGTTCGCCCCGATGACGTTCTAGCCGCGCTGCACTCAGTCGCCGCACTCACGCCGCCGACACCGCCCCTGGTGACCCGGCTGGCGCAGGGGCCGCTGCACATTGCAACCGCGACGGTGGCCGATCCTCTGGCTGCTGACCAGGACTTCACTGGCATCTGAGGTGGTGACGCGCAACGCAGCGCGAGCCCCGAGATGTAGCGATATGACTTCCGTCCCGCCCGCATCCAGCGCGGGAGACGACCTCAACCGCGCACCACGCGGCAGCGAGGGCCAACTGGCCCGGGTGTGGTCCTTGCCACGTGGATGACGGGAAGACGCCCCAGATGGCATCGAACGATGACAGCATCTCCAGCAACGAAACGGTCCGCACCGACACGGCACCCGAGGTGCCGGCCGACACGGCCCCGGTAAAGAAGGCCCCGGCAAAGAAGGCGGCAGCCAAGCGGGCTCCGCGCAAGGCGACCAAGAAAGCCAGCGCACCGCAGCAGGCGCCCGACGCCGCGCCGGCGCTGGTAACGGCCTCTGCATCAGAAGCCGGTCTGGTGGCCACCGGCGTGGCCGAAGCGCCCGTTCGCAAGACCGCCAAGCGGGCCCCTCGCAAGACTGCCAAGAAGGCGGTTGCGGCGCCGTTCGACGCCTCTGCCGCGCAGACTTCTCCGGAACAGGCTCCGGCTCTCACACAGACTCCTCTCACACAGACTCCTCTCGCACAGACTCCTCTCACACAGACTCCTCCCGCACAGGCTCCACAGGCCGCGGCAGCTCCACAGGCTGCGCCGGAGCCCGAGCCGGTGAAGGCTCCCGCGGTCCAGACCTTTGGGCTGTTCTTCCAGCCGCCGGCCCCCACCGAGGCGCCTCGCCGTCGCAGGGCGACCGCTCCCGCTGCCGCACCAGCCGCCGACCAGGCTGAGTCGCACCCGGCCCAGCACGCTCCCTCGGATTCCGAGCACGCTGACGAAGCCCGCCAGGACGGTGATCGTCAGGACGGTGATCGTCAGGACGGTTCGAGACTGTCCGACGAGTCGGACGACTCAGGGACGGACGGAGCACCACGTCGCCGTCGTCGCGGGGGCAAGGGCCGTCGCGGACGGGCCTCCGGCGAGGGCGGTGCCGACGAGTCCGGCAGCAACGATCAGCAGGAGAGCACAGAGACAGCCTCCGGCCAGACCCCGTCCTAGGACAGCGAGCCGGGGGAGGGCGGCGAGAGCCATCGTCGCACCCGCCGCCGCCGCCGCGGCTCGGCCGGGGACGGCGACGACCAGCAGCAGTCAGGCAGTGGCACGACAACCCGGGTGCGTGAGCCGCGTGCCAAGCGGGACGAGGTCACCTCCGTCAAGGGCTCCACCCGGCTCGAGGCCAAGAAACTTCGTCGTCGTGAGGGTCGCGAGGCAGGACGTCGTCGCACGGTGATCACCGAGGCGGAGTTCCTGGCGCGTCGCGAGAGCGTCGAGCGGGTCATGGTCGTTCGTCACCAGAATGACCGCACCCAGATCGGCGTCCTCGAGGACGGCGTCCTGGTCGAGCACTACGTCTCCCGTGAGACCAACGCCTCGATGGCGGGCAATGTCTACCTCGGGCGGATCCAGAACGTGCTGCCCAGCATGGAGGCAGCGTTCGTCGACATCGGCAAGGGCCGCAACGCCGTGCTGTATGCCGGTGAGGTCAACTGGGATGCTGCGGGCCTGGACAACCGTGCCAAGCGCATAGAGAACGCGCTGAGCTCCGGTCAGGGCGTCTTGGTGCAGGTCACCAAGGACCCCATCGGACACAAGGGCGCCCGACTCACCTCGCAGGTCTCGCTGCCGGGGCGCTACCTGGTGTACGTGCCGGACGGCAACATGATGGGTATCTCACGCAAGCTGCCGGACACCGAGCGTGCGCGTCTGAAGAAGATCCTGCGTGAGGTGGTTCCCGAGAACGCGGGGGTCATCGTGCGCACCGCGGCCGAGGGCGCCAGCGAGGAAGAGCTGCGCGCGGACGTGACCCGGCTGACCGCAGTGTGGGATGACATCAAGGCCAAGAGCAAGAGTGCCAGCGCACCGGCGTTGCTGCACGGCGAGCCCGACCTGACCGTGCGGGTCATCCGTGACGTGTTCAACGAGGACTTTGCCAAGCTCGTCGTCTCCGGTGAACCGGCCTGGGACGCGGTGAACGGATACGTGAACACGGTGGCACCGGATCTGGCCGACCGGATCCAGAAGTGGACCGGCGAGCAGGACCTGTTCACGCACTATCGCGTGGATGAGCAGATCTCCAAGGCGATGGACCGCAAGGTCTGGCTGCCGTCCGGCGGGACCCTGGTCATTGACCGCACCGAGGCGATGACGGTGGTCGACGTCAACACCGGCAAGTTCGTCGGCTCGGGTGGCAACCTCGAGGAGACCGTCACCCGGAACAACATCGAGGCAGCAGAAGAGGTCGTCCGCCAGCTTCGGCTGCGCGACATCGGCGGCATCATCGTCATCGACTTCATCGACATGGTGCTCGAGAGCAACCGCGACCTGGTCGTGCGCCGGCTGCTCGAGTGCCTCGGGCGTGACCGGACCAAGCACCAGGTCGCCGAGGTGACCTCGCTGGGTCTGGTGCAGATGACCCGGAAGCGGGTGGGTGCCGGCCTGATCGAGGTCTTCTCGGAGGACTGCGAGCACTGCAACGGCCGCGGCATCATCGTCAGCACCGAGCCGATCGAGCGGCCGGCCGGCGGCGACGGTTCCGGCGGCAACAGCGGCGGCGACAGCGGTGGCGGACGTGGCAACCGTGGCCGTCGAGGCCGGGGGACCGGATCTGCGACCGGCGTTGCGGTGCTGCCGGAGCCTTCAGCCGTGGCGAGCGGTCCCACGCCCGCGCAGATAGCCGCGGCGGCACATGCTGCCGCCCTGCAGGCGACAGCACAGCGCGAGCCGGTGGAGCGGGTTGCTGAGATCGTGCCGTCCGGTGAGGTTCTGACCTCCGGCGAGACCGGGCCGTCCGTTGATACCGCGCCCTCGGCTGAGCCGTTGGTGGACCAGGACCGGGAGGTTGTCGCTGAGCTGCCTGCGCCCAGGAAGTCGAGGCGCCGGTCAACACGGTCGGCCAAGTCCCCTGCGGTCTCGGTGACTCCCACGGCTGTTCCGGTGACCGAACAGCCGGTGGTCGTCGAGCCCGTCGTCGAGCCGTCCCGTGCGCCGGTGGCGGACCAGCCTCAGGACATCGCCGCGGCGGTGGTTGCCCCAGCCAAGTCGAGGCGCAGATCCTCACGCTCTGCAAAATCGCCTGCCGTCTCGGTGGCTCCCGCCGCCGTGCTGGTCACCGAACAGCCTGCCGCCGTGGTGACCGCGACCGAGCGGCCGTGGTCAGAGCCACCGGCTGCGGCAGCCGAGCCCGCTCCTGCTGCTCAGGTGACGCAGGTGGCCCCGGTCGCCGATGTGGCCCCGGTGACGGCGCCTCCGGTGCGCCGCCGGCACCACCGTCCTCGTGTCGTGGCGCCTGCCGGACCTCCGCCCGCGGCCGGCCAGGCCGATCAGGACAGCGGCGAGTTTGGTTCATAGACGGTAGAGCAAGTAGTCTGAATCCTCGGTGCGCCCACCGTGCTCGTGTCTCCGCTCTGTTTCTTCATGGAGACTATGTGCCGGTTGTCAGAGGCCACCTCCCCGAACAAACGTAATGAGAGTGAGCCCAACGTGTACGCGATCGTTCGCGCAGGCGGCCGTCAGGAAAAGGTTTCTGTCGGCGACGTCCTCATCATCGACAAGGTGAAGGGCCAGGCCGGCGACAGCATCGACCTCACCGCGCTCCTTCTCGTCGACGGATCCACCGTGACCACCGACGCGAGCAAGCTCGCGAAGGTCAAGGTCACCGCAGAGGTGGTCAAGCCCACCAAGGGTCCCAAGATCACGATCATGAAGTTCAAGAACAAGACCGGATACCGCAAGCGTCAGGGTCACCGTCAGCACTCAACCCAGATCAAGGTCACCGCGATCGAGGCCTGAGCCTCTTTGTTCGGTCGTTCTCTCAGTCTGACCACTCCGTTGACAAGATCCAGAACCAAAGGCAGGCACTGACATGGCACACAAAAAGGGAGCATCTTCGACGCGCAACGGGCGCGACTCGAACTCCCAGTACCTCGGCGTCAAGCGCTTTGGCGGCCAGGCCGTCAACGCGGGCGAGATCATCGTCCGCCAGCGTGGTACCCACTTCCACCCCGGCGACGGCGTCGGTCGTG
Organism: Actinomycetales bacterium; assembly: GCA_038236535.1. Taxonomy (GTDB): domain Bacteria; phylum Actinomycetota; class Actinomycetes; order Actinomycetales; family Dermatophilaceae; genus UBA4719. The sequence continues at coordinate 30,130 of JBBRZQ010000003.1, forward strand.
GTGGCGACGACACCCTCTTCGCGCTCGTCGCGGGTGCGGTCCAGTTCGGCAAGAAGCGTGGTCGCAAGACGGTCAACATCATCGAGCCGGCAGCGGTCGCCGAGTCGGTCTGAGACCAGTCAGCGCGCGAACCTGCATGTCGACATGACCCCATGCCGACACGGGTCCGCACGGTGACACGAACCTGACGTGACATGAGCTTCATGTACGAGGGGGTGGGCCGGATGGCCCACCCCCTCGCGCATTTTTTTCGGACGACCTGACGTGACCGGCGCACAGTGCCGCGGATGGAGAAACAATGACGAACTTCGTTGACAGGGTCGTCCTTCACCTGTCCGCCGGGGACGGTGGCTCCGGAATTGCGTCGGTGCGCAAGGCGAAGTTCAAGCCTCTCGGGGGGCCGGACGGGGGCAATGGCGGCCGCGGTGGCAGCATCATCCTGTCCGTCGACGAGCAGTCGACCACCCTGCTGGACTACCACCGCAGCCCCCACCGCAAGGCTAAGAAAGGTCAGCCTGGCGGCGGAGATGAGTGCGCCGGCGCTGATGGCGGCGATCTGATCCTCCCGGTTCCGGCCGGCACCGTGGTCAAGTCGGTCGATGGTGAGGTGCTCGCCGACCTGGTGGCCATCGGGCAGACCCATGTGGCGGCCCGCGGTGGTCGCGGAGGCCTGGGCAACCGGGCGCTGTCCTCCCGCGCCCGAAAGGCTCCCGGGTTCGCCCTGTATGGCGACATCGGAGACACCCTCGATGTCGTCCTGGAGCTCAAGTCCCTGGCCGACGTCGCGCTGATCGGCTACCCGTCGGCGGGCAAGTCCAGCATCGTCTCGGTGCTGAGTGCAGCGCGACCCAAGATCGCGGACTACCCGTTCACGACCTTGGTCCCCAACCTCGGGGTGGTGGTCGCCGGCGACCAGCGGTTCACCGTCGCCGACGTGCCCGGCCTGATCCCGGGCGCCAGCGAGGGCAAGGGCCTGGGGTTGGAGTTCCTGCGGCATGTGGAGCGCTGCTCGGTCCTGGTCCATGTGATCGACTGCGCCACCCTGGAAGCCGACCGCGACCCGCTGAGCGATTTTGACGTTATCGAGCAGGAGCTTTCGACGTATGTCGCGGACGAGTCCCTGGGCGGGCGCCCGTTCTCCGAGCGCACCCGCATCGTCGTGCTGAACAAGTCCGACGTGACCGAGGCCCGCGAGCTCGCCGAGATGGTCAAGCCTGATCTGGAGGCCAGGGGGCTGGAGGTCTTCATTGTCTCCGCCGTGGCTCGCACGGGCCTGCGGGAGCTGACCTTCGCGATGGCCCGCCACGTGCTGGAGGCGCGTGAGGCACTCGGCGAGATCGAGATCCCGCGCACCGTCCTGCATCCCCGGGCCGTGGACGACAGCGGCTTCGTCATCAAGCGCGAGAGCACCCCCGAGGGCGAGGTCTTCCGGGTGATCGGTGAGCGCACCATGCGCTGGATCAACCAGACCGACTTCTCCAACGACGAGGCTGTCGGGTACCTCGCGGACCGGCTGGCCCGGGCAGGTGTCGAGCAGGCCCTGTTCAAGGCCGGCGCGGTAGCCGGTGCCACGGTGGTCATCGGTGCCGCCGACAACTCGGTGGTCTTCGACTGGGAGCCCACCATGGCGGCCGGCGCCGAGCTGCTCACCGGTCCCAGAGGCAGCGACGTACGACTGGACAACCTGCACCGGCCGACCCGGGAGGAGAAGCGGTCCGACTACGCAGAGCGCAGGGCAGCCAAGACCGCTGCCCGCGACCTACTGCAGGCGGAGCGCAAGGCGGGGCACTGGGCCACTGCGGCCACCTCCGCTGACACCGAGGTCAGTGCCGACACCGACACCGGCGATGAGACGGCGCCTGGCAGCTGACCTGTTGTCAATAGACTCGGGGGGTGCCCACGCCCCGTCATGCTGACCTTCGCACCGCACGGCGACTGGTTGTCAAGGTCGGCTCCAGCTCGCTGACCACCCCGGGGGGCGCGCTGGACTACGCCCGGCTCGGCGAGCTCGTGGACGTGATCGCGGCGCGTCTGAGCCAGGGAACCCAGATCGTCCTGGTCTCCTCAGGCGCCATCGCGGCCGGCCTCACACCGCTGGGCCTGGCCCGGCGCCCACGTGACCTGGCCACCCAGCAGGCCGCCGCCAGCGTTGGCCAGGGGGCTCTCGTCGCGGCATACAGCGTCGCGTTCGGTGTCCACGACGTCACCGTCGGCCAGGTGCTGCTGACGGCCGACGACGTCACCCGCCGATCGCACTATGCGAACGCCAGACGCACGCTGGACCGGCTGCTCGACCTCGGAGTGCTGCCGGTGGTCAACGAGAACGACACCGTCGCCACCCACGAGATCCGGTTCGGCGACAACGACCGGCTGGCCGCGCTGGTGGCCCATCTCGTGCACGCTGACGCGCTGGTCCTGCTCTCAGACGTCGACGCGCTGTATGACGGGCCGCCATCCCGGGCCGGCACCTCACGAATCCCGTTGGTGCGCAAGCCAGCTGACCTTCAGAACGTGAGGGTTCGCGGTTCTGGCAGCAGTGCCGGCACGGGCGGGATGACGACGAAGATCGAGGCGGCGGCCATCGCAACGGCGGCTGGCATCACCACCATGCTGACCTCGAGCGCGCAGGCGGCCGAGGCGATGGCCGGACGCGACGTCGGCACCCTGTTCGTGCCCACCGGCACCCGCCGACCCAGCCGGCTGCTCTGGCTGGCCCACGCCACGACCGCGCACGGTCGGCTGGTGCTGGACGACGGAGCAGTCGCGGCCGTGGTCGAGCGGCGCAAGTCGTTGCTGCCGGCCGGCATCGTGCGCGTTGAGGGCCGATTCGGCGACGGCGAGCCGGTGGACCTGTGTGACCCGGCCGGCCGCGTCATCGCCCGGGGCCTGGTCAACTATGACTCCACCGAGCTGCCGGGGTTGCTGGGCCGATCCACCCACGACCTGGCCCGCGAGCTCGGGCCATCCTTCGAACGCGAGGTTGTTCACCGTGACGACCTTGTCCTCTTCCCGTAGCGGCCTAGGCTGGTCCCATGGCTGAGCTGATTGATCCCGAGATCACCGCCCACGTGGCCGACCTGGCAGCGGGGGCGCGTCGGGCCTCACGACGGCTGGCCCTGCTGTCGAGGTCCGGCAAGGACGCCGCGCTGCGGGCCATGGCCGATGCCCTGGACACGGCATCGGCCGAGATCATCGTGGCCAACGACGCGGACATCGCGCGAGGACGGTCGCAGGGTCTGGCAGAGGGACTGCTGGACCGGCTGCGACTCGACCAGGCCCGGGTCGCGGCCGTAGCCGAGGCACTGCGGGACATCGCCGGCCTGCCGGACCCGGTCGGTGAGGTGGTTCGCGGGTCGACGCTGGCCAACGGCCTGCAGATCCGGCAGGTCCGGGTGCCGATGGGTGTGGTGGGGATGATCTACGAGGCCCGGCCCAACGTCACGGTGGACGCGGCCGGCCTGGCCCTGAAGAGTGGCAACGCCGTCATCCTGCGGGGAGGCTCTGCCGCCAGCGAGAGCAACCGCGCCCTCGTGGCGGTGCTGCGCGAGGCCCTGGAGGCTCAGGGGCTGCCGGCTGACGCGATCTCGCTGCTGGACGAGGGAGGGCACGACGCCGTCCGGGCCCTGATGACGGCACGCGGCCTGGTGGACGTGCTCATTCCCCGGGGTGGCGCCAGCCTGATCCAGACCGTGGTCCGCGAGTCGACGGTGCCAGTGATCGAGACAGGGGTGGGCAACTGCCACGTCTACGTCGACGCTGCTGCGGATCTCGACAAGGCGCTGGCCATCGTGGTCAACTCCAAGACCCATCGGGTCAGCGTCTGCAACGCGGCCGAGTCGCTGCTGGTCCATCGCAGCGTCGCGCAGAGCTTCCTGCCGACCGTGCTGGCCGCGCTGGGGTCGGCCGGGGTCACCGTGCACGGTGACCCGGAGATGGAGGTCTTCGCCAAAGAGGCGGGGACGGCCTACAGCCCGGCCACCGACGAGGACTTTGCCCATGAGTACCTCTCGCTGGATATCAGCGCCCGGGTCGTCGAATCGCTCGACGAGGCGCTGGCCCATGTCCAGCGGTTCAGCACGGGCCACACCGAGGCCATCGTCACCGAGGATCGCGGTGCGGCCCGCCGGTGGATCGCCGAGGTGGACGCCGCAGCCGTGATGGTCAACGCCTCGACGAGGTTCACCGACGGCGGGGAGTTCGGTTTCGGCGCCGAGATCGGCATCTCGACCCAGAAGCTGCACGCCCGGGGGCCGATGGGCCTCTCCGAGCTGACCACGACCAAGTGGGTCGTCGAGGGCGACGGCCAGATCCGTCCCTGAGCGCCCGGCCCGGCAAGGACGGACTGTTCACCGAACGTTCGGCCCGGCGTACCGGCTAGGCTGTGCCCATGTCGTTCATGCCAGCAGTCGCCGCGCTGACCACCGCAGGGACCGAGCAGGTCCACCAGCTGCCGATGTCCCCTTACGCTTTCTTCGCCCTCGCCCTCGCCACCTTCCTCGTGCTCCTGGGCGTGCTGTGGTCCTTCCGCAACACCGCGGCCAGGTACGACACGCCCATCCGGGTTCAGCACGGCAACCCTGGTGACCATGGCTCGGATGGCTCGGATGGCTCGGATGGCTCGGGTGGCTCGGGTGGCTCGGGTGGCTCGGGTCGCGGTCAGGCATCACCCGGGGCACCTGATCCCGGAGCGCACCACTGAGCAGGCGCATAGGGGTCATGGGTGGGACCTTCGATCCCATTCATCACGGTCACCTCGTGGCTGCCGCCGAGGTGCAGGCGCTCTTCGACCTCGATGAGGTCCTGTTCGTGCCGACCGGCCAGCCGTGGCAGAAGGACGCTGCCACGGTGTCCCCGGCCGAGCATCGCTATCTGATGACGGTGATTGCGACAGCGTCCAACCCCGGCTTCAACGTGAGCCGGGTTGATCTTGACCGGGCCGGACCGACCCACACGATCGACACGCTGCGGGACCTGCGCGCACAGATCCCGGACGCGGAGCTCTTCTTCATCACCGGTGCCGACGCGCTGGCCCAGATCCTCTCGTGGAAGGACATCGACGAGCTCTGGGACCTGGCCCACTTCATCGGGGTGACCAGGCCCGGCCATGTGCTGAGTGACTACGGACTGCCCGAGGACCGGGTGACCCTGCAGGTGGTCCCGGCTCTGGCGATCAGCTCCACCGACTGCCGAGCCCGCGTTCTGGGCGGCGAGCCGGTCTGGTACCTCGTGCCTGACGGCGTCGTCCAGTACATCGCCAAGCACAAGCTCTATCTGCCGAACCCGGTCACTGAGCCTGCCCGTACGCACTGACTCATGTCTCATTGAGCAGCCGAGCCCGCTGAACAGCACGACAGGTTGAGCGGCCTAGCACCGAACACCACCACTAGCCCAGCACCATCTGCCCAGCACCATCTGCCCAGCACCATCTGCCCAGCACCACCGCTTTGCACAGCACCAAGACTTTGCACAGCACTACCAACAGGAGGACCGCGTGGCCGCCACGCAACGAGCCATTGATCTCGCCAAAGCTGCCTCTGCAGCAGCCGAGGACAAGCTGGCAAGCAAGATCGTCGCCATCGACGTCAGTGAGCAGCTCGCGCTCACCGACATCTTCGTCCTGGCATCCGCGCCCAACGACCGTCAGGTCAGCGCCATCGTCGACGGTGTCGAGGACAAGCTCCGAGCGCTCGGCGTCAAACCGGTGCGCCGCGAGGGTGAGCGGGACGGCCGATGGGTCCTGATCGACTTCGGGGACCTCGTCGTGCACGTCCAGCATGAGGAAGAGCGGGCCTACTACCAGCTCGAGCGCCTCTGGAAGGACTGCCCGAACATCGACCTGACCGCCTGAGGTGGTCGCCGGGGAGAGTGGCCGGACCCTGATCGTCTGGCGTCACGGCGAGACTGACCACAATGCCAGTGGCATCTGGCAGGGTCAGCTCGACACCGCCCTGTCCGCCAAGGGCCGAGAGCAGGCGCGCAGCGGTGCCGCCGCGCTGGCGGCATACGACCCTTCGGTGATCGTCAGCAGTGACCTGCAGCGCGCTGCTGACACCGCGCGCTCGCTGGCCACCCTGGTCGGGCTGCCGGTGCGTTTCGACGAGCGGCTGCGCGAGATTCACGCCGGCCTGTGGCAGGGGATGACGGCCGGTGACGTGGCCGGGCAGTTCCCGGTGGAGCAGGCGGCCCTTGCCGCGGGCGAGGACATCCGGCGCGGGGTGCATGGCGAGAGCCTGGGCCAGGTTGCCGACCGAACAAGGGCGGCTGTCGACGACCTGCTGACGGATCTGCCACCGGGCGAGTGTGCCGTCATCACCACCCACGGTGTCGCCGGCCGCACCATCGTGGCGTCACTGGCCGGTCTGGGCCAGCACACGGCCTGGCAGTCCTTTGCCGGGCTGCACAACTGCCATTGGGCACAGCTGCATGAATACTCCAGGGCCTGGCGGATCGTGGCCTGGAACGTCGGCACAGAACCCTTGTGAGGGCCCCGATTTGGTGAATGACGGGGGTTGCCCGATAAACTCACCCGGTCCCCTCCACCGGGGCACCAACACGAGCAATCGTGCGGGGCTGTGGCGCAGCTGGTAGCGCACCTGCATGGCATGCAGGGGGTCAGGGGTTCGAGTCCCCTCAGCTCCACCAAGGTAGTTCTCCAGGATCCCGGACACTCCCGGGTGCTGGGGACTGACCTGTCGAAGGGCGCCTGACCACTGGTCGGGCGCCCTTTCGCGTTCCGGTGCTGAGTCCGGCGTCAGCCCAGGTAGGTCATGGCCTGGAATCCGGTCCCGATGACCCGCGCCGGGCTGAAACCGCCGGCGTTGTCTCCCGGGTAGAGCCACAGGAGGCCTGTGGGGCTGCGGGCGATCAGGTCGTTGCCGCCGGCGCGGTCCCGGTTGCCGTGGGTGACCAGGGCGGTCATCTGCCGGCCGGTTGCGCCCGCCGGCCAGCCGCTGCCGACCAGGAGGCCGGTGCCGATGCCGCCGGTGCCGTTGCCCCGGTAGAGCCACAGGGACCCGGCGGCGTCGCGGGCCAGGATGTCGGCCCTCCCGTCACCGGAGAGGTCGCCGGGGCCCAGGATGGACGTCTTGGCACCCCAGCCGGTGGCCACCCGGGACCGCTTCCCGAAGACCGCGTTGCCACTGAAGGGGTACAGCCACAGGGCTCCGGCCGTGTCGCGGGCCAGCAGGTCAGGCCCGCCGGCCCCGTTCAGGTTCCCGGCGCTGGTGATGGTGAAGCCGCCCCACCCGGAGCCGATCTTGCGACGGGCGGTGAGCGCGCCGGCGCCGCTGCCCGGATACAGCCACAGGGCTCCGGCACTATCCCGCGCGAGGACATCCGCGTTGCGGTCACCGGTGACGTCGCCCGGGGTGATGATCGCGGTCAGCCCGCTCCAGCCGACGCCCATCCTGCGCCGGGTGAGGAAGCCGCCGGCACCGTTGCCCGGGTAGAGCCACAGGGCCCCGGCCGCGTCACGGGCCAAGAGGTCGGTGATGCCGTCCCGGGTGAAGTCGCTCAGCCGGGTGACCGCCGGCGTTACGAGAGGGGTCACCGCGTTGGACGCGGCCGAGTAGGGGCCCGGACCGACCGCGTTGGTGGCCTGGACCTGGAACGTGTATCTGGTGCCGTTGACGAGGCCGGTGAGGGTCAGGCTGGTCGCGGTGGCGGCCGCAGGCCGCAGGGCTCCGACCTGGCTGCTGGTGGCGGCGTCGACCACCCGGACGGCGTACCGGGTGACGGCTGAGCCGCCATTGCCGGCCGGGGCTGTCCAGGACACCGTTGCCCGGGCGCTTGCCGGAGTCGCTGACACGGCGGTGGGGGCCCCTGGCAACGTCCTCGGAGTGATCGCGGCGGTGGCCTGGGACGCCGGGCCGGTCCCGGTGGCGTTGGTCGCGGTCACGGTGAACGTGTAGGCGGTGCCGTTGGCCAGGTCAGCGACCGGCAGGCTGGTCGCGCCGGCGGGGGCGGGCCGCGGGGAGCCGACCTGGGCACCGGTGGCGGCGTCGAGCACCCGGACGGCGTATCCGGTGATCGCCGAGCCGCCACTGCTGGCCGGCGCCGTCCAGGAAACCGTGGCCTGCGCGTTCCCCGGAGACGCTGAAACCCCCGAAGGTGCCGTCGGACGCGTCCCTGATGACGGGGTGACCGCCGGGCTGGCTGCTGAGGCGGCGCCGGTGCCGGCCGCGTTGGCCGCAGACACCGTGAACGTGTATGCGGTGCCGTTCGTCAGCCCGTTGACGACCCGTGAGGTCGACGACCCGACGACCGAGGCGGTGGCGCCGCCCGGGCTGGTTTTTACCGTGTAGGCGGTGACCGGGCTTCCGTTGGCGGCTGCCGCAGCCCACCTGACGGTGGCCTGCCCGTTGCCGGCGGTGGCCGAGACCGGCCCGGGCGCGCCCGGCGCCGAGGCGACCAGGCGGAAGGCCATCGCGTCCACACCGATCTGCGTGCTGGTCGAGCTGGGGTCGTTGTCGCCGACGTGCACCGAGAGGGGGCTGCCGGACCGGACCGGGTGGATGCCCAGGCTCGTGTACCCCTTCAGCGCCTTCTGGTTGACCACCCTGGTCGTCATTCCGAGTGCGTCCCTGATCGTGTAGGGAGCCTTGGTCGTGGAGCCCGACGCGGGGATGTATGCCTGAACGTCGTAGAGGCCGGGGGCGAGCAGTGGCGACCAGGTGGCGCCGTTGCCCTCGGTCGGGCCGCTGGAGTAGGTCCAGTAGGCCATCCGCTTCATTCCGGCCGGGGCGCCGGACCGCCAGTAGGCCATGGAACCGGTGAAGACGAAGCCCTTGCTGCCCGGCCCCATGACATTCGTGCCGTAGCTGACCGGGATCGCGGTGCCGGCCACGCCGGCGTCCACCCAGTTGGCGTCGATGTTCACCGATACGCCGCCCCAGCTCTGGCTGAGACTGCCGGAGTACTGATGGACCCGCTGATGAGCGCTCCACCTGGCGTTCGGGAAGCCGGGGTAGCTGCTCGCGTCCGAGGTGGTCTGCAGCCCGTTCCAGTGGGCGAACCAGACGTTGTCCGGCGCCACGAAGCCCTTTACCGCGGCCGCCCGTGACAGGTCCACCATCAGCGATGCCGTGCTGCCGTAGGCGCCCGACTTGTAGCCGAGTCGGTGCAGCTCGCTGGTCCAGGCAGACATGAAGGTCATCACCGTCTGGGAGCAGCCGGCCACGGCGGTGTTGTAGGCCTCCATGTCGAAGTAGACCGGTGCGCCCGCAGCCATTCCGAAGAACTTCGCCCGGGTGACGGCGTCGGCGGCCGCGTTCCTGCCCTGAGCGGCGGCCAGTGTCGCCGAGATCTTGGTCAGGCCCGACTGGTTCACGCATGGAGCCTGGAGCCCGACGTAGATGGGTAGCAGGCCCCAGCCCTTCGACTGCACCTGGGTCACCCAGCTCGCCGAGAGGTTGCCGTCGCCGCAGGCCCTCATCGCGCCGCCGATGTAGACCCCGACAGTCCGGTAGGGGGAGCCGAGCCAGGCGGTCATGGTGGACAGAGACGGCGCCGCGCAGGCGTCGAAAGCCATCCCGGTGAAGGTCGAACCACCGACCAGGGCAGGGCTCCCGGCAGGGGAGGACCCTGTCGGGGAGGTCCCGGTGCCGACCGGAGCGGGCTTGGTCGCTGCGACGGAAGGGCCGCCGGTTGACATCGCGGCCGGCGACAGGGGCTTCGGTGCCGGGGCGGACGGGCCGTAGGGCCCCACCACCGAGGCGAGAACCTGGTCGACGGCAGCGCTGCTCGCTCCCCACGTCGCCGCCAGCTCAACACCCTGGGTGACGAACTGGGCGTGCGTCTCGTGGTTGGCCGGGTTGGCACCGACTCGCGCGGCCAGCGCGCCCACCCGCCCCGCCTGCAACGTCATCGGGCCCTTCTGCCCGGCGTCAGCGGTCTGCAGCCAGATGGTGTCGGCCCGCCCGACGGCGTGCGCCGGACAGCTCGGCGCCGGGCCGGGGGAGCCGAGGTAGACCGCCGGCCGGTCGAGACGGACACAGGTGCGGGGGTGCAGCTTCAGGTCGATCACCGGCCAGGTGGCTGGCACGGTGACCCGCAGGCCGTTGAAGGCAACGAACCTGGCACCGGTCGGCGGGGCTGTTCCCGGTGCGGTGCCCGCGGCATACGGCAGGGCGGCGGTCTCGGCGCGGACCAGGGCGGACGCGTGTCCGACCTGGGGGGACAGCAAGGCGAACGTGGTGAGCGCACAGACAGACAGGTTCCGGCCAGTGCGCCGTACTTGAGTCACTCGATGTCCTTCCAACCCCGGGCCGCTGAGATCCACGGTGGCATCGGGGTCGGCAGGGCGCGGTCGGATCGCGCGATCGCAGGACGAACAGCAGCATTCTCTGGCCGAACGGACTACCCAGGAACGGCCCGCCCGAGGTCAGCCGAGGGTGCGCGGGCACCAGGTGGGGTCGAAGGCGGTGTTCTCGACCTGCCAACGCTAGAGGCGGGGCAGCAGCCAGAAGGAGTAGAGGCCGAAGGTGAAGAAGCACAGCAGGCAGCACTTGACCAAGAGGCCGAAGAGCCCCAGACCGGTGCCGGTGAACATGAGCCGCTGGCCGTCGATATAGGTGTGCTCGGCACGCCAGCGTTCGAGCAGCACCACGGCGTAGGGGAAGCCGGTCCCGAAGGTGCAGACAGTGATGAGGGTCGCGATGATCCCGGTGCACAGGAAGGAAACGGGGCCACCGTCAAAATGGAACCGTGCAGCGTTGCCAGCCATGACCTCTCCCCTTGCCAGCGGACGAGCCGACCACCCTCGCTGTCGACGGTAAACCTTTCGGGGCAGGACGAGAAGGTCAACCCGCGGACGACATGACGAAGGGCACCTGACGGCGGTCAGGTGCCCTTCGCGTTTCCGGTTGCGATGGCCTGGGAGGGCTTCGAACCGGGGTCCTTGGGGTGAGGCGGCCGGTCGGGTCAGACAGTCTTCGCGGGGCTGAGCGTGTTCGTCAGCTGAAGGGCGAAGTTGCGCTGAGCACTGAGCAGGTCCGAGGCCACGTCGAAGGTGTAGGTGGTGGCGGTGGTCAGGCTGGGCAGGGCGGGCATACCGGGGATCTTGGGCAGGTCGATGGAGGGAAGGACAGACACGGCCTTGACCCACTTCTGCGCAGCGTCGATGGACAGCTGCTGACCCTGCTCGAGGCCGGAGACGAGCTGCTCGCGGGTCTTCTTAGCGAGGTCGGGCAGCTCGGTCTCGACCACGGGCTCGGTAACGGTCTCGTTGGCAGTCTTGGCGGTCGGTGTTGCCATGGTGAGCTCCTTGAAAGTTGTCGAAGGTGGACGGGGTTGCCGCCACACGAAGAACGTACCGAGGAAGTGCTAGGTATGTCAAGCACTTTGCAAACTATGTGGCACTTTCCTTGATAACCCGGGGATACATGTCGGACCGTGATCTGAGATCAGAGCCTTCGCCGTCCCGGCACGACGTCCCGCAGAATCCGGTCACCCGCCGACGGCGTCGGTACCACAGTCAGCCATTGGGCGGTTCGCCATGGGTGGGCCGCGTGGACGGAGGGAGCGGTCATGACGGCACAGACCATCGATGCCCTGCGAGCCAGGGTGAGCGGCCCGGTATTCGCTCCGGGCGACCAGGGATACGACGAGGCCAGAGCGGTCTACAACTTCATGATCGACCGCCGCCCGGCCGCCGTGGTGCGGTGCGCCGGTGAGGCCGACGTCGCCATGGTGGTACGTCACGCCGCGGAGACCGGCGCCGAGCTGGCTGTTCGTGGCGGCTCGCACAGCGTTCCCGGGTTCGGCACGGCTGATGGCGCACTGGTCGCCGATCTGTCCGCCCTCGACTCGGTGACGGTGGACCCGGTCGGCCGCATCGCCCGCGCCGGCGGGGGTGCCACCTGGGGTGGCTTCAACGAGGCCACGGGTGCCCACGGGCTGGCGACCACCGGCGGGATCATCTCGACGACCGGGGTCGGCGGGCTCACCCTGGGCGGCGGGATCGGCTACCTCGCCCGCGGTCACGGGCTGTCCTGCGACAACCTGCTCTCGGCCCGGGTGGTGACCGCGGACGGTCAGCTGCTGACCGCGAGCGAGAGCGAGCACGCGGACCTCTTCTGGGCCCTGCGCGGCGGCGGCGGAAACTTCGGGGTGGTCACCGAGTTCACCTTCCGGCTGCACCCGGTGGGCGAGATCTACGGCGGCCCGATGTTCTTCGAGCTCTCCGACGGGCCGGACGTCCTCGGCTACTTCAACGAGTTCATCCGTACCGCGCCGCGCGACTATGGCGGGTTCCCGGCCTTCCAGATGGCGCCGCCCCTGCCGTTCGTGCCCGAGAACAGGGTGGGCGAGCCCTTCGTCGCCGTGGTGTCCTGCTGGAGTGGCTCGACCCAGGACGGCGAGAAGATCCTGCAGGGCTTCAGAGACGTCGCCACGCCCGTCGCTGAGCATGTCGGGCCGATGCCCTACCCGGCGCTCAACGCGGCTTTCGACGCGCTGGTGCCCAGGGGCCTGCAGCACTACTGGAAGGCGGCCTTCATCGGTGACCTGTCGGCGGAGGCGATCAGCACTCACCTGGAGCACGGCTCACGCGTGCCGGTCGTCAACTCCACGGTGCACCTCTACCCGATCAACGGTGCCTGTCACGACGTGGCCCCTGAGGCCACGGCGTTCGGTCACCGCGACGCCACCTATGCCGCGGTGATCGCCGGGATGTGGCCCGACCCGGCCGACAACGAGGCCAACACGGCCTGGGTCCGGGCCTACCACGCGGCCATAGAGCCGTATTCGCTGGGCGGCGGGTACGTCAACTTCGCCTCCGGGGACGACCAGGGCAAGGTGGCGGCCAACTATGGCGCCAACTACGCCCGGCTGCAGCAGGTCAAGGGTCGCTACGACCCGTCAAACCTGTTCCATCTCAACCAGAACATCGACCCCGCGGCGCAGTAGGTTTCGTTCATCGAAGGCCGGTCCTCCTCAGGGGCCGGCCTTCGTTGGCGGGTCGGCCCGGTGGCGTCTGCCGGCTGACCGTGCCCTCCCTGCCTTCGGTGCCGTCAGACTGCGGCCCGCACTGCTGCGGCGACCTGCTTGAAGCGCACCGTGTCCAGCACTGCGCCCTGACGGCGAACCCCGTCGGGGTTGACCCGCAGGATCCGGTCGACCCGGACAGCGCTGGGCCGCCCGCGTCTGTCCCAGGGGCCGGACCCGATCTCGGTCCACTGACTCAGCACCCGGCCGCGGCCAACGACGTCATGCTCGTGGTCTTTGCTGCTCAGTGGCAGGGCCAGCAACCAGGGACCGTCGCGTCCGATGACCAGCACCGGGCGGTCCTTGCCCTGGCTCGGGTCCTCCTCGAACGGCACCCAGGTCCAGACGATCTCGCCGGGGTCGGCCACCTTTCCGTTCCCGGGGTTGGGCTTGTAGCTGATCCTGGGCGTGCCCCGGAAGTCACCCGGGTCTGTCCGTGCGGCCTCTTGGCGACCGACCCGGCCGAACCCGAAGATCCGTGCGGCCAGACGTGCAAGCCGTGCTCGCCAAACCTTTTGTGCCATGCCGATACGGTAACCGGGACCTCCGACGGGCTAGCCTCGGCAGCATGAGCAGCGACGTCACCGGCCAGGTGCTCTCGGTGAACCTGGCCCGGGTCCGGCCGAACCCGCACCAGGGCGGGGAGGCGCTGACCGGCATCGAGAAGCTGCCGACCTCCGAGCCGGTCCTGGTGCGAGCCCCCGGTAGCAAACAGGACGGCCTGGGTAGCGGGCTCGTCGGCGACACGGTCTGCGACCGGGACCACCACGGCGGCGACAGCCAGGCGGTGTACGCCTACGCCCGGGAGGATCTTGACCACTGGGAGTCCGTCCTGGGCCGCCCCCTGGTCTGCGGGGTCTTCGGTGAGAACCTGACCACGACGAGCTGTGACGTCAACGGGGCGCTGATCGGCGAGCGGTGGCGGGTCGGGGACCAGGTCGAGCTGGCGGTGAGCGCCCCGCGGATACCCTGTGGCACCTTCCGCGGCTGGATCGCCGAGCGCGGCTGGTTGCGGACGTTCGCCCAGGCAGCCAGGCCGGGCAGCTACCTGAGGGTGCTCACTCCCGGACAGGTGAGGGCGGGCGACTCGATCACTGTCGTTCATCGTCCCGACCACGGGGTCACCGTCGAGCGGGTCTTCCGGGCGGCCACCCTCGAGCCGGAGCTGCTGCCCTCGATCCTGGCCGCCACAGAGCTCGAGGAGGAGATGAAAGAGAGGGCGCGTACCGGAAGGACTTTCGGGCTGGACTGAGCGGTGCCCGGTTCCACCGTCGCCGGCCGGGCCGCTGAGGCGACCGCGATGCCCCAGAGGCCGGCTTGTCCGGGCCTGGGGCGCGCTCGTGGGAGGATAGAAAGGCCCGCGTCCAGGGCCTCCTGCAAGTCTGTCGAGAATCCTGAGGTAGCTCGCTAGTGTCACCCATGGCCCGTACCGCCCTTGAGCCGCACGCGACGCCGCCTGATCTCATCCGGAACTTCTGCATCATCGCCCACATCGACCACGGCAAGTCGACGCTGGCGGACCGGATGCTGCAGATCACCGGGGTCGTGGACCCCCGTGCGATGCGCGCGCAGTACCTGGACCGGATGGACATCGAGCGCGAGCGCGGCATCACCATCAAGTCCCAGGCCGTGCGGATGCCGTGGGAGGTCGATGACGTCACCTACTGCCTGAACATGATCGACACGCCCGGACACGTCGACTTCACCTACGAGGTGTCCCGCTCGCTGGCTGCCTGCGAGGGAGCGGTCCTGCTGGTGGACGCCGCTCAGGGCATCGAGGCGCAGACGCTGGCGAACCTCTATCTGGCGATGGAGAACGACCTCACCATCATCCCGGTGCTGAACAAGATCGACCTGCCGGCGGCGCAGCCGGAGAAGTATGCCGAGGAGCTCGCCAAGCTGATCGGCTGCCAGCCGCAGGACTGCCTGCAGGTGTCGGGCAAGTCGGGGATCGGCGTGGAGCCTCTGCTGAACCAGATCGTCAAGGACCTGCCGGCGCCGGTCGGCGACCCCGACGCACCGGCCCGGGCGATGATCTTCGACTCGGTCTACGACACCTACCGGGGGGTCGTCACCTACGTGCGCGTGGTGGACGGCAACCTCAACCCGCGCGAGCGGATCCTGATGATGTCGACCAAGGCGACCCACGAGCTGCTCGAGATCGGCGTCATCTCTCCGGAGCCGGTGGTCTGCAAGGGCCTGGGCGTCGGCGAGGTGGGCTACCTCATCACCGGCGTGAAGGACGTGCGGCAGTCACGGGTCGGCGATACGGTGACCAACGCGTCCAAGCCGGCGACCAAGGACCTCGGCGGATACAGCGATCCCAAGCCGATGGTGTTCTCGGGTCTCTACCCGATCGACGGCTCGGACTACCCGGACCTTCGTGACGCCCTGGACCGGCTCAAGCTCAACGACGCCGCGCTGATCTACGAGCCCGAGACGTCGGTCGCCCTCGGGTTCGGCTTCCGGGTCGGCTTCCTGGGGATGCTGCACCTGGAGATCGTGCGCGAGCGCCTCGAGCGTGAGTTCGACCTCGACCTGATCTCGACTTTGCCCAACGTGGTCTACGAGGTCCACCAGGACGACGGCAAGGCCATCACGGTGACCAATCCCAGCGGGTTCCCCAGCGGCAAGGTCGGCGACATCAGCGAACCGGTTGTTCGCGCAACGATTCTGGCGCCGAGTGAGTTCATCGGCGCCGTGATGGAGCTGTGTCAGGCCCGGCGGGGCACCCTGCTCGGCATGGACTACCTGTCCGAGGACCGCGTCGAGATGCGCTACACGCTGCCCCTGGCCGAGATCGTGTTCGACTTCTTCGATGCGCTGAAGTCCAAGACGCGGGGGTACGCCTCGCTCGACTACGAGCCGGCCGGCGACCATGTTGCCGACCTGGTCAAGGTCGACATCCTGCTGCAGGGTGAGCCTGTCGACGCCTTCAGCTCGATCGTGCACAAGGACAAGGCGTATGCCTACGGCCTGATGATGGTGTCCAAGCTGCGTGAGCTGATCCCGCGGCAGAACTTCGAGGTGCCGATCCAGGCCGCTATCGGCGCCCGGATCATCGCCCGCGAGACCATTCGCGCGATGCGCAAGGACGTCCTGGCCAAGTGCTACGGCGGTGACATCTCCCGCAAGCGCAAGCTGCTCGAGAAGCAGAAGGTCGGCAAGAAGCGGATGAAGATGGTCGGCCGGGTCGAGGTCCCCCAGGAGGCCTTCATCGCCGCCCTGTCCAACGACGCGGCGTCCGGCGGGGACCGGACCAAGAAGTAGCCCGCTGATGAAGGGCGACCTGACGGGGCAGCCCCATGGCGATGAGCAGCTCACGGGCACCGGGCACTTTCATCGCGGGACGGTGTCCTTCGTCCGCCGCGACGACCGGCTCCGGCCCCGGCTGAAGCGGACCTGGGACAGGAACCACGAGATGTGGGTGCTCGACGTGCCCAGGAGCGAGGCGTCCATGTCGGTGGCTCCCGGGTATCTCCTTGACGCCGAGCGCGACTTCGGCCGGGCAGCTCCGCTGGTGGTCGAGATCGGCTCGGGCACCGGCGACGCCGTGGTGCAGGGCGCCCAGGCTCGACCCGGCACGAACTTCCTGGCGGTGGAGGTCTATCGACCTGGCCTGGCCTCGACAGTGGCAAAGATCGTCCGCCACGACCTGACCAACATCCGGCTCGTGCAGGCCGATGCAGTGCAGGTGCTCACACATATGCTGAGGCCGGGCAGCGCTGCGGAGATCTGGGTCTTCTTCGCCGACCCCTGGCACAAGAACCGTCACCACAAGCGCCGGCTGGTCAATCCTGCCTTCGCCGAGCTGGCCGCGTCCCGACTCGTCCCCGGAGGGACGCTGCGGCTGGCCACAGACTGGGCTGACTATGCGGCCCAGATGCTTGAGGTGCTGGCATCCTGCGACTCGCTGGTCAATCCCTGGCGCGGGCCGGCGAATCCTCGACCGGTCGACCGATGCCTTCCGGGCGACCCGGCCGACCTGGCGGATCTCGCTGATCTCGAGTCCGGTTTCGCCCCGCGTTTCCAGGGCCGGGTGATGACCCGGTTCGAGCAGAAGGCACTGGAGTCGGGGCGCCCCATCTATGACCTTGAGCTGTGCCGGCACCTCGCGCCGGCGGGGTCTGCGAACGGCGTCGGCTAGACAGGGGTATGGCAGACGGCCTCGACGTTGTTGCCGTCGGGATCGCGGACGAAGGCCCCGTAGTACGACTCGTGGTACTCCGGCCAGAGGCGCGGCTGATGCAGGACTTCTGCCCCGCTCGCGACGGCTGCCTCGAAGAACTTCTGCACCGACTCTCGGGACGGCGCGCGGAAGGCGATATGAGACTCCCGAAAGCCGTCACCGGTGGCCTGAGGCCCGATCCAGAAGCTGGGGAAGTCCGTGCCGTAGCCGATGACCCCGCCGAAGTCCATCACGCGGCGGCCACCCAGCGTGGCCAGGACGGCGTCGTAGAAGCGGGCACTGGCGTCGGGGTCCGGGCACTGGATGGAGAGATGATCGAGCATTGCGCCAGTATCGGACCCGGGCCTGGCCGTGTCGAGTCGTGTTGGCAACAGAGGGCAGTGCACACGACAGTGCCCGGATCCGTGTTCAGGCCGGGCACCCTCGATCGATGCCCGGGTCCGCTGTTGTCCGCCAATGGCCGGGGACATGGCGTGGGCCCCGGGACGTATGAGGTTCCGGGACCCACGGCTGATCGTGGGCGGTGAAGGCCGACGATCTCACGGTGGTCCGCGCTGTTCCCCCCGCACGCATCACCCGGCGGTTCCAGCAGGCAAGCCTGGCTGGGCAAGAACCTCGATCTCCAACCGATCCCGCTCCCGTTGCCGGGGCGTAGAGAGATTTCTACGCGCTCTGCCCATGGCCCGCAAGGGTTCCGGGAAAGAACTTCATCCCGTGCCGGCGTGTCGGGGCCGACACGCCGATACCCAAGGGGTGTCTGGCGACTCATCGGAGCTGCTCCCGGGGCGGCGGTGACAGGGCCGTGCCGGGGCATCGCCGGTCGAGTTCCTGCCTACCCCTGCGAGGATGGGGGGTATGCCCAGTGCCTTGCCCGAGGGTGAACCCGCGCCGCCGTCAGGCGAGCTTCCTGCCTATGCGCTGAGACGGCTGGGTTCGGGGCCCTTCGGGATCTATGTCCATGTCCCGTTCTGCAGGGTGCGCTGCGGCTACTGCGACTTCAACACCTACACGCTGACCGAGCTCGGCGTCGACGGCGCCAGTGTCGGAACGTACGCCGATGGTGCCCTTCGCGAGCTCGGGCTGGCCAAGCGGGTGCTGGGCCCGGGCGCTCCGCAGGTCCAGACCGTGTTCTTCGGCGGAGGGACCCCGACGATGCTGGCGGCCAGTGACCTGGTCAGGGTGCTGGACGGCATACGAACCGGGTTCGGCCTTGCTCAGGGCGCCGAGGTGACCACCGAGGCCAACCCGGACTCGGTGAGCCGGGCTTCGTTGCAGGCCCTTGCCGCAGGGGGGTTCACCCGGGTCAGCATGGGCATGCAGTCGGCGGTGCCCCACGTGCTGGCAACCCTGGAGCGCACCCATGACCCGGACAACGTGGCCAGGGCGGTCCTGGCGGCCAGCGATGCCGGCCTCAAGATCAGTGTCGACCTCATCTACGGCACCCCGGGGGAGTCACTGGGCGACTGGCGTACCAGCCTGGACGCGGCGGTCCAGCTGGAGCCCGACCACATCTCGGCCTATGCCCTGGTTGTCGAAGAGGGAACCAAGCTGGGCGCCCAGGTCAGGCGCGGTCAGCTGCCGGCACCAGAGGATGACGACGAGGCCGAGAAGTACGAGCTGGCCGACGAGCTCCTGGGGGCCGCCGGCTATGGCTGGTACGAGGTCAGCAACTGGGCGCGCACGGCGACCGACCGGTGCCGGCACAACGAGGGTTACTGGTCCGACGGCGACTGGTGGGGGGTGGGACCCGGCGCACACAGCCACGTCGGCGGGGTCAGATGGTGGAACGTCAAGCACCCCAATGCGTTCGCGAACCGGCTGAACTCAGGGCTCTCTCCGGCGGCCGGACGCGAGCTGCTGACCGCCGGGCAGCTCTACGACGAAAGGGTGCTGCTGGGAACCCGGCTGGTGGATGGTCTGCCGATCGACGAGCTGCACCCGGAGGGAGCTTCGGCGGTGGCCGGCCTGATCGCGGACGGGCTGGTCGACGGACCGAGCGCACTGCGGCCGCACCGGGTCGTGCTGACCCTGCGCGGCCGCCTGCTCGCAGACACTGTCGTGCGGCGTCTGCTCGCGTTCTGAGCGTCCCGGCCTGTGCTGCCGGGCTCTGCCGGACGGACCTAGGTGACCATCTGCGGGATCAGCGGGTAGTTGTACGGCTCGCCCTTGTTCGCCGCGATGGCGCCCATGATCGGGAACAGGATCCAGCAGACGAATACCGCCAGCAGGAGCGGGAAACCGATGAGGACGATGGTCAGGATACCCGAGATGAGGTACGCGATCGCCGCGATGATCTGGAAGTTCAGTGCCTGTGCTGCGTGGCGGCGGATGAACGGGTCGCGGTCCTTGTAGATCAGGTAGATCACCAGAGGCGCGATGAAGTAGAAGATGATGCCGCCGAGGTTGGCGAACAACGCCCACATCCGCGCGTCGCTGGGAGACACCGGTGCCTGCTGCCCGTAGGCCGGCTGACCGTAGGCCGGCGCCTGGCCGGGAGGCGGTGGCGGGGGCGGCGGTTGGCCGGAGTACGGCTGCTCGCCCTCGGTGGGTTGGTCCTGTGGATTTTGCGTCATGACAATCCCCTCCTGAACGTCGAGCACTGAACGTACGCCACAGAAAACCTACCGCTCAGACACGACCCAGTCGAGATTCGACAGATAGTGTCTTTGTCCGTCGCAGATGGCCGGCAGGGCCATATCTGGCCCGTTGTTCGTCACTCCTGCGTCGTGACGCTGAGCCCGTTGTTCGTCACTCCTGCGTCGTGACGAAGTCAATCAGCTCTTCGACACTGGCCAGCAGAGCCGGCTCGAGGTCGGCATAGGTGCGGACGGTGGCCAGGATGCGTTTCCAGGCGCGGGCGATGTCGGTCTGGGTCTCGTGCGGCCAGCCCAGCTCGGCGACGATGCCGTGCTTCCACGACTGGCCTCGGGGGATGACCGGCCAGCTCTCCCAGCCCAGGCGTTCGGGCCGCACCGACTGCCAGACATCGACATACGGGTGGCCTAGGATCGTCACGTACGGCGCGTAGCGGCGCAGTGCGCGCGCCTCCTGGACCAGCCTGGTCTCCTTGGTTCCGGGGATCAGGTGGTCGACCAGGACGCCGAGGCGCCGGCCGGGCTCCGGCTGGAAGTCGCGGATCACCGCGGCGAGGTCGTCGACGCCGTCAAGCATCTCCACGACCACCCCCTCGACCCGCAGGTCGTCGCCCCAGACCTTCTCGACGAGCTCGGCGTCGTGCTTGCCCTCGACGAAGATGCGTGACCCGGACGCGACCTTTGCCCGGGCACCCCGGACGGCCCTGGAGCCGCTCGCCGTCCTGGAGGTGGCGGCTTTGGCTCTCTGGGCGGCTGCCTGGGCTGAAGCGGTGGGCAGGGTCAGGATGACCGGCGCGCCATCCAGCAGGAACCCTGGCCCCAGCGGGAAGCCCTTGCTGCGCCCGCGGCGGTCCTCCAGATGGACGACCTGCATCCCGCCGGCCTTCTCGACCCGCACGACCGCACCGCACCAACCGGTCTCGACATCCTCCACCACGAGGCCCTGTTCTGCCTCGACCTCACGGGCCCGTCCGTTCTTGGGAACACCCCAGTCACCGGAAAGGACGTCTGCTCCGTATCGGTTGTCCACCGTGGCATCGTAGACTTAGCACTCTGGAATGCTGAGTGCCAACGCGCCGTTGGACGATATCGGGCGGCGCCGGGCACGACCGGCATGACCCGGTTCAACGAGACAGGAGGTGGCGGATGCCCGACGAACGCAGGCTGGCAGTGCTTGATGCCATCGTCACGGACTACGTGAAGACCTCCGAGCCGGTCGGTTCCAAGGCGCTCCTGGAGCGCCACCGTCTGGGCGTCTCGGCGGCCACCGTCCGCAACGACATGGCAGCGCTGGAGGACGAGGGCCTGATCTCCGCACCTCACACGAGCGCCGGGCGAGTTCCCACCGATGCCGGCTACCGGGTGTTCGTCGACCGGCTCGACGAGCTGAAACCGATGAGCGGGCCCGAGCGCACCGCGATCTCGACCTTCCTGCGGGGCGCGGTGGACCTCGATGACGTGGTGGACCGCACCGTCCGGCTGCTGGCCTCGCTGACCCACCAGGTCGCTGTCATGCAGTATCCGTCGCTCACCCGTTCGTCGGTGCGTCACGTCGAGCTGCTGCCGATGGGCGCCAACCGGCTCATGGTCGTGCTCATCCTGGACACCGGCCGGGTCGAGCAGCGGGTCATCGAGTCGCCCCGTGACCTGATGATGGCCGATGGGGAGCAGTTCATCGCCGACCTGCGCTCGCGGCTCAACGCAGAGGTCAGCGGGCATCAGCTCGTCGAGGCGGCGGCCCGGTTGCAGTCGCTGCCCGACATCTTCTCGCCGGTCGACCGTGACCTGGTGCGCGCCGTCGTCCGCTCGCTGGACGACGCCCTGGTCGAGGAGCGTGAGGAGCGGGTCGTGCTGGCCGGCACCTCCAACCTCATGCGCTTCGGCACCGACTTCCCGCTCACCATCGGGCCGGTCCTGGAGGCTCTGGAGGAGCACGTCGTGCTGCTCAAGCTGCTCGCCACCATGAGCAACGAGGGTGATGTGGTGGCCGTCCGGATCGGGCACGAGAACCCGCACGCCGGGCTGAGTGCCACCTCGGTGGTCAGCACCGGCTACGGCGGTGGCAGGGAGGTCGTGGCAGGACTTGGAGTGCTCGGGCCGACAAGGATGGACTATCCGACCACAATGGCCTCGGTGCGAGCCGTGGCCCGCTACGTCTCAGAAATTCTCGCCCCGTGACTGCGGCAACGACGCCGCGCAGGCAATGACGTAGGTCTGGCAACGACACCCGGGCCCACTCCGCGATCAACTGGCACAAGGACACTCTTTGAACAACTACTACGAGGATCTCGGTCTGGCGCGTGACGCCAGCACCGAGGAGATCAAGCGCGCCTATCACCGGCTGGCCCGCAAGATGCACCCGGACGTCAACACCCATGACGGCGCCGAGGAGGAGTTCAAGAAGATCTCCCAGGCGTATGACGTGCTCAGTGACCCCGCCAAGCGCCGCGCCTTCGACGCCGGCTCGGACCCGTACGGCGGCGCGAACGCCAACTTCGGCCAGGGCTTCTCGTTCAGCGATGTCATGGACGCCTTCTTCGGCCAGGCGGCCAGCGGCGCCGGGCGCGGGCCTCGCTCACGTCAGCGCCGGGGCCAGGATGCGCTGATCCAGATCGAGATCGACCTCTCACAGGCTGTCTTCGGCGCCGAGCGGGAGCTCACGATGGACACCGCGATCGTCTGCGCCACCTGTTCGGGCAAGGGATCGCAGCCCGGCACCAGTACGCGCAGCTGTGATGTCTGCGGTGGCAAGGGCGAGATCCACCAGGTCCAGCGCTCCTTCCTGGGCCAGGTGATGACCTCGCGCACCTGCTCGACCTGCCAGGGCGTGGGCACCGTCATCGCCAGCCCCTGCTTCGAGTGCTCGGGCGAGGGCCGGGTGCGCACCCGGCGAACCCTCAAGCTGCGGGTCCCGGCCGGCGTCGACACCGGCACCCGGATCCAGCTGCCCGGCGAGGGCGAGGTCGGCGCAGGAGGCGGGCCGGCGGGTGACCTCTATGTCGAGGTGGTCGTCACCCCGCACGAGACCTACCAGCGTCGCGGGGATGACCTGCACTGCTCGGTGGAGCTTCCGATGACTGCGGCGGCGCTGGGCGCCACCATCAAGCTGAACACCTTCGACGGCATGATCGACCTCGAGATCAAGCCGGGCACCCAGCCGGGCGACATCATGACGCTCAAGGGCAAGGGCGTCACCCACCTGCGGGGGAGCGGGCGCGGTGATCTCCTGGCCCACGCCGGCGTCCAGACGCCGACCAAGCTGAATGCCGACCAGGAGGAGATGCTGCGCAAGTTCGCTGCCCTGCGGGGTGAGGAGCGCCCCGAGGGCCGGCTCACCCCCGCCTCGCAGGGGCTGTTCGGCAAGCTGCGCGACGCCTTCCTGGGCAAGTAGACCCCGGTGCCTCAGACGTGACGGCCCCGCTGTTCTTCGTCTCCGCGGATCAGCTGGCCGGCGCGGCGGCCGGGTCCCAGGTGGTCCTGGGCGGACCTGAGGGGCGTCATGCGGCGACGGTCAGGCGGATCGGCGTGGGCGAGCAGGTGCTGCTCACTGACGGGGCCGGCCGCCGGGCTGACGCCGTCGTCGAGAGCCTCGGGGCGGGGGAGCTGCGGCTGCGGCTGACGGAGATCTCCCTGCAGCCGCCCCCCGATCCGCGGTTCGTGCTGGTCCAGGCTCTGGCCAAGGGCGATCGGGACGAGCAGGCCATCGAGGCTGCCACCGAGCTCGGCGTTGACGAGGTGGTTCCCTGGCAGGCCGCCCGCAGCATCGTGATCTGGCGCGGCGAGCGCGCGGTCAGGTCGCTGCGCAAGTGGGAGTCGCTCGTCCAGGCCGCCACCAAGCAGTCGCGCCGGACCCGGGTCCCGGTGGTGAGCGAGCCCGCGAACCAGGCCGCCGTGATATCGCGGATCGGGTCGGCGGCGCTGTCCCTGATCCTGCATGAGGAGGCCCGGCAGCCGCTGGCAGGCCTTGAGCTGCCCGCGTCGGGCGAGGTTGTCGTCATCGTTGGCCCGGAGGGCGGGATCTCCCCGGACGAGCTGAGCGCCTTCATTGCCGCAGGAGCGGTGCCGGTGCGGCTCGGGCGCCACGTGCTGCGCTCATCGAGTGCCGGTCCGGCGGCGCTTGCGGTGCTCAGTGCCGCCGGACGCTGGCGCTGACTTCTGGCTCACCCGAGCCCCGTGCCCACCATGAACGTCTTCGACGTCTCGGCGACGATGCCCTTCCCGTCCTGCATGCTTACCTCGTACATCCGGAAGGTGTAGTGGCCGCTGGCCAGGCCCCCCAGCCGCACCTGCCAGGTGCCCCTCGTCGGACATCCGCTGGTCGCCGTGGTGAAACCTGACCTGATGAGCGTCAGGTCCTTCTTCAGCTGCCACTGGGTCGTGCCCTCGAAGGCGCATGACTGGCCCGAGATCACTACCGGCTGGCCCTCCGGGAGCATCCGGGTCACCCCCGGCGATCCCGGCGATGTGATCCAGATCGGGGCGAGCACCTGGTACTGCAGGTCCTTGGGCGGGCGGTTGTAGGTCTGCGCGGTGGGGTAGGTCCCGAACAGCTCCGATGCGCCGTTCCTGACGACGAACATCACCGGAATCGTCCCTGTGCCGAGCGCCGCCTGGGCAGTCCAGACGAGCTGCTGGACCGCCAGCCTGGTCTGCGCGGCCGTGAAGCCTGAAGCGCCAGGGTCGCTGAGGGTGATGGTGATCCTGCTCGGCATCGTCGTGACGTTGGTGACCGAGGTGCCGGACCAGGGCCGGAGGTAGGGCTCCTGGCTGCTGTAGTACTCGGGGTTCATGGCGACAACCAGGGCGGCCTCGACCTTCTGGGCCGCGGTGGCCCGCATCGGCACCACCGCGGTGAGGAACTCCCGGTAGAGACCGAACTGGCCTCCGGAGGCAGAGCTGGGGCCGACGAAGTATGCCGGCAGGGCCATCTCAGCAGTGGCAGCGCCCCGGGGCCACGGCACGGTGGGCGCCGGGTCCTTGGTCGCGGGCGCCCGGTCCCTGGTGACGGTCGCCGGCGAAGGTGCGCCGCGGGTGGGGGTGCTCAGGGACGTCGTTGGCGAGGTGGTGGTCACCGCAGGAGCCACCGCGGACGGCGCCGGCTGGCTGTTGCCACTGTTGGACAGGCCCATGACGCCGGCGCCGATGAGGGCGACCGAAGCAGCTGCGGCAACTGGCAGGAACCAGCGACGTCGGTGTTCCCGGCTCTGGGCGCTGTGGTGGGCATTGTCAAGGATCTCTGCTCGTCGTTCCCGCGGCCGGATCCGCTCGGCTTCCTCGTGCAGGGCCTGGCGAAGCCTGCGGTCAAGATCGTCGTTCACCATGAGGGGTCCTCCACATCGGCTCGCAGGGCGATCAGGCCCCGGTGAGCGTGAGCCTTGACCGAGCCTGCCGAGATGCTCAGGGCATCGGCGATCTGGGCCTCGCTGAGGTCAAGGTAGTAACGCAGCGTCAGCACCTCTCGCTGCCGCCTGGACAGGCGCTCGAGCGCGCCGAGAAGTCGTGCACCGGAGGCGTGTTCGAGGGCTCGCTGCTCAGCGCTGGGCTCCTGCGTGCTGCCGTGCGCGGTCCGGGCGCTGGTCTCCGCACTGAGATAGCGGTCTTCGACCGTGCGGTGGCGCAGGGCTGAGCGCGAGCTGTTGACCACGCTGCGTCGAAGGTAGGCCAGCGCCAGGTCCTGGTTCCGGAGCCGGGACCAGCGAGAGTGCATGGCCACGAAAGCATCCTGGACGGTCTCCTCGGCCAGCGGCTGATCCCGGACCAGCAGCCAAGAGAGGCGCACGAGCGAGTGCCAGTGGGCGGAATACAGATCGGTGAGGGCCTGGTCCGCGGCCCACCTGCTGCCGGCCGACCCGACCTCTCTGCGTTCGGCGGCCATGATCAAGGTTCTCACGCAGTGACGACGCGCTACCGCACGAATCGGTTGACACGTCGTAGTCTGCAGTCATGAGCACCGATCACGCTCCGGCTGCGAGCGACTGCCTGTTCTGCAAGATCATCGACCGCAAGATCCCGGCCGACATCGTCCACGAGACGGCGACGACCCTGGCGTTTCGCGACATCAAGCCCCAGGCGCCGACCCACGTGCTAGTGATACCCAAGGAGCACCAGCCGAACGTCGTGGCCCTGGGCGCCTCATCCCCGAACGTGGTGGCCGACCTCTTCAAGGCGGTCGGTGCCGTGGCGCGGCAGGAAGGGCTGGAGGCCGGGTACCGCAGCGTGTTCAACACCGGCGCGCTGGCCCAGCAGGAGGTGTTTCACGCTCACGTGCACGTTCTGGGGGGTCGGGCCATGACCTGGCCGCCGGGCTGAACCGGGTTCACTGTGAGAGCGGGCACGTAGACTGGGTTGAAGATGACTGACGATCAACGGCCCACGCACATTATTGTTCTTCCGCCAGAGCTGTCCATGGTGACCTTGCTCGGGCCGCGGGACGAGCTTCTGCGTGCCATGGAGAGCTCTTTCCCGCATCTGGACCTGCTGGTGCGGGGCAACGAGTTCCACGTCTCGGGCGCCGGGCCCGACGTCGCCCTGCTCGAGCGGACGATCGACGAGCTGCTGGTCGTTCTGGCGACCGGTCAGGTGCTGAACCGCGACGCGGTCGAGCGTTCTGTCTCGATGCTGCGTGCCCATACCAAGGAGCGCCCCGCGGACGTTCTCACGATGAACATCCTGTCCAACCGGGGCCGGACGATCCGGCCCAAGACGCTGGGCCAGAAGCGCTACGTGGATGCGATCGACAAGAACACCATCGTGTTCGGCATCGGCCCTGCCGGCACCGGCAAGACCTACCTCGCGATGGCCAAGGCAGTTGCCGCCCTGCAGACCAAACAGGTCAGCCGGATCATCCTGACCCGTCCGGCGGTCGAGGCAGGCGAGCGGCTCGGCTTCCTGCCGGGCACGCTCAGCGACAAGATCGACCCCTACCTGCGGCCGCTGTATGACGCGCTGCACGACATGGTCGATGTCGAGTCGATCCCCAGACTGCTGGCTGCGGCGACGATCGAGGTGGCCCCGCTGGGCTACATGCGCGGACGCACCCTCAATGACGCCTTCATCGTGCTGGACGAGGCGCAGAACACCTCCCCGGAGCAGATGAAGATGTTCCTGACCCGGCTGGGCTTCGGCTCAAAGATGGTGGTGACCGGCGACGTCACGCAGATCGACCTGCCCTCGGGGACCCCGTCCGGGCTGAAGGTCGTCCAGGAGATCCTCGAGGGTGTCGACGACGTGCACTTTGCCGAGCTCGGCGCCCATGACGTGGTCCGTCACGCTCTGGTCGGTTCCATCGTGGAGGCGTACGGGCGTTGGGACGAGAAGATGAGCGCGCCGGACAGGGCTGCGGCAACCAGGGCTGCCACGGCCAGGGGCAGGCGGTGAGCACGCGATGAGCATCGACGTTCTCAACGAGACCGACTTCTCTCTTGACGAGATGGAGCTTGTCGCCTGTGCGAGGTACGTGATGGGTGAGATGAAGGTCCACCCGCAGGCCGACCTGTGCGTCAAGCTGGTCGACGAGGCGGCGATGGAGGTCCTGCACGTGCAGTGGATGGACCTGCCGGGCCCGACCGACGTGATGAGCTTCCCGATGGACGAGCTCCGTCCCGGTCGCGATGAGCAGGAGCCGGCTGAGGGTGTTCTCGGCGACATCGTGATGTGCCCGCCGGTGGCGGCTCGCCAGGCGGTCGAGGCCGGTCATGCGACCGAGGACGAGCTGTTGCTGCTGCTGACCCACGGGATCCTTCACCTGCTCGGCTATGACCACGAAGAGCCATCGCAGGAGCGCGAGATGTTCGAGCTCCAGCGCACGTTGCTGCTGACCTACCTCGCCGGCCGCGGCCGCCGGGCGGGTCACTAGCTCTGCGACCGGACCCAGAAGACAGCCATGGTCAGCAAGCTCATCATTGCGGCATTCGCCGGCATCGTCGTCGCCTTCGTGATGGCGGCCGCCGAGTCGTCCTACTCGCGACTCTCCCGCCACCGCGCCGCCGAGATCGTGGAGGAGGGTCGCCGGGGCGCCTCGGCACTGGCCACGATCGTGGCTGACAGTGCGGCTCACCTCTCGGCGGCAGCTTTCGTGCGTGTCCTTGCCGAGTCGGCCGCCGCGGTCCTGATCACGCTGGCGGTGGCCAACTCGGTCGACGATTTCTGGCCGGTCCTGCTGATCTCGATCGGGCTGATGGCCGTGGTCTCTTTCGTCCTGGTCGGCGTCTCACCGCGGACCCTGGGCCGCCAGCATGCCGACACGGTGGCGTTGCTGACGGCGCCGATCCTGGTCCGGCTTCGCAAGGTGCTCGGGCCGGTCGCCCGCCTGCTCGTGACCCTGGGCAACGCGGTCACCCCCGGCAGGGGTTTTCGCGACGGGCCGTTCGACTCCGAGGCCGAGCTGCGTGACCTGGTCGACATGGCCGAGGAGGCCCTGCTGATCGAGGCCGGGGAGCGCGAGATGATCCACTCGGTCTTCGAGCTGGGTGACACGGTGGTGCGCGAGGTCATGGTGCCGCGCACCGACATGGTCACGATGGATCGTGACAAGACGCTGCGTCAGGCGATGTCGCTGTTCCTGCGCTCGGGGTTCTCGCGGATCCCGGTGGTCGGAGACGGGCCGGACGACGTGCTCGGGCTGCTCTACTTCAAGGATGTCGCCCGCCGGGTCTACGGGGACGCCAAAGCAGCCAAGCAGCCGGTGGACCGGCAGATGCGGCCCGCGCGCTACACGCCTGAGAGCAAGCCGATCGACGACCTGCTGCGTGAGATGCAGCGGGACCAGAACCATTTCGCCATCGTGATCGACGAATACGGCGGCACCGCAGGCCTGGTCACTCTCGAGGACATCCTCGAGGAGATTGTCGGTGAGATCGACGACGAGTACGACCGCGAGGCTCCCGGCGTCGAACAGCTCGCGGACGGCTCGACCAGGGTGCCTGCCACGATGCATATCGACGACCTCGCGGAGCTCTTTGACGTGACCCTGGAGGAGGACGAGGTCGACACCGTTGGCGGACTCCTCGGGAAGTCCATCGGCCTGGTCCCGATCCCGGGTTCCAGCGCCGAGGTTGCCGGGCTGTCGCTGACTGCCGAGCGAATGGCAGGACGGCGCAACCGGATCGACACGGTGATCGTGCGACGCTTGACCGATACCAGAAGAACCAAGACAGCGAAACGCAAGGCTATGCAGGAGGAAGCGTCGTGACCCAGGATTTCAGAGCCGGGTTCGCCTGTCTGGTCGGCCGTCCCAACGCCGGCAAGTCGACGCTGACCAACGCCATGGTCGGCCAGAAGGTCGCGATTACGTCGAGCAAGCCGCAGACGACCCGGCATACCATCCGGGGGATCGTGACTTCCGAGACGGCGCAGCTGATCCTGGTCGACACGCCAGGCCTGCACAAACCCCGGACCCTGCTCGGCCAGCGCCTGAACGACATGGTGCGCGAGACGCTGCTCGAGGTCGACGTGATCGGCTTCTGCCTGCCCGCCGACCAGCGGATCGGTCCCGGCGACGCCTACATCGCCAGAGAGCTCAAGGAGCTCATGGTGGCCAAGCGCACCCCGGTGGTGGCGTTGGCGACCAAGAGCGACCGGGTGGACAAACAGCGTCTGGCCGAGCACCTCATTGCCATCGACCAGCTCGGTGAGTGGGCCGCCATCATCCCGTGCTCGGCGGTCCGCGGCGATCAGGTCGGCGAGGTCACCTCGCTGCTGGCGTCATACCTGCCCGTCTCTCCGATGTTGTATCCCGATGGCGTGCTGACCGACGAGCCCGAGATCATCATGATCGCCGAGCTGGTCCGCGAGGCGGCCCTGGAGGGGCTGGACGACGAGATGCCGCACAGCCTGGCCGTCGTCGTCGAGGAGATGGTGCCACGCAAGGGCCGGCCCGAGATCTCCCCGATGCTTGACGTCCGGGTCAACGTCTTCGTCGAACGGTCCAGCCAGAAGGCCATCATCATCGGCAAAGGGGGAGCGCGCCTACGCGAGGTAGGCACGACGGCCCGCAAGGGAATTGAGGCTCTCCTGGGCCAGCGGATCTACCTCGATCTGCACGTCAAGGTCGCCAAGGACTGGCAGCGTGACCCCAAACAGCTGCAGCGGCTCGGTTTCTAGCAGAGCCCTGTTGACCAGGGGCCGTCCCTGGCGGGCCCGGTCCGTGTCGGGGCCCGGTTGCTGGCAGGCAGTGCCGGAACGCGGTCCCACCATCCGGGACCGTTGTCCGATCGGTGGACGCGACGAGGGTCCACGGCATACCGTAGGACTGTGCGGATCGCATCCGGAGCCCTGCTCCTGCTTCTTTGCCGCGGCGAGGCCCTCTGAAACGGCCGCCCTCGTCGCGGAGTTTGAGTTGCCCGGCCATTCCGAATGCAACCAGACGATAGAGGCGAGAACATGATCCACCCCCAGAAGTCCAGTGGTATGCCGGTGCGCAAGTACCTCCCCTACGACCAGCAGATCTCCGTTGACCTTCCCGACCGCACCTGGCCGACCAGGCGGATGACCCAGGCCCCGCGCTGGTGCGCGGTCGACCTGCGTGACGGCAACCAGGCCCTGATCGACCCGATGAACCTCGAGCGCAAGATGCGGATGTTCGACCTGCTCGTCCGGATGGGTTACAAGGAGATCGAGGTCGGCTTCCCGTCCGCGAGCCAGATTGACTTCGACTTCGTGCGGCTGCTGATCGAGGGGGAGCACATCCCCGACGATGTCACCATCCAGGTGCTCACCCAGTCGCGTGACCACCTGATCGAGCGCACCTACGACTCGATCCGCGGTGCCAAGCAGGCCATCGTGCACCTCTACAACTCCACGTCGGTGCTGCAACGGCGGGTCGTCTTCGGCCTGGACCAGGACGGCATCGTCGACGTGGCGCTGGAAGGCGCCCGGTTGTGTCGCAAGTTCGAGGAGACCATCCCCGAGACGGCCGTCTACTACGAGTACTCGCCGGAGTCCTACACGGGCACCGAGCTGGAGTTCGCGGCACGGATCTGCAACGAGGTCATCGAGATCTTCGATGCGCGGCCCGACCACAAGGTGATCATCAACCTGCCGGGAACCGTCGAGATGACCACCCCCAACGTCTACGCCGACTCGATCGAGTGGATGTCGCGCCATCTGATCCGGCGCGAGTCGATCGTGCTGTCGCTGCACCCGCACAATGACCGCGGGACCGCCGTGGCCGCAGCCGAGCTGGCCTTCCTGGCCGGCGCCGACCGGATCGAGGGCTGCCTGTTCGGCAACGGCGAGCGTACCGGCAACGTCTGCCTGGTGACCCTCGGGATGAACCTCTTCAGCCAGGGGATCGACCCGCAGATCGACTTCTCCGACATCGACGAGGTCCGGCGCACGGTCGAGTACTGCACCCAGCTCCCGGTCCACGAGCGTCACCCGTATGGCGGCGACCTCGTCTTCACGGCTTTCTCCGGATCGCACCAGGACGCGATCAAGAAGGGGTTCGACTGCAGGGACAAGGACCTCGCGGACAGTCCCACGGCGGCCACCCTGGACGACATCGTCTGGGAGGTGCCCTACCTGCCGATCGACCCGCACGACATCGGCCGGTCCTACGAGGCCGTGGTGCGCGTCAACAGCCAGTCCGGCAAGGGCGGGGTGGCCTACATCCTCAAGAGCGAGCACCAGCTCGACCTGCCACGCCGTCTGCAGATCGAGTTCAGCGGCGTCATCCAGAGGCGGACCGAGTCCAGCGGCGCGGAGATCTCATCGGCGGACCTCTGGTCGGCCTTCCGGGACGAGTACCTTCCGGTCAGCCGGGCGGAGGCTGCCCTGGCCAATGGTGTGCAGTGGGGCCGGTTCTCACTGCTCAGCATTCGTTCGGACTCAACGGTGGAGGGCGCTGACACCATTTCGGTGACCCTGACCGACAACGGCCAGGAGATCACGATCGACGGAGTGGGCAATGGTCCGATCGCCGCGTTCGTGGCGGCGTTGACGACCCTTGACGTGGACGTGCGTGTCCTGGACTACGCCGAGCACGCGCTGTCCTCAGGTGGCGATGCCACGGCTGCTGCCTACGTGGAGTGCACGCTCGGTGACCGGGTGCTGTGGGGAGTCGGACTGGACCCCAGCATCGTGACCGCTTCGCTGAAGGCGGTCATCTCCGCGGTCAACCGTTCGGAGCGGAACGCGCTGTCGGCCACGCCGGAGTCAGCCCGGACGTGAGGTCCGGCAACAGAGTCTGAACAGGCTGCATCGCTCAGGTCGGCGGCAGCCTGTTCAGAACCGGCCTGGTTTGGCTCAGCTCCGGGCGTCGGCCATGGTCTCGTCGAAGCGTTCGAGAACCAGCGGGTCGCCGGTCCGGACCACCTCACCCGTCGGCGGCCGGTTCCACAACCAGCAGTCCAGGTCGGCTGCGGCCCCGCTGACGGTCGCAGCCGGCTCGCCCACCTCTGACGCACCGTCAACAGCGAGCACCGCCAGGTCGGGGTCCTCGTGTGGCGTGCCGTCAGGTTCTGTGCCGGTGAGCTGACCGAGCATCCACAGCCAGGACCGGTTCCAGGCTCGCGTCTGCGGGGATCCGGCGCGAAGGTTCAGCTGCAGCTCGCCGGTCGCTCGCTCGAAGTGCGCCGGCAGGCCGTCCCGGCTGGCGGGCCTGTGTTCGTGGACCAGGGCCTCAACCTGAGAATCCTTCGTGAGCCCGCGACCCACGACTGCCCCCAGAATCACTGGACCTCGGCGAGGTGCCACAAGAGGTCGTCCGCATCCCAGCCGGGACAGGTCGGCACCCTTGTCCCGGCAGGCGTCGTCCGGAGCACGCTCACGAAGCGGGCTGAGTCGCGGGCGAGGTGGGTCACGTATTCAGGCGGCGCTGCGTCAGGCGGCGCTGCGTCAAGGGGTTCGGCATCGGAGTACATGACTGGCAACCTATCGGCGGTGGCAGACAGGGTCTGAGGTCGTTCAGCGGATGCCGCGTGTCCGGAACTGGATGCTGATCCGCAGAAGCAGCGCCCGCGGTGTCCCCACCGAGATGATCGCGACGATGGTGTCCTCCGATGAACCGCGCCCTGTGGTGTCGCCATGCCAGGCCACCGAGTCGCGGCCGTCCCGGTAGTAGCAGAGCCCTGCGGTCCGCAGCGGCTCGCCGAGCTCATCGGCATGGTGGGTGCTCAACGCCGAACGAGCCTGCCCCAGAACCGGGTCGGGGAGCAGGTCGTCCTCGTCG
This sequence comes from Actinomycetales bacterium, assembly GCA_038236535.1. GTDB lineage: Bacteria > Actinomycetota > Actinomycetes > Actinomycetales > Dermatophilaceae > UBA4719. The sequence continues at coordinate 63,065 of JBBRZQ010000003.1, forward strand.
TAGAAGCTGAGCAGGCGCGGGACATCGACCTCGCGGTCGTACATCTGCCGGCGTTCGGCGTGCCACGGGACGTCGCGGGCGAGCCGGGTGAAAAGCTCGTCCGCACCAGTCAGCCAGCCTGGCCGGAGGTCGATCCAGGCACCGCGAGCCAGCGTCGTACGTCGAATCGCCGTGCCCAGCGGCCAGAGCCCGACCTTGTCGACGTTGTCGAGCAGGGAACCCTGCAGAGTCACGGACATGCCGTCAGCCTCACCCGGAATAGGACATATGTATCAGGAACCGACTCGATCCTGGCGTGGTGCTGAGGCGGCGCGTGCCCGGTCAGCGGCACGGCATACCAGTGTTCGGGGGCTGGCATAGGACAATGGCCTCATGGCCCTCTACCGTGACGCTGCGATCGTCCTGCGCGCCCAGAAGCTGGGTGAGGCGGACCGCATCGTGACGATGCTGACCCGTCAGCACGGCAAGGTCAGGGCTGTGGCCAAGGGCGTCCGCCGGACCAGGTCGAGGTTTGGTGCCCGGCTCGAGCCGTGCATGATTGTCGACGTCATGCTCTACGAGGGGCGTTCGCTGGACACGGTGACCCAGGCCGAGACCCTTGCCCCGTATGGCGATCCGATCGCCCGCGACTATGTCTCGTACACTGCGGCGTCCGCGATGCTCGAGACCGCCGAGCGGCTCACCGAGGAGCGCGAGCCGGCGATGCAGCAGTTCCTGTTGCTGGCCGGCGGGTTGAGCTCGCTGGCCGGCGGTGATCATGAGGCGGGGCTGGTGCTGGACTCGTACCTGCTCCGGTCGCTGGCCGTCGCGGGGTGGGCGCCGAGCTTCCATGACTGCGCCCGCTGTGGTGCGCCCGGGCCCCAGCGTGCTTTCAACCTCGCCAGCGGTGGCACGGTCTGCCCGTCCTGCCGGACGCCTGGCTCAGCCAGCCCGGCGCTGGCCACCCTGGAGCTGCTGGGAGCCCTGCTCGTCGGCGACTGGGACCTCGCCGACGAAAGCCTGCCACAGCATCGTCGTGAGGGCAGCGGCCTGGTCACCGCCTTCCTGCAATGGCATCTCGAGCGCGGCGTCCGTTCGCTGCGACTTGTCGAGCGGGTATGACGAGACGCAGGGCGAGCGAGCATCGCAGCGCAGCGAGGAGCGGATCGAGCCCGGAAGTGAGTTATCAGGCATGACGAGACGCAGTGCATCCCGGGGGCGCGAGCTAACGGGGATCCCGAAACCGGTGAGCCGGCCGTTCCCCCATCCCTCTGGGGCCCGCCCGCCAGAGGTTCCTCCCGAGCTGATCCCGGGGCACGTCGCGATCGTCATGGACGGTAACGGGCGCTGGGCGAATGCGCGTGGCCTGCCGCGCACCAAAGGTCACGAGGCCGGGGAGGCGTCCTTGCTCGACGTGGTCGCCGGAGCGATCGAGATGGGCGTCAAGAACGTCTCGGCCTACGCGTTCTCCACGGAGAACTGGAAGCGCTCGCCGGAGGAGGTCCGCTTCCTGATGGGCTTCAACCGTGACGTGATCCGGCGCCGCCGCGACATCCTCGACGACTGGGGTGTCCGCGTCCGGTGGCTGGGCCGGCGCCCGCGGCTATGGCTGTCGGTGATCAAGGAGCTCGAGGTCGCCCAGGAGATGACCCGGAACAACACGGTGATGACGTTCACGATGTGCGTCAACTACGGTGGCCGCGCCGAGATCGCTGATGCCACCCGGCGGATCGCGCAGCTCGTCCTGGACGGACGGCTCAAGCCCGGTCACATCGACGAGCACACCATCGCCAGACACCTCGACGAGCCAGAAATGCCTGACGTCGACCTCTTCGTGCGGTCCTCCGGTGAGCAGCGAACGAGCAACTTCCTGCTGTGGCAGTCGGCCTATGCCGAGATGGTGTTCCTCGACACTCTGTGGCCCGACTTCGACCGCCGGGACCTGTGGCGTGCCATAGAGATCTACGCCGCCCGCGACCGCCGCTACGGCGGTGCCGTGGATCGCGCGCTGCCCGGCTGAGCGGACCGTCGGACGTGAGGTCGCGACTGGCGATGCTCCCGGGGGTTCCCGGCTCGATATGTGCGACTTCACCGCCGCCGGCTCACCCCAGAGGTCAGCTGGCGTCCAGCGCTGTGCAGGCGGCGCAGAGCCCGAAGATCTCCAGGGTGTGGTGAACGTCGCTGAAGCCGTTCTCGGAGCTGATCCTGTCCGTCCAGCTCTCGACGGCGGGTCCCTCGACCTCCACGGTCTTTCCGCAGTTGCGGCAGACCAGGTGGTGGTGATGGCCGTTGCTGCAGCGCCGGTACACGGCCTCGCCGTCGCTGGTCCGCATCATGTCCACGTCGCCATCGGCAGCCATCGCCTGCAGCGTGCGGTACACCGTGGCGAGCCCGACGCCCTGACCCTGGGCTCGAAGGCGGGCGTGCAGATCCTGGGCTGACATGAAGTCGCCGATGTTCAAGAGCAGCGCCTCAACGGCTGCGCGTTGTCGGGTGGGCCGGCGGAATGTGACAGACATCAGTGCCTCACGGGTTCGTCATGGGTCTTCAGCGGGTCATGCTCGTCGTAGTGGCCTTCATGCGGGGCATGACGGTGTCCGTCGTGCAGATAGTCGACATGGTGCTCGTGCTCGATAGCAGGGTGTCCGCAATCCGGGCCGTGCTCGTGCTCGTGCCGTTCGGCCTCGTTGTGCCGTCTGCCCGTGATCCTGCCTCTCAGTGCACTGTATGACGCCGCCACCATGAAGAGTGCTATGGCCAGGAGCACGATGGTGCCCCCGGGCGCGGTGTCGGCATAGAACGAGGCGCTCACCCCGCCGACGCTGCAGACCACCCCGATCACCACGGCAATCCGGATCGCCGAGCGGAAGCTGTGGGCGAGCAGCTGGGCAGTGGCATTCGGCACGATCATCAGTGCGCTGATCAGCAACAGGCCGACCACCCGCATCGCGACCACCACGGTCACTGCGGTGAGCACGGCCAGGGTGATGTTGAGCGCGGTGGCCGGCATCCCGGTGGCCCGCGCATACTCCTCGTCGTTGGCGACCGCGAAGAGCCGGGGAGCCAGTGCCCAGATGACACCGACGACCACGACGGCCAGCACGGCGAAGACGACCAGGTCGGTGTGGGTCGTGGTGGAGATCGCGCCGAAGAGGTACGAGTCGAGGTTGGCGCCCGTGCCGCCCTCGGACTTGCCGATCACCACGACACCGAGGGCGATACCGCCGTAGAACATGACGGCTAGGGCGACGTCACCGCTGGTCCGGCCGCTGGCTCGCACCAGCTCGATGCCGACGGCGGCCAGGACGGCGAACACCAGAGCGGTCAGCACCGGGGCCTGGTGGGTGACAACGCCCACGGCCACGCCGGCCAGCGCGACGTGACCCATGCCGTCACCGATCAGGGACAGCCGGCGCTGGACCAGGAAGACGCCGACCATCGGCGCTGCCAGGCCCACCATCAGCGCCGCGAGCAGCGCGTGCTGCATGAAGGTGTAGGTGAGGATGTCAGGCACCGCGGCCTCCTGGCGACTGGTGAAGCTGGTCGAAGGGTCCGGCCTGCGAGGTCGCCGGAAGCTGCTTGTCGTCGTGGTGATGTCCGTTGTGATCGCTGGCCGGGGCTCCCGGTGACCGGGCGTAGCTCGCCGGGGTGCCGTCGAAGGTGATCCGCCCGCTGTTGAGCTGCACGATCCGGGTCAGCACGTCGCGCACGGCGTGGAGTTCGTGGGTGACGATCAGCATGGTGGCCCCGCGTCTGGCCAGTCGGGCGAGCACCTGGCTCAGCACCTCCTGGCTGGCAAGGTCGACCCCGGCGGTGGGCTCGTCCATGATCAGGACATCGGGCTGGGCGGCGAGGGCCCGGGCGATCAGGACGCGGCGCTGCTGGCCACCAGAGAGGGTGTTCACGTCGACGTCGGCACGGTCTTCGAGCCCGACCAGGGCCAGGGACTCGGCGATGATCCGCCGGTCCTCGCGGTTGGCCCGGCCGAGCCATCCCTGGTGGGGGAGTCGTCCGATCGCGACGATCTCGCTGACCGTGGCCCGCACGGACGCAGACAACGTATGGCGCTGCGGGACGTATCCCAGACGGGCGTGGTCCCGGAATCGGTCGATCGGGGTCCCGAAGAGGGCCACCTCGCCGCCGAGATGGTCGTTCAGCCCGAGCAGGCCCTTGACCAGGGTCGACTTGCCAGAGCCGTTGGGACCCAGGATCGCGACGACCTCACCGGCCCGGACCTCCAGGGTGACGGACGAGACAACGGCGCGCTCGGCGTAGCCGAAGGAGGCCGAGCTGAGCGAGACGATCGCCTGCGGGCTGTCGGGCTCGTGCGGGCCGGTCGGGCTGGTCGGGCTGGTCGGGCTGGTCGGGCTGTGGCCGGGTGCCGGCGTGGTGCTGGTCACGAGCAGCCCTGACCGGACCGCAGGGCTGTGATGTTCGCCCGCATCACCTCGAAGTAGTCCTTGCCCTTGGACAGCGTGGTTAGTCCCTCGACCGGGTCGAGGATGGCCATCCTGGCGCCGGTCTCAGCTGCCACGGTGGCCGCGATGGCCGGGCTCGCCAGCGTCTCCGCGTAGATCGTGGTCACCCCGCGTGCCTTGACATATCTGCTGACCGCGGCGATCTCTGCGGCGTTCGGCTCCTGGTCGGGAGAGACGCCGTTGATGGCAGTCTGCGTCATTCCGAAGCGCTGGGCCAGATAGCCGAAGGCGGCGTGGCTGGTCACGAGCTCGCGGCGCCGGCAGCCGGCCAGACCGGTGGTGAAGTCACCGGAGAGGGTGGCCAGCTTGTCCTCGAACACCTTGGCGTTCTTCTGGTAGTCCGCCGCGTTGGCAGGGTCTGCCTTTGACAGTCTCGCAGCGATCGCTTTGGCCACGGCTGAGTAGCGCTGCGGGTCCAGCCAGAAGTGCGGGTCGGTGGCCCCCGAGCCGAGCTTCAGGTTGAGGTTGGCCGCGGGTGCCACGTTGAAGCCGCGCTCGCCTGCCTGGGACTCGGCCGCCTTGTCGACCGCGCCCTGCAGTCCCTTCTCGTAGATCACCAGCCCGGCCTTGCTGACCGTTGCCACGTCGTGGGTGGTGAGCTCGATGTCGTGCGGCTCCACGCCGGGCCTGGTCAGGCTGGTGACCGCGACGTGCGCGCCGCCGATCTGCTCAGCGGCGTACTGCAGCGGGTAGAACGAGGCGACCACGGTCAGCTGGCCCGCGCTGTTCTTGCCCATCGCGGCGGAGCTGCAGGCACTTGCGGTGAGCGCGAGGGCGGCAATGACCAGGGGGGCGACGATGCGGCCCCGTCGTGTCGTCATGGCGCTCATTATCGATCTCAATGAGAATCATTGTCAAAACAACAACCCCAGATGAGACGGACGGGCCAGAAGCATGCAGAGATTATCAGCCACGAGGTAGAGCGGCCAGGATCGGGCAGACCGATTCGTCTGCCGAAGGGGCAGCTCAGGAGCGGGGAAAGAGCTGAACAACGGCGAGGGTGACTGCCAGCAGCAGCACGGCGACCCGCATGATCCGTTCCGAGCCGTTCAGCACCGGCCACGACAGGTAGAGCACCCAGGCCACGAAAAGGGCGGCCAGACCCATCAGGACGAACCCGACCGGGCCGTGGATCAGCACCCCGGCGATCAGCAGGGTCAGCAGGATCGCAAAGGGCACGAACTTCGGGAGCCGGCTGAGCCTGGTCATCAAGGGCAGGCTGGCATGATCGATGCGCTGACGCACGGTATCTGGCACAGCCTCAGGCTACGGGAGCGAGCGCGCGGCGCCAGTGGGGGTCACTTCTGGGCGCTGGGCACCGATACCCTTGCCTCATGGCTGCTTCCTCCACGATCGACACTGTTGTCAGTCTCTGCAAGCGCAGAGGCTTCGTCTACCCCTGCGGTGAGATCTACGGAGGCACCCGCTCCGCCTGGGACTACGGTCCCCTGGGCGTGGAGCTCAAGGACAACATCAAGCGTCAGTGGTGGAAGGCCATGGTCCAGCAGCGTGACGACGTCGTGGGCCTCGACTCCTCGGTGATCCTGCCCACCAGGACCTGGGAGGCCTCCGGCCACGTGGCGACGTTCAGCGACCCGCTGACCGAGTGCCTGTCCTGCCACCACCGCTTCCGCGCCGACCACCTGCAGGAGGCCGTGGCCGAGAAGAAGAAGATCGCGGACCCCGACACCGTCGACCTGCTGACCGTCGCCTGCCCGAACTGTGGCACCCGCGGTTCCTGGACCGAGCCGAGGCCGTTCTCGGGGCTGCTCAAGACCTACCTCGGTGTCATCCAGGACGAGGCGGGCCTGCACTACCTGCGTCCCGAGACTGCTCAGGGCATCTTCCTCAACTTCCTCAACGTGATGAACTCGGCGCGCAGGAAGCCGCCGTTCGGCATCGCCCAGATCGGCAAGAGCTTCCGCAACGAGATCACCCCCGGCAACTTCATCTTCCGGACCCGCGAGTTCGAGCAGATGGAGATGGAGTTCTTCGTCGTTCCCGGCAGCGACGAGCAGTGGCACCAGTACTGGATCGACGCCCGCACCCAGTGGTACGTCGACCTCGGCATCAACAAGGACAACCTGCGTCACTTCGAGCACCCGACCGAGAAGCTCTCGCACTACTCCAAGCGCACCGTGGACATCGAGTACCGCTACAAGTTCCAGGGCAGCGAGTGGGGCGAGCTCGAGGGCGTGGCCAACCGCACCGACTTCGACCTGAGAACGCACAGCGAGGCCTCCGGGGCTGACCTGTCCTACTTCGACCAGAACACCGGCGAGCGGTTCATCCCGTACGTGATCGAGCCGGCGGCGGGCCTGTCCCGCTCGCTGATGACCTTCCTGCTGGACGCCTACTCCGAGGATGAGGCGCCCAATACCAAGGGTGGGGTGGACAAGCGGGTCGTGCTGCGGCTCGACAAGCGGCTGTCGCCGATCAAGGTCGCCGTCCTGCCCCTGTCACGAAACGCGGACCTGACCCCCAAGGCCAGGGACCTGGCCGCCCAGCTGCGGCAGAGCTGGTCGATCGACTTCGACGACGCGGGTGCCATCGGGCGCCGTTACCGTCGCCAGGATGAGATTGGCACGCCCTACTGCATCACTGTCGACTTCGACACCCTGGACGACCAGGCGGTGACCGTGCGCGAGCGTGACTCGATGGCCCAGGAGCGGGTGGCGCTCGACCAGGTGGAGGCCTACCTGGCGGCGCGCCTGCTCGGCTGCTGAGGGCGCTGGGACCATGACGGCGGTGCTGCCTGCTCTCCCCGTGCTTCCCGCGCTGCGGATCGGACCTCTCACCATCGAGTCCCCGGTCGTGCTCGCGCCGATGGCCGGTATCACCAACCGCGCCTTTCGACGGCTGTGCCGGGAGTATGGCGACGCTGGCGCCGGCTCTTCTCTGGCGGGCGCCACCGGTGCCAGGTCCCTGTATGTCAGCGAGATGATCACCTCGCGCGCCCTGGTCGAGCGCACGCCGCGGTCGATGCAGCTGATCGAGCACGACCCGGGCGAGAGCATCCGCTCGATCCAGCTGTACGGCGTTGACCCGGCGACGGTGGCGGCGGCCGTGCGGATGCTGGTGAGCGAGGACCGCGCCGACCACATCGACCTCAACTTCGGCTGCCCGGTCCCCAAGGTCACCCGCAAGGGCGGCGGCGCGGCGCTGCCCTGGAAGACGGGCCTGTTCCGGGCTATCGTCCGCAGCGCGGTCAGCGAGGCCACCCCGTACGGTGTGCCGGTCACCGTGAAGATGCGCAAGGGCATCGATACCGGCCACCTGACGTTCCTGGAGGCCGGCCGGATTGCCGAGGGGGAGGGCGTTGCCGCCGTGGCACTACACGCGCGGACAGCGTCTCAGGGGTACTCGGGACAGGCTGACTGGGCTGCCATCAAGGCGCTCAAGCAGGTGGTGACGTCCATCCCGGTGCTGGGTAACGGTGATATCTGGTCGGCCCAGGACGCCCTCGACATGGTGGCCGCGACCGGCTGCGACGGGGTCGTCGTGGGGCGCGGCTGCCTGGGCCGGCCGTGGTTGTTCACCGACCTCGCCGCCGCCTTTGCCGGCACGTCGGCCAGGGTCCGGCCGACCCTGGGAGAAGTGGCCCGGACGATGCGTCGGCACACCGAGTACCTCAGCGAGTTCTACGGCAGCGAGGAGAAGGCCTGTCGCGACATCCGCAAGCACATCGCCTGGTACCTCAAGGGGTTCCCGGCGGGCCGTGACATCCGCCACCGGCTTGCCCTGGTTGACTCCCTGGCCGCCCTTGACGACCTGATTGCCGCGCTCGACCTGGAGGCGCCCTGGCCGGGCGAGCCTGCCGAGGGTCAGCGGGGACGGGCCGGTTCGCCTCGACGGGTTGCCCTGCCGGACGGGTGGCTGGACTCCCGGGAGCTCAACGAAGCTTCTGCCGCCATCGTCGCCGAGGCTGAGCTGTCGGTGTCCGGAGGCTGATCGGCGTCCCGGTCACGGTTCCGCGAGGTCCCTGACCGTGGCAGGCTCATGTGATGTGCCGCAACATCAGAACCCTGTACAACTACGCGCCACCAGCCAGCCCGGATGAGGTGCAGGCTGCTGCCCTGCAGTACGTCCGCAAGGTCAGCGGGACGAGCAAGCCGTCGGCTGCCAACGCCGTGGCCTTCGACCAGGCGGTGGCTGCGGTGGCCGCGGCCACCGCGGGCCTGCTCGACTCGCTGGTGACCTTGGCTCCGCCCAGAGACCGTGAGGTGGACGCAGCGAAGGCCCGGGAACGTAGCGCAGCCCGTTTTGGCTGAGGCGAATCGGCCAGATTTCAGGATTCCTGCGCGGCTCCCACAGGGTGACCTTTCGCTTTCGAAGGGACCTGCGAACGTGTCCTCGGGCAAGAGAAGATCGAAGGTCAGGCTCGTCGGCATGCTCGTCACCATTGCCGGTGCTCTGGTGGTCGTCGCGGCGGGCGTCACTGTCGGGATGGCCTCCGCCGAGCTCAACACCGAGCGCATCATCGTCACTGCGCAGACCCCGCGGGGTCCCGGTTTCCAGCTCCCCGCCACACCCGGCGCAGGTCCGTTCACGACCCACCCTTCGGCCGGGATGGCCGCTCCCCCCGTGATGCGCCAGGGGACTGGCCAGGACGGTCTGGCCCCTTCCGACCCGCACGACGCCATGAAGAACGGGTCGTTCCTGGGTGCGCTGCTGTCCATCGCCGCGGTCGCCCTCTGCGTAGCCCTGCCGGTCATGGGCATCGGCGTGTTCTTCGCGGTCGCCGGGTTCGGCCGGCTGAAGGGTCCGCGGAAGCACAGACGGCCTTCGTCACGTGTTTCCGTTGGCCACCGGCTCAGCTGAAGCTGGCCGGCTGCGGGGACCTCGTCAGAGCCGGATCGCGCTCGATCACCGGCAGCAGAACGGTGTCGATGGCGGCCAGCAGCGCGCCGTCCATCCTGACCCCGGCAGCGGCGGCGTTCTCGGTGACCTGCCCTGGCTGTGAGGCGCCGATGATCGCGGCGGACACGTTGGAGTTCTGGAGCACCCAGGCGAGCGCCAGCTGAGCCATCGAGAGCCCCGCTTCCTTCGCAAGCGGTGCCAGCTGCTGCACGGCGTTCAGCGACGCAGAGAGCCGTTGATTGACTCGAGGATGTGCTTGCGTGACAGGCCGTGGTCGTTCTGACCGCGCTGGCCCATCAGGAAGTAGACCTTGGTGAAGATCTCAAGGCCCTCACGCCGTTCGCCCTTCAGCGCTTAAGTTAGGTGCGCCTAATACTTGAGCGATACGAGCGACTAGTATGTAGATGCGCGAACTGTCCACGGTTCACCGCTCTGGTGCCGTTCGGGATCAGGTGTGTTCGGTTCCTGAAGGGAACACCCCAGAAATGTCCACTTCCACCACCAGCAGCGGGCCGGTCAAGCTCATCGGCCTCGTCATGGTCGTCGCCGGCCTCATCATGATCATCGCCGGGGGCGTCACCTGGGGCCTGGTGACAACCCAGCTCAAAGCTGAGAACATCACCGTTGCCGCGGTCACCCCCGAAGCGCCGGGCAGGCTCGCCGGCAAACAGGTCGCCGGTCCGTTCACCGCCTACGCCCAGGCTGATGCGATCAAGCACCACGCCCTTGCGGGTGCCAAGGACCGCACCTACGCCCAGCTCGGAACCGACGCGAAGGCGCTCAAGGCCAAGCTTGCCGCTGCCGGCACGGCCGAGGCGGACATCGCCAAGGACCCTGCTGTCGTTGCCCTGGCCGATGCCCGGGACCAGGCGATGACGGGCTCCTTCCTGCGCGCCTCGCTCTTCACCTCGGTCATCTCCTTCGGGGTCGCTGCACTAGCCATCGGCCTCGGAGTCCTCTTCGCCCTCCTCGGCTTCGCCCTGGTGAAGATCTCGCGTCCCGTCGAGGCCGGCACCGGCTCAGCCGGGCGCGTCAGCAGCCGGGATCCGGTGGGCGCGACGGCCTGAACCGGCTCACCAGCCAGGGCTGGCGCTCCGGGGCGATCATTCGCGAAGCGCGGGCCACCACTACTGCGCCGCACCACCCTTCCTTCTACAGGGTGGTGCGGCGCTTCGCGTATGCCGCGGCTGAAGGCAGCGCTGGCTGCCCCGGTCAGCTGCTGACCCGGCGCGACGGACACCGCGCAGCGACGCGGACGCGTGACCCGCGGCGGCGGCTTCCCGGCATACAGTGCGTTGTTGTGAGCACGTATGCCGAGGCCGATCGCGAGCGCTGGGTCAGCGAGGACCCCGCACACAAGCAGGCCGACCGCGATGACTTCGCCAGGGACCGGGCACGGGTGGTTCACTCGGCCTCGCTGCGCCGGCTGTCCGCCAAGACCCAGGTGGTCCAGCCGGACAGCGACGACTTCGTCCGCAACCGGCTGACCCACTCGCTGGAGGTCGCCCAGATCGGCCGCGAGTTCGGCGCCGCGCTCGGCTGTGATGCCGACGTGGTCGACACCGCATGCCTGGCCCACGATCTGGGTCACCCGCCGTTCGGGCACAACGGCGAGACGGCCCTGAACGACATCGCCGCCGACATCGGGGGCTTCGAGGGCAACGCCCAGACCCTGCGGCTGCTGACCCGGCTCGAGGCCAAGCGGGTGCATGCCGATGGCCGGCCGGCCGGGCTCAACCTGACCCGGGCGAGCCTGGACGCAGTCACCAAGTACCCCTGGAGCCGGGACGAGGATCGCTGGGGCACGGGCAAGTTCGGCGTCTATGCCGACGACCTCGAGGTCTTTCGCTGGTACCGGGGATCACAGCCGGACGGGCGACGCTGCCTCGAGGCGCAGGCGATGGACTGGTCCGACGACGTCGCCTACTCCGTTCACGACGTCGAGGACGGGGTGGCTTCCGGAAAGCTGGACCTGCGTGCGCTGCGCTCGGCATCCGAGATGGCACCGGTCATCACCATGACGCGTGAGCTGTATGCCCGGGACCTGGCGGAAGCGGAGCTGGGGCAGGCGTTGGGCCGGGTCCTGGCAACTGGCTGGATCCCGCACTCCCACAACGGCTCTCGCATCGATCTGGCAGCCCTCAAGGACATGACGAGCCTGCTCATCGGACGGTTCGTCCAGTCCGTCGAGGTGGCCACCCGGGCGGAGTACGGGGACGGCCCGCTGACCCGCTACGCCGCGGACCTGGTGATCCCGGTCGGCGTCCGGGCGGAGTGTGCCGTCCTGAAGGGCACGGCCGCCCACTTCCTGATGTTCACCGACGAGCGACTTTCGCTGATGGTCGGCCAGCGCACCCAGATCCATGAGCTGGTGGACGCCTATCGCACCGAGCCTGAGGCCCGCCTGGATCCGCTGCACCGGGGCGACTTCCGGGCAGCGGCGGACGATGCGGCCCGGCTGCGGGTGGTCATCGACCAGGTGGCCTCCCTGTCGGACCCCCGGGCCAAGGCGCTGCACCAGACCTGGTGCTGACCGGCCAGCCATCGAATCCGGGCAGGCCGACGGCTTAGACTCCCTTACGGCGTGGAGGAGGCAGGGTGGCGGGTCTGATCAGGGCAGACGACGTGAGCGCGGTCAAGGAACGGTCGTCGATCGAGGATGTCGTGCGCGAGCACGTGACCCTGCGCGCCGCCGGGCCTGGCTCGCTGAAGGGGCTGTGCCCTTTCCATGACGAGAAGAGCCCCTCGTTCAACGTCCGCCCGGTCGTCGGCGCCTGGCACTGTTTCGGGTGTGGTGAGGGCGGCGACGTCATCTCCTTCGTCCAGAAGGTCGAGCACCTCACCTTTGCCGAGGCGGTCGAGCGCCTGGCCACCAAGCTGGGCATGGAGCTCCGCTATGAGGAGGGCGGCCCGCCTCGCGGCGGTGAGGGGCTGGGAAAGCGGTCGAGGCTGGTCGAGGCCCACCGGGTGGCCGCCGAGTTCTACAGCGCTGCCCTGGTCGGCCTGCCCGAGGCTCGCGCCGCCCGGGACTTCCTGCGGGAGCGCGGGTTCGACCGCATCGCGGCTGAGAAGTTCGGGGTCGGGTTCTCCCCACGCGGGGGCGAGGAGCTGACCAGGCATCTGCGTGACAAAGGCTTCACCGATGACGAGATCGTCGCGGCCGGACTGGCCAGTCGCGGGCGTGGCCTGTACGACCGGTTCCGGGGCCGGCTGATGTGGCCCATCCGCGATATCACCGGCGACGTGGTGGGTTTTGGCGCCCGGCGCCTGTTCGACGATGACCGGATCGAGGCCAAGTACCTCAACACCAGCGAGACGGCGATCTACAAGAAGTCGTCGGTGCTCTACGGTCTTGACCTGGCCAAGAAGGCGATCGCCAGGGACCGTCAGGCGGTGGTGGTCGAGGGGTACACGGACGTGATGGCCGCTCACCTGTCCGGCATCGAGACCGCGGTGGCCACCTCCGGCACGGCGTTCGGCGTCGAGCACATCAAGCTGCTGCGCCGTCTCATGCGCGACGAGGCCGACCTGGCCCCGGCCAAGGTGGTTTTCACCTTCGACGGGGACGCGGCCGGCCAGAAGGCGGCCATGCGTGCCTTCCGGGAGGACGAGAGGTGGGCCTCGCAGTCCTTCGTTGCCGTCGAGAGCTCCGGCAAGGACCCCTGCGAGCTGCGTCAGAGCGGGGGAGACGCCGCCGTGGTCGCCCTGGTCGAGGATGCGGTCCCGATGTTCGAGTTCGCGGTGCGCACCACCCTCGACCGATTCGACCTGACCGGTGCCGAGGGCAGGGTCCGGGCGCTGGAGGCGGTTGCTCCCATCGTGGCTGACATCCGCGATCGCTCCCTGCGCCCGGAGTACACCCGCACCGTCGCCGGATGGCTGGGCGTCGAGGTCGAGCAGGTGCGTGACGAAGTCGCCCGGGCTGCCCGGATGCACGCGCGGGCGACCAGCTCAGGCGCCGGAGCCGGAAGCAGCCGGGAACATCGGCCCGAGCAGGGCAACGAGCAGGGCAACGAGCAGGGCAACGAGCAGGGCAACGAGCAGGGCCACCAGCAGGGCGAGGGGCCCGGAGATGAGCGCGCGTTCGAGCTGGCCCGACCTGACCTGCGCGATCCGGTGGTCGCTGCAGAGCGGCAGCTGCTGCAGGCGGCGCTGCAGTTCCCGGGCCTGGTCGACCCGGCGGGTTTCGACTCCATCGCAGCGGGCTCTTTCAGCGCGCCCGCCCATCGCGCGGTCCATGACGCCATCGCGGCCGCCGGCGGTATCGGGTCGGCTGCGAGCGGGCCCGGCCGGTGGGCAGACCGGGTCAGCGAGGCTGCTGCGATGACCGTCCGTCCCCTGGTGAGCGAGCTTGCCGTGGCCCAGGTCCCGGCCCGGGTGGACCCACGCACGGGCCTTCCAGAGCGCCGCTACGTCGACGAGCTGCTCGTCCGGATCCAGGAGGTCGCGCTGACCCGTCAGATCGGTGACGCCATCAGCGCGATGCGCCGGGTCCCGCCGGACGACACTGCGGCCGGCCGTGAGCTCGGCATCCAGCTGCAGATCCTGCAGCGTGAGCTCGCCACCCTGCGATCGAAGCTTGGCTGATGGGACTGCTCAGGAGGCAGCCCGCGCGGCCCGAGCTGCCCCCGGCGGTCAGGGCGGCCTGCGCGCTGGCCAGGGGTGAGCGGGTCCTGGCCTTCGGTGTCGACGACAACACCGGCGGGTATGTCGTCGCGACGTCCTTCGCCCTGGCCGTCGTGACGCTGGCCCAGGAGGCGGCACAGGTAGTGACTGCCCGGCGCAGCCTCCGGCGTCGCTGGCTGTCTGTGGACGCCGGGTCCTGGGAGCCGGAGACAGCCACGCTGACCGTCACCTGGGCCGATGGCGGGCGCGGCATGCAGTGGTCGTTCCGCGACCAGCCGACCCGGCTGCCCGAGACTCTGCGCGAGCGCGTCCAGGCCAGCGTGGTGATCTCGACGCGTCTCACTCTGGGCGACCGGCGCTCCGGCCGGGTCGCCATACGTCAGGATTTTGAGACCCGCACGCTGCTCCCGCAGACGATCCTGGGACGCTACACGCGCGCTGACGACCCCGAGGTGGCAGCGCATGTGGAGGCCGCCCTGGCCCATCTGAGGGACCAGGCCGGGCTTCCGGCCTGAGCGCCCTTGCGCTCAGGTGCCAGTTTCGTGACTGGCGAAACCCTTTGCTACAGTTCGACGCGCAGCATTCCCCTGTAGCTCAATTGGCAGAGCAGCCGACTGTTAATCGGCAGGTTACTGGTTCGAGTCCAGTCGGGGGAGCACATCACAGGTCACGGTTCGGGATCTGGCATGGTGCCTGGCATCGTCAGGCGGCATTGCCGGCCGCGAGCCCCTTGGGCGCGACGAAGCGCCGGATCGACCGGGTGGTCAGCTGGGGGAGGTGCTTGGTGAGGTTTGTCACGGGGACAAGCTGCATCGGCCGAGCCGGCTGGGAGGTCAGGTGCCAACCACAGCAGTCAGCGCAGTGGTAGGAACGGATCTCCCGACGACTGCACGCAACGTCGTGCAGTCGGGCCCGGGAACGATCCCGTTCGGCTCCCCGCAGCACGAGTTTGACGTCTTTGCGCTCCCCGTAGCGGATCTTGCCACTGGCGGGGCAGAGCGGGAAGCGGTGACGGGACATGGGCTGGTCCTCACAGACGGTGGCCTTGTTCGCTCACTCTGAACCCCCAACATCGGTAAACCCTTGGAGAAACCACCACATTGCCTGTCAGTTTCCTGTGAGCTGTTGAGTGCCCAGCCGGCGGGCTCGGATGCCTGACAGTTCGTGTTTCACCGTAGGGTGAACGAAGCAGATCGAGAGGATTTCATGCAACCCCAGCTCATCGCCGGCCGGTACCAGGTATTGCGCGCTATCGGGCGTGGTGGCATGGGCACCGTGTGGCTGTGCCGTGACGAGGTCCTTGGTCGCGAGGTCGCGGTCAAGCAGATCGGTGCACTGCCCGGCGAGTCGGCAACCGAGACCAAGCGAGCAATGCGTGAGGCTCGCTCGGCCGCGGCGCTCAACCACCCCAACGCTGTCGCCGTCTACGACGTGGTCACCCACGAAGGCCGGCCCTGGCTCGTGATGGAGTACGTCGAGGGCCAGACGCTGGCCGACGAGATCGCGCGCGACGGGATGTTGTCGCCCCAGCGGGTCGCCGACATCGGCTCCCAGCTGGCCTACGCCCTGGCCCGCGCTCACGAACGCCTCATCGTGCACCGTGACATCAAGCCGGGCAACGTGCTCATCGACAAGGCCGGTCGTCCCAAGATCAGCGACTTCGGCATCGCCCGCGGCCACGGCGACGAGAAGCTGACCCAGATCGGCTTCATCACCGGTACCCCCGGGTTCCTTTCGCCCGAGCTGGCCCGGGGCGCCGACCCGGCCTCAGCCTCGGATGTCTGGGCCCTGGGCGCCACGCTCTACGCAGCAGTGGAGGGCCAGCAGCCCTACGAGCCACGGAGCAACCCGATTGCGCTCCTGCGCGCCATCGCGACGGAGCGGCCCCGCCCGATGACCCACGCCGGCGCCCTGGCACCCGCCATCGAGGCGATGATGGACGCCGACCCGGCCCTCCGGTGGGACATGGCCACGAGCGCCCGGCGACTCGGCGGGATTGCCCGGATCACCATGCGGATAGCAGTTCCGGCGCTCCAGGCGACCCAGGTTCTTCATCCGGCCCGGGCGCCGGAGCCGACCCAGGCCCTGGAACCGACCCAGGCCTTCAAGACTGTTGCCCCGGGCGCTGGTGCCGCGGCTGTTCTGCCCGCTGCCGCCGTCCGGGCTGCCACGCCGGCTGATGCTGCTGCGGCGCTCACTGCCAAGGTTGCCGAGAAGCCGAGGCCCGCGGCAAGGGCCGCTGAGCCGAAGGTCGTCGAGACGAAAGCCGCTGCGGTGCCGGCGGCTGAGCCGAAGGTCGTTGAGACGAAAGCCGCTGCGGTGCCGGCGGCTGAGCCGAAGGTCGTTGAGGCGCCAGTCGCTGCGGTGCCGGCGGCTGAGCCGAAGGTCGTTGAGCCACGAGTCGCTGCTGTGCCGGTGGCCGCTGTGCCGGTGGCACTGACGCCGGTCGTCAGAGAGCGGGTTGCCGAGACTCCCTTGGCTGCCCAGCCGGCAGCCAGGGCGCCGTTGACCTCAGCTGCGGTGGTCGCCAGCCCCCAGCCTCAAGGTTCAGTCGAGTCCCAGAGCGGGGCTCCCAAACCACCTTCAGAGAGTGAGGGAAGTGGGCGGCGCTGGGTGCCGTTCGTGCTAGTGGCTCTCTTGGTGGCGGTTTTGGCCATCGCCTTTCAGCTCTTCCAGCAGGGTGACCAGCCCGGCAGCCCGGCCGGCCCGATCGCCCAGCCCAGTGCCTCCCAGCCCCAGGCGACGCAGAGTGCCCCGCAGAACACCACCGAGCCTCCTGCCACCACTGTGGCGCCGCCGCCGCTGAGTGCTATCACCGCATCCGGCCCGGAGGCGGACAAGAAGCTCGAGGAGTTCGTGAAGGACTACTACTCGGAGGTCACCGACAAGCGTGACCTTGCCTGGGCCCAGCTCTCACCCGCGATGCAGACAGCGGCCGGAGGCCGGAGAGTCTACGACGGCTGGTGGCGCAGCATCGAGAAGGTCGACGTGAAGAGGGTCGTCGCGGTTGCTTCGGCGCACACGGTGACCGTCAATCTCACCTACACCAAGCCCAACGGCTCCAAGGAGAGCGAGACCCGCAGGTTCACCGTGGTCAGTCAGGGCGGCAGCTACCTGATCAATTCCGACAAGCGCCTCTGAGCACCGGGAATGCCCGATAGCCCCATCGGGTGACCCTGGGCAGGGGGACCTGTTCTTCGAGAGAATGACCGGGTGTCCACCGAATCCCTCGCTGAACCGATCGACTTCGTCACCGGCGCGCCGACGTCCTGTGGCTCGTTGGACGTTCAATGGCACCACGGGGTTCGGCCGCGCCGCCCTCTGCTGAGGTCCGGACACGAGGCCGAGCCGGCGATCCAGGTGCATCGCCATGACGAGCACACCTTCATCCTGCGTCAGAGCAAGACGGTCAGCCACGAGGCCCCGTTCCTGTATTTGCTCTTCGGCAATGAGCGCGCGCTGCTTCTCGACACCGGGGCCACCGGCGACCCGGCCAGGTGCCCGGTTCGCGAGACGGTTGACCGCCTCGTCTCGGCCTGGCTGGAGGCCCGCCCGCGGCCGTCATACCCGCTGGTCGTCGCGCACACTCACGGGCACGGCGATCACGTGGCCGGCGACGGGCAGCTCGCTGGCCGTCCGGACACGAGGGTGGTCGGCAAGGACCTTCCGGAGGTCGTCGACTTCTTCGGCTTCACCTCGTGGCCCGATCAGGTGGTGACCCTGGATCTTGGCGGGCGCGTGCTGGAGATCACCGGGACTCCCGGCCATCAGGAGGCGTCGATCACGATCCTCGATGCCTGGACCGGTTTCCTGCTGACCGGCGACACGGTGTACCCGGGGCGGCTCTATGTCGAGGACCTCCCGGCCTTCGCGGACAGTCTGAGCCGGCTGCTGCGGCTGGCCGAGTCTGGCCGGGTCCGCCAGGTGATGGGCTGCCACATCGAGATGAGCAGTACTCCCGGACGGGACTACCCGCTCGGTACGACGTACCAGCCGCGGGAGCCGCCGCTCCAGATGAGTGTCGACCAGCTACGGGCCGTACGAGACGCCGCGGTCTCGGTGTCCGGAGCGCCCGGAGCCCACTGGTATGACGACTTCGCCATCTTCAACGGCCCGTGCCGGGCGGCCCTCGCTCGGCAGCGGGCCCGACGTCTGTGGGCACGACTGTGCCGGACCTGAGCCAGCGCCGCCGCCGGCTCGTCCTGGCGATCTGCTGTCTGAGCCTGTTGCTCGTCGGCATGGACGTCACCATCGTCAACGTGGCCCTGCCGTCAATCCGCCGGGAGCTGGGAGTGTCGCTGTCGGGTCTCCAGTGGACGATCGATGCCTACGTCCTGGTGCTCGCGAGCCTGCTGATGCTGTCCGGGTCGACGGCGGACCGGCTCGGGCGTCGGCGGATCTTCCAGTGCGGGCTGGTGATCTTCACCGCCGGCTCGCTGCTGTGCAGCCTGGCCCCCGGCCTCGGCTGGCTGATCGCGTTCAGGATGGTGCAGGCGGTGGGCGCCTCGATGCTCAACCCGGTCGCGATGTCCATCATCACCAACGTCTTCACCGAGCCCCGGGAGCGCGCCCGGGCCATCGGCGTCTGGGGCGGGGTTGTCGGCATCAGCCTGGGTCTGGGCCCGGTCGTCGGCGGTGTGCTGGTCGAGAGCGTCGGCTGGCGATCCATCTTCCTGATCAACGTCCCGATCGGGCTCGTCGCGATCGTGCTGACCGCCCGCTTCGTGCCCGAGTCGAGAGCGCCCCGGCCCCGGCGGGTGGATGTCGTCGGGCAGCTGCTGGTGATCGTGGCGCTGGCGAGCCTGACCTATGCGATCATCGACGCGCCGCAGGCGGGCTGGCGATCGCCCGCGACGCTGAGCCTTCTGGCGGTGGCCGCTGTCGCTGTCGCGCTGCTGCTGGTCCATGAGCCGCGCCGCACTGATCCGCTGCTCGAGCTGCGCTTCTTCCGCAGCGCCCCGTTCTCGGGGGCGACGGTGATCGCGGTCAGCGCCTTCGGCGCGTTCTCGGGCTTCCTGTTCCTCAACACCCTCTACCTGCAGGAGGTGCGCAGGCTGTCGGCCCTGCAGGCAGGGTGGTGCACGTTGCCGCTCGCCCTGATGACGCTGATCTTCGCGCCGCTGTCCGGGCGTCTCGTGGGATCGCACGGTCCGCGCATCCCGCTCCTGGCCTCAGGCCTCGCGCTGTCTGCCGGGGCCCTGATGCTCGTCGGCCTCGGTCCGGACACCTCGCTGGAGTGGCTGCTCGCCAGCTATCTGGTCTTCGGGGTCGGGTTCGGACTGGTCAACGCGCCGATCACCAACACCGCCCTATCCGGTATGCCGCGCAGCCAGGCGGGGGTCGCCGCGGCAGTGGCATCCACGAGCCGCCAGGTGGGAGCGGCGCTGGGCGTCGCGGTGGTCGGCTCAGTGCTCAGCTCTGGACTGGCAGGTCCCCTCAGGGCCGGTTTCGCCGCGGCCAGCCATCAGGCCTGGTGGATCGTGGCCGGCTGCGGACTCGTCGTGCTGGGTGTCGGTGTGCTGACCACCGGACGGTGGGCGCTCAGCACGGCGGAACGGACTGCGCACCTCTTCGATGATGGCGAATGAGGGCTCCGGAGTCCGAGGTTGCTTGTCCGGTTCAGTAGAGTGACCAGCGGCTGCGAGGGTCGCGGCGTGCCGCGCCGACTCCGGCGGCGACTGCCGGGAGGGCCTTGATGTCGAGCGTTTCGGCAGGTGCCGGGCCGTCCCCCCGGGCCACCATGAGCGACGTCGCCCGGCGGCTGGGTATCTCCAAGGCGGCCGTCTCCTACGCGCTCAACGGACAGCCGGGGGTCAGCGCCCTGACCCGCCAGCGCGTCGTCGAGCTGGCGACAGAGCTCGGCTGGTACCCGAGCAGCAGCGCCCGCGCCCTATCCGGAGCCGAGACCGGCGTGATCGGGCTGGTCCTGTCCAGGCCCTCCGACCTGCTGACCATCGAGACGTTCTTCATCAACTTCCTCTCGGGGATCGAGCAGGTGCTGACCGAACGGGGTTCCAGCCTCCTGCTGCGCGTCATCGGCGAGTATCCCGAGGCGGAGATGCGCACCTACGAGCGCTGGTGGGGAGAGCGCCGGGTGGACGGGGTCATCCTCGTCGACGAGCGATACCACGACCCGAGACCGGCAGCGGTGGAGCGTCTCGGACTCCCCGCGGTGGTCTGCGGCGGACCGGTCAAAGACAGTGCCCTGCCCTGCCTGTGGACCGACCACGCGACCGACGCAGGCACCGTCCTGGAGCACCTCGCCGGCCTGGGTCACCGCCGGATTGCCCACGTCAGCGGTCCGTCGCGCTTCATGCACGAGCGGGCCCGGCGGCGCATCCTGCGGCGACTTGGCAGGGGTCTCGGCGTGGCGGTGCAGACGCTCGAGGCCGAGTACACCGGACCGCAGGCGGCGGAGGTGACCCACCGGTTGCTCGAGCAGCCTGAGCCGCCCACCGCCATCGTGTACGCCAGCGACGTCATGGCGCTGGCGGGGCTCGGCGCGGCGGCCGCCCGGGGTGTTCCCGTGCCGGCCGGGCTGTCGGTGGTGAGCTGGGACGACTCCTACCTGACCACGCTGGTCCATCCGCCGGTGACCGCCCTCTGGCGAAACACCCCGGCCTACGGGGCGCTGGCAGCCTCGGTGCTGCTCGACCTGATCGCCGGCCACCACCGGGGGCGGACCAGGGTGCCCGCCTCAACCCTCGAGATTCGCGAGACGACGGCGCGGCCCGGCAGGTAGGCCGGGGCGAGATCGGGCCGGCCAGGCTGGTGTGGGAGCAGGGCCGTCAGACTGGTGCCGCACTCGTGGGCGGTGATGGTGACTGAACCGGGTAAGTGCTTAATGGCGACAACCCCAGAGATGTCAGCCCATCGCCCGCCCCAACACGAACCCAGGGAACTCGACACGAAGGCTCGTCTCTTCGGCACAGTCATCACGGTGCTCGCGCTCACCGCCACAGCAGCGTGCGGGGGTGGAGGTGACAGCACGTCGACCAGCGCGGGGGGGCAAGACGCTCACCTACTGGGCCAGCAACCAGGGCACCAGCCTGGAGAACGACAAGGCGGTGCTGGGCCCGGAGCTGGCGAAGTGCGAGAAGATCAATGTCTACTGGAACCAGGTGATGGCCGCCTCCCTGGTGGTCAGCCTGCCGATCGTGGTGGCGTTCCTGCTGCTGCAGAAGTACCTCGTTGCGGGCCTGACCTCCGGCTCCGTGAAATAGCCCACCGTGAAGGACGAATCCTGATGACACAGAGAGCGATCGAGCCCACCGGCGCCACCGGACGGGCCGGCGGCATCGACCTGCCACGCGGCTTCGAGCTCGGTGTGGCGACGGCGTCGTACCAGATCGAGGGGTCCGTGCACGAAGGCGGTCGCGGGCCCTCGATCTGGGACACGTTCAGCCACACGCCGGGTCGGGTGGCCGGTGGCGACAACGGGGATATCGCCTGCGACCACTACCACCGGTATGCCGACGACGTGTGCCTGATGGGGGACCTCGGGGTCGACAGCTACCGCTTCTCGGTCGCCTGGCCGCGTATCCAGGCCGACGGCACGGGGCCGGCGAACCCGGCAGGCCTCGCCTTCTACGACCGGCTGGTCGACTCGCTGCTGGAGCAGGGGATCGCGCCCGCGCTCACCCTCTACCACTGGGACCTCCCGCAGGCGCTCGAGGACGTCGGGGGCTGGCGCAACCGGGACACCGCGCAGCGCTTCGCGGAGTACGCCGCACTCGTGCACGACCACCTGGGCGACCGGGTGCGGCGCTGGATCACCCTGAACGAGCCCTGGTGCTCGTCGTTCCTGGGCTACGCCAGCGGCCGGCACGCGCCGGGCGTACAGGAGGGGGAGGGAGCACTCGCCGCGGCGCACCACCTGCTGCTGGGACATGGGCTGGCCGTGGCCGCCCTGCGCGCAGGCGCCCGTGAGGGTCAGCAGGTGGGGATCACCCTCAACCTGCAGCCGGTCAGCGCGGCCTCGGACTCGCCGGACGACCGTGCCGCGAGCCAGCGGGCGCTGCTGCAGACCGACCTGTTGTTCACCGACCCGCTGCTGGAAGGGCGCTATCCCGACCTGGCCCGGCCGACATACGAGGGGCTGACCGACTTCGGCTACCTGCACGACGGCGACCTGGCCACGATCGCCGCCCCGCTGGACTTCCTCGGGGTCAACTACTACTTCCCGTCCCGGGTCGCGGCTGCTCCATACCTCCAGGACGACCCGGCCCTGCGCACCGCCGATGACCTCGGCGTGGCGATGGTGATCAACCCCGGTGAGGAGCTCACCGCGATGGGCTGGCCGGTCGAGCCGGCCGGCCTGACCCGGCTGCTGGTCTGGCTGCGCGACACGTACCCCACCCTTCCGCCGATCTATATCACCGAGAACGGCCGGGCCTGCGAGGACGTTGTCGACCCCGTCGGCACGGTCGACGACCCCGAACGGGTGCGCTACCTGGACGGCCATCTGCGGGCCGTCGTCGACGCGGTGGACTCGGGCGTCGACGTTCGCGGCTACTACTGCTGGTCGCTGATGGACAACTTCGAGTGGGCCGAGGGATATGCCAAGCGCTTCGGCCTGGTCCACGTCGACTATGAGACCCAGCAGCGCACTCCGAAGACCAGCTTCGGCTGGTTCCGCGGGATGATTGCCTATCAGCATGACCGCAACGAGAGGGACCGCCGATGATGCGCTTCGGACTGGTCGGCACGGGGTACTGGGCCCGGGAGACCCACGCCACGGCGCTGGCTGCACACCCCGGTGCTGCGCTGGCGGGGGTGTGGGGTCGGTCGTTCAAGAGGGCCACTGATCTGGCCGGCACCTTTGGCGCGCGGGCCTATCGGGAGGCCGACGAGATGTTCGCCGAGGTCGATGCGGTGGCCTTCGCGGTTCCGCCGGACGTGCAGGCCGAGCTCGCTGTCCGGGCGGCCGCTCACGGCTGCCAC
The DNA here is from genome assembly GCA_038236535.1 of Actinomycetales bacterium. GTDB lineage: Bacteria > Actinomycetota > Actinomycetes > Actinomycetales > Dermatophilaceae > UBA4719. The sequence goes on from JBBRZQ010000003.1 coordinate 85,951, forward strand.
CTGTTGATGGACAAGCCGGTGGCCTTCACCACTGCGGCGGCTGACCGGGTCGTCGAGGCGGTGGACCAGGCAGGGGTCCGCTCGCTCGTCTTCTTCACCAGCAGGTACTGTCCCGGCCAGGCGCAGTGGCTTGCCGAGGTCCAGCAGGAGCCGGGCTGGTGCTCCGCCTACGTCAACAAGTACGTGTCGATCTTCGGGCCCGGAAGTCCGTACGCCGACTCCCCGTGGCGCACCGAGCGCGGTGCCCTGTGGGACATCGGGCCGCACGCGCTGTCCATCCTGGTGCCGGCCCTCGGGCCGGTGACCCACGTCGTCGCCGATCGCGGCCTGGGCGACACAGTGACGGTGCTCCTGCATCATGAGTCCGGCGCCGCCAGCACGATGTCGCTCAGCTTGACGGCTCCTCCCGGCAGCCGGGGCAGCACCTGGCTGTTGTTCGGCCAGGAGCGCCAGACGTCGATGCCCGAGGCCACCACCACCTCGCTGGAGGCGATGGGAGTGTGCATCTCGGCGCTGCTCACCGAGCAGCCCGGTCGCTGGCAGCACCCGTGCGACGTGCGCTTCGGGCGCGACGTGGTCAAGATCCTGGAGGCGGCAGACGTGTTCCTGCAGCAGCCTCTCGCCGCCCGGGTTCAGCCTGTCGGCTGACCGCGAGCCGGCCTTTCCGCAGGAGGCGGGCTTCGCTAGCGTTGGGCGATGATCTTCGAGACTGTCGCCGGCGATGTGGTGAAGGCGATCGAGGGCTTTGGCGCGGCGATCATGGTCGTCGGAGGGCTCATCGCCTTCGCCCGCTACGGACAGCAGGTTGCCGTGCACGCAGCCGACCCCTTCCGTCATTTGCGGGCGAGCCTGGGCAAGGTGATCCTGCTCGGTCTCGAGGTGCTGATCATCGCCGACATCATCCGGACGATTCTGGTCGACCAGTCCCTGCAGAGTGTCGGCGTGCTGGGCCTGATCGTGCTGATCAGGATCGTGCTGAGCTTTTCGCTGGAGGTCGAGATCGACGGAGCCTGGCCGTGGAACGGGTGGCGACTCCGATCGGCGGCCCGCGGCCAGACGTAGGCTGACCGCCGGCTTCAGGCCCTCTCGAACCTCAGGTGGAGCACTCCTGGCGCCGCCACCGTCGAGACGTGGGTGAGGTGCGGGTTGCCCAGGCCCAGGTTGTCGAAGAGCCGCTCCCCGTCCCCGAGGAAGAGGGGCACCAGGTTCAGGTCCATCTGGTCGACCAGGTCTTCCCTGAGGTACCGCCGGGCCGCCTGGGCGCCGCCGGCGAGCGAGACGTCCTTGCCGCCGGCCGCAGCCCTGGCCTGGCCGGGTCCGGCCACGAAGCCGTCGAGGGACATGGCAATCCACAGTCGCAGCTTGCTCACGTGCTACTCCTCCCAGGTGGCCGGTGCCGGATCCGGTCGCGGGGCAGACGACCCCAAAATAGGTATGCCTATCCTATGGCGCTGTTGCTTCTCAGATCGGTACCGTGTCGGCACGCGCGGCCTCGCGCGTATTCGCGATATCTCAGAGAAGTGCGGTGACTCAATGCGCAGACGCACCAGGTCAACATCGGTTGCGGGCGTCACCGTCGCCCTCACCGTCGTCGGGTTCGCCGGGGCGCTGGGCGCCGGCGCCGCGCCGAACACGAGGCCGGTTCCCAACACGGCACCGAAATGGGTTGCCCACACCAGGAACCTCGGCCACGCGAGGGCTGCGGTTCCGGTCAGCTTCCGGGTCTATCTTGCTCCCAACGGCGGGCTGACCGCGCTGAAGGCGGCCGCGTCCTCGGTGTCCGATCCCCGGAGCAGCAGCTACCGCCAGTTCCTTTCGGCCGCGCAGTATCACGCCCGGTACGACCCGAGCGCGGCAAGCCTGGACGCGGTCACCGGGTGGCTCGCCGACAACGGGCTGACGGCCGCCAGCGTCGAGTCGAACCGCCGGTATGTCCAGGTCAGTGGCACGGTGGCCGCCGCGCAGCGGGCCTTCGGGGTGTCTATCGACCGCTTCAGCCGTGACGGGAAGCAGGTGCAGGCCAACACCACAACGTTGACGGTTCCGGCCGCGATCTCCTCCTCCATCCTCACCGTCACCGGTCTGGACACCACGCCCCGGATCGTCCGGCACCAGTCCGCGCCGCCGCCCGCCGGCTTCGCCAACGCGCATCCGTGCTCGCTGTCCTATGGTCAGCTTCCGGCGACCAGGCAGGCCGACTTCAAGACCCCGCTGCCCAAGTTCAAGGGCAAGACCCTGCCGTACTCCGTGTGTGGTTACACCGGGCCGCAGTACCGGTCGGCCTACGAGGACAGCCTGTCCGCCGGCCTGGACGGGACCGGTGTGACGGTGGCGATCACCGACGCCTACGCCTCACCAACGATCACCGCCGATGTCAACAGGTACGCCCGCCTTCACGGCGACGGCAGATACCTGAGGGGCCAGCTGAGACAGGTCGTCCCTTCTGCCTTCACCTCCGAGGATGCCTGCGACGCCTCGGGCTGGTATGGCGAGGAGACGCTAGACGTCGAGGCGGTTCACGCGATGGCACCTGGCGCAAAGATCAGGTACTACGGCTCGGCGAGCTGTTCTGACACGGATTTCCTGGCGACGCTGGCCAAGGTGGTCGACCAGAACAAGGTGCAGCTCGTCAGCAACTCGTGGGGTGACCTGGAGGCCAACTCGAGCACCGACACCGTTGCGGCATACCAGGAGATCTTCATCCAGGGTGCGATGCAGGGGATCAGCTTCATGTTCTCCTCCGGCGACAATGGCGACGAGCTCGACAACAGCGGTCTGAAGCAGGCCGACTACCCCGCCTCGGACCCCTTCATCACCTCTGTGGGCGGAACCTCGGATGCGATCGGCCCGGACGGCACCTTCACGTTCCAGACAGGGTGGGGGACCCGGCGCTACAACCTGAACGCCACCACATCCGGCTGGGACTTCCTCACCTTCCTGTATGGCGCGGGCGGCGGCCAGTCGGCGCTGTTCAACCAGCCCGCCTACCAGAATGGTGTCGTTCCGGCGAGATTCGGTGATGTGCGGGCCATTCCGGACGTCGGTCTGGATGCAGACCCCACCACGGGTATGCTGGTCGGCCAGACGCAGACCTTCCCGGAGGGCGTTCGCTACGGCGAGTACCGGATCGGCGGGACCAGCCTGGCCTCGCCGTTGTTCGCCGGGATGACAGCCCTCACGCTTCAGCACGCCGGCGGCAGGCTGGGGTTCCTGAACGCGGTCATCTATGGCCAGGCCCGCTCGGGCACCTTCACGGACGTCAAGGGCTCACCGGCCGATGCCGGCAATGTGAGGGTCGACTTCATCAACGGCCTCAACCACGCGGACGGTTTGAGCTACACCGTCCGCACCTTCAACCAGGACTCGTCGCTGAAGATCACCCGGGGCTGGGATGACGTGACCGGGGTCGGCTCGCCGAACGCCAGATGGCTCACCAGCGTCGCCCGGCGCTAGCCCGCCACTGTCCTCTCGGCCGCACCTCGCCAATGAGGCCCGGGGCTGCTTGCGGGCCGCTGTCTTCATCAGTGCCAGTATGGACGGCATCAGGCATTCTTCTTCACGTCCGTTGCCGGGCACGCGGCGAAGTCGACCTGAGACCAACGGTATTCCTGTGTCTCGAGTTCGCTGTTCGCTGTGGGTCTGGATGCACTCCCTGGCGCGTGACCAGATTGTTACAGACTTTGCTTGCGCGCTCGCGCATGCAGGGCTTGCATTGGGCGGACAAGGCTTTGGACAGGCGGTTCTCGCCTGGAGCCCCTTGGATCACAACGCAGTGGAGGTCACCAGATGTCCAGCATTCGTTCGCGCCGCGTCGTTGCGGCAGTCTCCGGGGGACTGGGTTTTGCCCTCATCCTCACGGGCTGTTCGGGGAGCACGAGCAGCACCAAGGGCGCAGCCGGCGGTACCGACTGCACGGCGTACAAGACGTACGGCGACCTCAAGGGCAAGACGATCACGATCTATGCCGGGATCGTGACGCCCGAGGACGCCCCCTACATGGAGTCCTACAAGCCGTTCGAAGAATGCACGGGCGCGACGGTCAAGTACACCGCGGACAAGTCCTTCGAGACCCAGATCCTGGTGCGCGCCAAGGCAGGCAACCCGCCGGACCTGGCGATCGTCCCGCAGCCGGGCCTGCTTGCTCAGCTGGTCGCGACCGGAGCGGCCAAGCCTGCGCCCCAGTCCGTGTCCGACAACGTGGACAAGTTCTGGACCCCTGAGTGGAAGACCTACGGCACCGTCGGCGGCAAGTTCTACGCCGCACCGTCCGGTGCCAGCGTGAAGTCCCTCGTCTGGTACTCCCCGAAGGAGTTCAAGGACAAGGGCTACACGGTCCCGACCACGCTCGACGAGCTCAAGACGCTCTCTGACAAGATCGCGGCGACAGGCAAGAAGCCGTGGTGCGCGGGCATCGCCAGCGGTGAGGCCACCGGCTGGCCTGTCACCGACTGGATGGAGGACTTCATGCTCCGCCTGTCGGGGCCGGACGTCTACGACCAGTGGGTCACCCACAAGATCCCGTTCAACTCGGCCGCTCCGACTGCTGCCCTGGACGCTGTCGGTGGCTACCTGAAGAACGACAAGTACGTCAACGGTGGCTTGGGCAACGTCAAGAGCATCGCGACGACCACCTTCCAGGATGGCGGCCTGCCAATTCTCGATGGCACCTGCTCGCTGCACCGTCAGGCGAGCTTCTACGCGTCGAACTTCCCGGCCGGCACCAAGGTCGGTCAGGACGGTGAAGCGTTCGCGTTCTACCTGCCAGGGAAGACTGCCGCGGATCACCCGGTGCTCGGTGGCGGCGAGTTCAACGTCGCGTTCACCGACCGGCCCGAGGTCAAGGCCTTCCAGACCTACCTCTCCACCGACCTGTGGGCCAACAACAAGGCCAAGGCCAGCTCCAAGGCGACCTCCGGTGGCTGGATCTCGGCCAACAACGGTCTCGATATCGCCAACCTGACCAACCCGATCGACAAGCTGGCCGCGACGATCCTTCAGGACAAGAAGACGGTCTTCCGTTTCGACGGCTCGGACATGATGCCGGCTGCCATCGGCTCGAACGCCTTCTGGAAGCAGGCGACGAGCTGGATCACCGGTCAGAGCACCAAGGCCACGGTGGACAAGATCGAGGCCGCCTGGCCCAAGTCGTAGCCGGACGACCAAACCGGCCGTCGGGTCGCCGGGGAGTGCCTGCCACCACCGCAGACACTCCCCGGTCCCGGTCGCTTTCACGAGGAGGTGGTGAGCTCAGATGGACATTACCGTCAAGTTCCTGACGATGGCTCTCGCGATCCTGATCTTCGTCGCGGTAGTGGGGATCATCCTCTTCATCGCTGGTCGATCGGAGCGCACGAGCGGTAAGCGCGTGGCATTCCTGTTTCTCCTGCCCACGGGTGTGATGCTGACCGTCGGGCTCCTGTATCCGGCGGTCCGGACGATCTACTACTCCTTCTTCAACGCGGCAGGCGACGCCTTCATCGGCATCGGCAACTACCAGACCATCTTCGGCTCGTCTGACCAGCTCGTCGTGCTGCGTAACACCGCGCTGTGGGTGCTCGTCACGCCGATCGTTGCGACCGCGATCGGGCTCCTCTACGCGATCCTCGTGGACGGCGCCCGGGGTGAGGCACTGTCGAAGGCGCTGATCTTCCTGCCGATGTCGATCTCGTTCGTGGCCGCGTCGATCATCTGGAAGTTCATGTACGCCTTCCGCCCGGACCAGCAAGGCATCAACCAGATCGGCCTGGTGAACCAGGTCCTGGTCTGGGTCGGGCTCCCGCCACAACAGTTCCTGGTGAATGCGCCCTGGAACACGCTCTTCCTGATCGTCGTGATGATCTGGATCCAGGCCGGGTTCGCGATGACGATCCTGTCGGCGTCGATCAAGGCCATCCCGGATGACCTCCTCGAGGCGGCCCGGCTCGACGGGGTCAATGCGTTCGAGATGTTCCGGTTCGTGACTGTGCCTGCCATCCGGCCGTCCGTGGTGGTCGTGCTCTCCACGATCGCCATCGGCACGCTCAAGGTCTTTGACGTCGTTCGCACGATGACCGGCGGGCAGTTCGACACCAGCGTCGTGGCGAACGAGTTCTACAGCCAGAGCTTCCGGAGCGACAACCAGGGGCTCGGTGCCGCGCTGGCCGTGCTGCTCTTCGTCCTGGTCATTCCCATCGTGGTCTATAACGTCCACCAGCTGCGCGCATCGGAGGCATGATGAGCACCGCCACGCCCCAGCTCGACCTCACCCCTGAGGAGCGGGCATCACTCCAGGCTCGCGCGGCCGCCGGCAATGCGGCGGTCAAGGCGAGGAAGCGACTAACGTCTCCCTGGGCCTCGTTCTTCGCTGTGGTTCTCGCCGTTCTGTGGACCATCCCGACGTTCGGTTTGCTGGTGACCTCGTTCCGCCCGGAGAGGGCGATCAAGACGACCGGCTGGTGGACGTTCTTCAGCAACCCTGAGGTCACCCTTGAGAACTACAAGACGGCCCTGGGCACCGATGGTTCATCGGGGCTGGGGCCGTACATGATCAACTCGTTCGTGATTGTCATCCCCTCAGTGATCATCCCGATCTGCCTGGCGGTCCTCGCCGCCTACGCGTTCGCATGGATCGACTTCCGCGGCAGGAACGTCCTGTTCGTCGCGGTGTTCGCGCTGCAGATCGTGCCGATCCAGGTCACCCTGATCCCGCTGCTGACGCTTTACGTGGACGCCGGGCTCGCCGGAACGTTCTGGACCATCTGGCTCTCGCACTCGACGTTCGCCTTGCCGCTCGCGATTTTCCTCCTGCACAACTTCATGAAAGAGATCCCCAAGGAGCTGATCGAGGCGGCCCGGGTCGATGGTGCGGGGCACGTGAAGATTCTCTTCCGGGTGCTGTTGCCGCTCCTGACGCCTGCCCTGGCGGCGTTCGGGATCTTCCAGTTCTTGTGGGTCTGGAACGACCTGCTCGTTGCCCTGACGTTCGCGGGAGGTGGCACCGATGTGGCCCCGGTCACGGTGGCCCTGGCGAACCTCAGTGGAACTCGTGACTCGGCCTGGCAGCTGCTGTCTGCAGGCGCCTTCGTGTCGATCATCGTTCCCGTCGTTGTGTTCGTCGCGCTGCAGCGGTACTTCGTCCGCGGCCTGCTCGCCGGCGGGCTCAAGGGCTGATCCGGCCCGGTCTGCGGGCAACGGCGAGGCACAGACCGGGCGTGCTGACCTGCACGACCCCAGCGGTCAAGGAGTTTTCAGCGCTGGCCGAGCTGGACGATGCCGATGGTGTTGCCGGCCGGGTCGCTGATGGTCGCGAGCCAGCGAACATCGTCGCGTGAGGGCGCTTCGAGCACCTGGCCGCCATTGACGGTGGCCAGAGCCAGGGTGTCGTCGATCTGGTCGACGTTGATCCAGGCCAGCGGTCCGGAGTCCGTGGCTGGTCCTCGGCTGTCGATCCACTGGCCGATGACGCCGGGGGACTCGAAGCTGGTACCGGTGGGCTCGATCTGCCAGCCGAAGACGGTCGCGTAGAACTCAGCTGATTTCTGGATGTCCAGAGCGGGGATCTGCAGATAGCACAGCTGCCCGTGGGTGAGGCCAGCCATTCGGGCGGACTCCTTGTGGACTGTCATCGTTCGTGCCCTCTCTAGTACGTCCGGATCGCTCTCAGGCGTGATGTTCCGCCGCCCCTGGGGGGCCACGCTACCGACAATCGTGCCCGGTTTGTCAGAATCCCGCTGGATCCGTTGCCACTGCCAGTCGAGGTCAGAGTTTGGCCCAGCCCCACTTATCTGATGGTCGGGGCATCTGATGTAAGAAAGAGGGTATGACAAGGCGTCAGGATTCGCGTGCCGACTCGGTGCGTACCTGCCTGTTGGTGCCACGCTGGCGTGTCGTCTCGGGTTGGGAGGTCCGGTGAAGGGTAGTGCCGTAACACTGCGTGACGGCTCCGTCGTGGTCATTCGCACGGTCCAGCCCGAGGATGCACCTTTGCTGGCAGAGGGCTTCGCCCGCCTGAGCCTGGAGTCGCGCCAGCTGCGTTTCCTGTCCAGCAAGCAGAGCCTGACGCCCGCGGAGCTGCGCTACTTCACCGAGATCGACCATCACCACCATGAGGCTCTTGGCGCGCTCGACCCCGCTAATGGCCGGGGCCTGGGTATCGCTCGCTACATCCGGCGCACCGACGACCCCGAGGGCGCAGAGGTGGCGGTCACCGTCATTGACGAGTGGCAGCAGCGCGGACTTGGCACCGAGCTGCTGAGCCGGCTGGCTGATCGGGCGCGGCAAGAAGGCATCCGCCATTTCACGGCGCTGGTTGCGGCGGACAACAAGGCGGTCATCGCGATGCTGGAGGAGCGACCCATCGGGGTTCGGATCACCGAACACGAGTCGGACGCTGTCGAGTACGAGATCGAACTGCCACCCCGGGGTCTCGGCGTAGGGCTTCGTGAGGTGTTGCGCGCCTTCGGTCGTCGCCAGGTTCATCCTCCTGAGTCGCTCCGGGACACCCTGGCTGCACTGACGCCCGAGGACCTCACTGGTCACGACCCGGAGTCCGGCACCTGATCGTGCGTCCGACTCCCAGCGGTGGGGGGATCGCGCCGGTTCTGCGGATCCGCTCAGGGGTGCTCGGGGGACTGCGACCGGGCACCGGCCGTGATCCTGCGGCCGGGGAGCCGGACAAGCTCAGCGACGATAGCCACGGCCGAGCCGAAGATGCCCAGCACCAGCAGTACCCGGGTGACCGCCGCCCAGGTGAAGGAGTATGCCGAGAAGTCGAACGGGAATACCTGCCACAACCGGATGGCGGCCGCCATGCCGATCGCCGAGACGGCTATCTGGCCGACCGAAGAGAACCAGGCCGGGTCGTAGAGCAGGTAGGCCAGGTTGAGCACAGCGCTGGTAAGCATGGACAGGTTGATCAACCAGAGGATGCCGGCCAGGTCCTCGGTGAGGAAGGGCAGCTCTCGCCATCCGGGGCGCAGGTTGACCAGGATCAACATGATGACGTTGATCAGGACGGCTACCACATAGCCTGACGTCCTGCCGGTGCCATGTTTTCGGGCGTTGACGGGTGTGGCTGTCATCTCGTCTCCTCGACCTCCTGGGGCCCGACGAGCGAACCGAACCCCCTTGATCTGATCAGTCTCCAGCGGCTCTCCGAAGCGCGTCAACCCGGTCTGCCCCTTCCCATCGGAGCTGCCGGATGAGCTGGTTCTTGAGCCGGGATCTGTCCTCAGCACGAAACTTCAGGCAGTCTGAATCCTGTTTGTTAGCAGTGGTTTTCGCCGACTGGACGGTTTGTCTCCTGGGTTGTTTTCGGGTAGACTGGACGTATGTTCGAACGTGGGGTGGCCGGTGAGGAGGTGGGTCCCGCGCTGGATCCTGCCCTGGATCCTGTGCTGGGTCCTGCCGGGTTCCTGACCGGGGCGGTTGAGCAGCTGGCCAAGCTTCCGTCCGAGCTGTGGCGGGTCGGCAATGAGGGCTTTGCCGCTGTGGCGGCGGCGATGGATGCGTTGGCGGTGCAGCTGGAGTGTGCCCGGGTCGGGTTGGTGCAGGAGGCTGAGGACCGGGGGGTGGTGGACCTGTCGTCCTCGTCTTCGAGTGCGGCGTGGTTGATGGAGCA